>CAMBEJ010000174.1 GCA_945865375.1 Akkermansia muciniphila | reverse complement strand
CCATCCAGAACTGGAGGACTATACAGGCAACACTCAAAGAAATGCAGCGCTTGAGTCGTCGGGTCTTGTTCGAAACCGTGAAAAATCCCCCGCGACGCAAACGCTTGGGCAAGAAAGTTTTAGGCCTTATCTAAGCGCCATTCGGGACTGAACCCGCGATTTCCTCGGTCTCGTGTGTTGGCGATAAATAAACCCGTCCAGTTGGACCTTCGGCCACAACCCCCAATAGGCGGGCTCCCATTCGGCCAGCCTTGCCCTCCGCTTTGATGTAGTTACCGTCAATCGGTGTGTCCGATACTAAGCACCGAAAGTTCGCGCCCCGGCCATCCGCCTTCGTCCCACGTTCAGCTTCAGATGTCGGCGTGCAAAGTTTGACGGTGAACTTGTAGGTCTCGCCCGCAACGGTGGGCTGCACGTAAGCTTTTCTGCCCTCCTTGCTGGAGAGAATGAAGGTGGACTCCAGCGGCACATCAACATGCGAGAACGCCGGGTTGGGACTCTTAACTGTCCGCGCCCAAATCCAAGCGATGACGGTGAGCTTCTGGCCGACGAGCGATTTGAGGTCGGGTCGTTCCTTCGCCATCTCCGCCGTGATTTCCACCGGCGGATAGAGGTGGCCAATGCGCTTCTGCGCTTCCTCGCGCATCCAAGCGCCGTAGTAGCGCACGTCTTCCGCCAAGCCCGTTGCGCCCGGCCATTCCTTTTTCAACCGCGAATGGACGCTAATGGACGCGAATTCCGGAGAATCTTCCTGAGGTTTTCCTCTCAATTGTTTTTTTCCTATTAGCGTGGATTCGCGTCCATTCGCGGTTAAAGAAACGCGGGGGAAAGGGGTCAGAGATGGATAAAGGATTACAAAGATCGTCAAATTGACTTTCGACGGTTGGATCCAACGCACGCACGGCGTTGGCCGCCGTTCGCCAATGGCCCATGGCCAATTGCTCGACAATCGCAACCGTCCGGCGGAACCGTGTGGCACCGATCGCGGGTCGGGAAGTTTCACAGATCGAACGAACTAGTTGGATCGAGATCCCGGGGAGATTCAGCCACTAGGACTGGGCGAGGTGGACTTTGGGGCGAAGGTTTCCTTCCAGCCCCTGGGGGTGAGCTGCCAAATGTCCTTGTTGGGATGAGTGGGGAGCCGCCGCAGGATGTCGTGGAGGTAGGCGTAAGGTTCGACCCGCAGGCGCTTGCACGTAATCATGAGTGAGAAGAGATTGGCGGCCTTCTCTCCCCCTAACTCCTGGCCGACGTGCAACCAGTTGCGGCGACCCAGCACGACTCCTCTGAGGCCGTGCTCGATCGAGTTCAGACCTCCTGACATATGGGCCAAATCGCGTTGCGTAGTTTTGGAAGGTTCAAGCCAGAAAACGAGACGCAGGTGTGGAAATCTTGAGTTGCAAGATACGTTGAATACGCAAACACATTTGACACAGTAGATGGCAGGATAATTCCATTTTCCTAAGAAATGTAGGGGTATGTCAGGAGGTCTGGAGTTATTGTCGATCTCGGCTTCGGCGACCTCCAAATATCGAGCCATCCCCGGCCACTGATTCTGCGCATAAGCCAGCGCCCTGCCCAGGGAGCTCTTGGGCAGGAGGTCCTTGTGGAGCGTGACGATCAGTTGGCCCAGGTCCAAAAAATGGGCCTAGCTTCCCGTTGCCGAAGTTCCAAGCGGGCTGTCAGGCTCAAGTTCTGTGCCTTGGCTCGGCGCTCGATGCGATAGAGTTTCTGTATGGCCGCCAGGATCAAGTCCACAGCCAGGGGCCTCAGAGTGAGCCTCGAAGACCGCTCGCCGGATATGACCGGCGAAAACTGCAAGAGGAAATCCAGAGGATTTTCCAGATCACGCTTTCAGGAGCCCGCTGGGTGGAACTGGCCCTGGAACGTTCCCAAACACGGATTCAACTGGCCCGCGCCAGCTCGAATCTGGAGCCCAAGGAAGTGCGAAACCGCCCAAAATCCGCATCCGTGGCCAAAGACGCAACGAACATTCCCAACCCGCTCTAATCCGAATCCCTTGCTTCTATTGGCTAAAACGAGTTTTCTGCCAGACACTAATTAGTGGTTCAACCTCCGTTTTCAGGATTAAAGGTTCGAAAGCGTTCCTTTCTGCCATAAGGTCTGTGGCTCCGAGCCTTGGGAACGTCGCAGACAGCTCCAAGTTGAGGTCCGATAGAAATTGGAATTATCCCAACCAAAACATGAGGAGCAATTCTCCAATGGGAAGAGTCAATAGGATCAGCCAGAGGAAACCCTCGCGAATAGCAAGACCGCGCTGCTGTGCCCGTGCGAGATGAAACACCATCTTAGCAGCGCCAATATCGATGATGTCTCCATTCTTAACACGGGCCTCGGTCACACTCAGACCCTCCACGCAAACCAACCCCTCCGAGAGTGCGATGAGACGGAAAAAACCATCTGCCGTCAACTCTATCGAGGCGTGGCTTTCCCACACTCCATCATCCCCCAATTTCAAGTCATCCCTGGCACCTCGGCCGATTTGAACAGGCAGTCTCCTGGGAACGAAACAACTCCCCGCACTCTGCCCCCCGACAATCTGCAACTGAATCACGGTAGGTCAGGTGCAATAACTCACCTCAGAATAATCGACGAGGCACATTGATCTGGTCGCCAGGATACACGGGGATATCCAATTTCGTGTCCCGCTGCGCTTTGATGCAGTCGATAATGAATTTTTCACCGTTGGCGCGGGTCAATTCCACGCTCCGCTTGTCGGCGAAATCCGTGAAATCACCTGCCGCGGCGATCGCGCGAAGCACCGTCATATCACCCGCATAAGGCTGCAGACTCGGACCCCGAACCTGTCCGCTGACTGCGTAAAATCGGGAGTCCGTCTTTACCGTCACCGTCATTCTGCGGTAAAGTTGAGGGACGTAAGCCAAACGGATGTCATCCTGCAGTTTCCCGGCGGTTTTGCCTGCGGCGGCGAGTTTCTTGTCGTGGGGCAGTGTGATATTCCCGTCTTGGAGCACGCGGACGTCGTACTGAAATGGGCTCGGAATATCTGAAAACAAGATCACCATATGGTCCCCCGTGCTGATAATGTCGGGTGAGACTACTTTCGCGGGCCTACTCAGGTCTGTGTCGGCGGGTTGGTGCGCCGGAGTCGGCGTGCGACAACCCACACTCAAAAGCAACGAGCAGAGCGTCATCACAACCAACGATCGACTTCTGAAGCATTTTACAAAGTTCAACATATCATCTTAAACACGAAAGGCCACACCCGCCGTGATCCTCGGCAAAGAGACCCCTCAAGCCTCCGTTGCGACACTGCATTGGCCAACCGCCTCGCGCCCGATATCAAAATACAACTTACGGAATCCATGCAAGTCAGTACTTTGGCTTGAGATCCACGTCTCCACGATCCATCACGCCCTTCTTCTTTTTGTCGCCGTTCTTCTTTGCTGTAGCGTCCTCGTCGTCGCGTTTGGAGTAATAATCGTAATAGTACCCGCTGTAATAATAGTAGTAGGAATCTTGTGATATGTTGATGTTGTTCAACACAACTCCCAACAAACGGCCTCCCACCTTTTCCACCATCTGCTTGGCTCGAACCGTCATCGCCTGCGGGTATTTACGATACTGAACCACGAGCAAAGCCAGATCCACTTCGCTGGCCAAAATCGACGCGTCGCTGACGCCCATGATCGGGGGTGAATCGAAGAAGACGAAATCGTAGCGCGTCTTGGCTTCCTTGACGAATTCCTTCATTCGAACGGAGTTCAAAATGCCCATCGAACTGCTGGGCAATTTTCCGCTGGGAAGGAAATCGAGTCCTTGCAACTGGGTGGTCTGAATGACCTGCTCCAATGTGTTTTGCCGGAGCAAGTAGTTGGTGAGACCCACGGAATTAGTCACGTTGAGAATCTTGTGGAGGCTGGGTCGTCGCAAATCCGAATCCACAATCAAGACGCGGTGTCCGTTCTGAGCAAACACAATCGCCAGGTTGAAGATGGTGGTCGACTTCCCTTCGCCTGCTCCTCCGCTCACAACCGTCAAAGTCGTCAGAGAGTCGTTCTTGCGAGAGAACAGCACATTGGTGCGGAGGACGCGATACGCTTCAGCATGAGGGCTATCGGCACCCTCCAACAAGAGTGAACCCACATTCTGGGGAATGACGGCCAGCACAGGTGCTTGCACAGCCCGTTCCACATCGTCGATGGTCTTAACGCTGGTATCCAGATACTCGATGAAAAACGCCAAGCCCACACCGAGAACAAGACCTACGATAACCCCCAGCACAATGTTCAATGCCACCTTCGGTCGAGTGGGGACCGTGGATTGCTCTGCCTGATCCGTGATCTCGACAATGGAGTCCTTTGGGATGTCCTTGTCGATGCTCTCCTGGAGAATGCGCAACCTCAGCGCATCGCGAACACGCTGCAAACTCTCCAATTCCCTTTTGATTTGAAAATATTTGCGATATTTCTGGCCTGCGCCAATTTCGGTTTTTTTGGCGGATGTGACCTTTCCCGCCATCAAATCGAAGCTGGACTGGGCAGCCTTCGTCCTCGAACGGAGGCCCTCGATCACGTCGTCAACGCGACTCTCGATTTGCTTATTGATTTCGGCCAGGATTTTTTGCGCTTTCAGAATGATGGGATGTTGGTCGCCCAAGTCGGGGAGCAATCCCACCATTTGAACATCCGCTTCCAATCGCTTTTCAAATAGGACGGCGAGTTGGGGATCGTTGTAAGCCACTGCAATGGCAGCCATCTGCTTCTTGTCCCGCTTAGCAATCAACTCTTCCAAAAGAGTTTTGCTCTGCATGTAGGCGGCTTCGGCAGTATTGGCCTCAGTCTCCCACCGTGCCACCGTCGCGGGTTCCAGCGTGTAACTGGCAGAACTTCCCTCTGCCACGGCGTCGCTGATCTGCTGTTCTTCACGTTCCTTTTGCAGTTCAGCCTGGGTTAGCTTCACGTCTTTGGTCTGCTCATCAAGGCGAATTTGAAGAGCCTTTATTCCGCGATCAGACATGGCTTTCCGGGTCTTCAACCGGCTTGAACGATACACTTTCGCGATCCTGTTCGCAATGTCACGGGCTAGCGCGGGATCATGATTAAACACACGAATTTCGATCAAGCTCGTATTGCGTGACTGCCTGACGTCGATCAGCTTTAACAAATACTGATAGGAATCCGTCGTTTTAAGTGGTTTGGAAAGTTCCAGATCCTTCGCGAAACGTTCGTTCAGCTTGAGATCCACGCTCAAACTTTCGTCAGAATCACTCTCTTCCACTTCACCAGGCTTGAGCCCTTCTATGACTCTATAGAGGACGCTGCGGGATTGGATACGCTCGAACTCGGTCTGAATGAAATAGGGATCGTAGGCCGCTGCCGCCTGGGCTCCCCCCAAGGGAGCGATATCGCTCGTGTCCTTCTCGACCGCGATTCTGACCGTGCTCGAGTAGGAAGGCTTGAGCATCAGCGTCACCGCCGTGGTGGTCATGACGACAAGCAGGAACACTGTCAAAATGACGGCTTTGCGGATCCTGATGATCCGCCAATAATCGAGGAAGTGAAGCTTCGATTCTGGAGCGGGGTTAGAAGGCGGTTTCGCGGCTTCCATAAAAGAGAAAAAAGGGAGGCTAGGTTATAGCACCCAGCCTCCCATGGTTATTTCAAAGTGTGACCAACTAAAATGTTGCTTTCAACCCTGCGAACACCCGGTTCCTGGAGAAAGAGCGATTGGTCAGATCAGAATCAAGGCGATCAAAGCTGTAGCCGATGTCGGTAGACAAGAACTGGTTGATCTGATAGCGAAAGGTGACGCCGACCAAGAACAAGTCATCGGCCTGACCATTTAAAATAGGACCTCCGCCGTTAAATTGTGAGTTTTGGTACTGCCCGAGGATTGTCCCCGTGACCTTGGCTGTGATCTTGTGGTTCAGCGAACCGTAAACGGTCGTGCTTTCCTGGTTCAAAGTCGGGTCGATACCGCCCGCTCCCAAGAACACTAACCCGACATCGGTTTGGTTCAGAGCGTGACGAACACCCAACTGCACATAGCTGCCTGCGGTGTAGGTATAGCTCAACGAAGCGTCCGCGTAGGGAAGAACACTATCCTCTACAGTGATATTGGGGTAGGACGTCACCTGAGCGCCGAGGCGGACTGATCCGTTGAGTTGTTGATTGAAGAAATGGTCAGCACCGGCATAAGCGTAGTGTGAGCGACTGTCGCGAATGTCGGCGGTGAGGCCGGGCACCAAATCATCCTTGCTGTTGTAATCGACCACGCCATATTGATAGCCCACCAACGCAATGGTGGACGGCGCCACTTGATAGCGCAGGTTGAGCATGAGCATGTGCTCCATGCGATCCAACAACGCAGACCGACTCCCCGCACCTGTGGAATTAGAATTAGGATTGGCTAGGTCAGAACCATCCTGCTCATAATCCCAAATTGAGTTTGCGTAACTAATGACCGTGCTGAATTCCTGCGTGAGCTCTGTTGTCAATGCTGCGGAAGCCGTGTTGCGGATGTTGTTTCCCTCGCTGCGGAGCGGGAACGTGATAGGGCCGCGTTCTTCAATAATGGAAGGTTCTTGAGCCGAAATAAACACCTCGCTCAAATCCAGCTTCACACGTTGCGTGAAGGCATGACTGAGGTTCAATCGGGCCTGGTGGCTCTGGTCCCACTTGCTCGAGTCCTCGTAAAACTTGGCCCCATAAATATAGCTCAGGCCAATGTAGGTCTGATCAAGAGGCAGATTAATCCCGAACGAGGGTTCAATCTCGGTGCCCCAAGTCGATGGGGGGTTCGCCGCACTGGGTGATGTGGTGTAGTTGTCATCGTAAAAACCTCTCAACGAAGCCCCAACGCTCCACCATTTGGAAGTTTCGGTGGAAGTCAGGCCGGGGGCGTGGGCAGCTTGGATGCCGACGACTCCAAGACTCAAGAGGCTCGCTGAAGCGATTAGTTTTTTCATAGCTTATTAATTCCTTCTACAACAACGACCCCGTGACGGGAAAGTTGGTCGAAAAGTCTGGAGCTTTGTAAGGGAAAGCACTGCCGATGTCAATTAGAAATCTGCTTGACTTAAGGAGCCCAAACTCGTGTCCGATAGGTTCCGTAAATAGAGCAGCAACCAGTTTGCCTGCAAATACTTGGAGGTTTTTTAAAGTCATTTGACAAGGCGGCCGCCCCACCGATTTCTATCCGTCAAAAAGATTTGTCCCGATTGCTGAAAATCCCGTCTCCCGTGCTTTAAAGGGAACCCCGCTGGCAAGTTGGTTCGAAGAACGGCATCCAACGCAAATCGTTGCCACGCGAAGTCGGCTCCCATGAGGACCTCTGAACTCAACTTGGTATCGGTGGTCAACTGGGTTAGGTAGAGACCTTTGACCGGTTTTGTAAGATCGTTGATGGTATAAAAATCCGGCACCACCGTGAGCGTTGTCCAGACGCAGGGCCTCTTGCCGTACCACGCCACAGCCCACGGCACGTCGCTCATCATCAGGTCATCCTCCGCCAACCAGCTTGCTGTCTGCTGGATCACCGGGGGATGATAGGGAGGGTAAGCCACGGGATAGATCCGAGGAGGCAGCAATGTGAGCAATAGCGGAAGCGACACAATAAAGACCAAACCGCCGGTCACAAGGTGGCGCGCTTCTGGAAATGGAAGAGGGATCTGTTCAAGCAGGGTTTCATACATGGCCACGCCAAAAATCGCCACCAAAGGAAACATCAGCACGAGCAGGTTCTCCGAGTTCACAATGGGTGATTCCGCGGTCAAATAGGTACGGAACAAGGCTTGCGCGAGGAAAAGGGCTGCCACGGAGCCTAAGCCGAACCGCCTCAACCGTGCTAGCGCCGCTCCTTGGAAAGGGATCATCATACCCACGAGGAAAAAGGCCGAAATCCAGTTCTGACCCAGCTTTGGAAGATCGTTTTGGATGATTTCCGAAGCGTTCAGCATGAATTTCCTCAAGACATCCCCAGGCCCAAACTTGCTGAAGTCTGGGTTCAGGGACCGTTGCAACCGGCTGTCTGGAAATCGTTGGGTCTCCTCCATGAACGCATAGCCTGCCGCGCCAAAAAGGTTGCCGCTAAGGCGAAAATTTCGAACAAGCCAGGGCGTCACGACCATCAAGAAAACACAGCTCACCACAAGGGCCATAACTAGGCGGCGCTTGGGAAACGAGCAGGCCACGTAAAGAATTGAAGGGACCGCGAGGACTCCGAAGGAATACCGTGTCAGCATCCCGATCCCAAGCAAGAGACCGATCCCGATAGCCAAGCCTGCCAACCGACCGGCACCAGTGCCCTCATTTTCCGCAAGCCTCTCTGTCATCAGAAAGCAGCCGACAAGCCCCAAAAAGATCAAAATCAGCAACATCGTTGACAAACCCGACGCACTAAACCGCCACATGACCTCAGTGAGAGCCACCACGATGGTCGAAATAAGACCCACCATGGGGTCGAACATCGCGCGTCCCAGTAGAAAAGTCATGACCAGGACTCCAAGCAAAAGGGTTTGATTAAGGAACGCGATCAGCACTTCCGGTTGGTATTTCATGAACCCACCGCCACGCTGGAGGTAATAGTGCATGGGCATAAACTTCATCCATCCGGCGAGCAACAGCGGGTAGATGGGTGGATTCATGAGATCGGGATGGCCTTGGCGAAGTTTCATGTCCCGGTCAGAACGTTCCCGCTGGACCAGGAACATGCTGAAGGGGCGGATGCAGTCGGTCACAAACCCTTTGCCCTCGGAGATGTTACGGGCTAGCTGGGACACATCCATCGCCTCGCTGGTTGAAAAATTTCTGAACTCGCGGGTATCGTAGACCGCGAGCAAAAACAACAATCCTAACAAAGACCCTGCCAACTTGACGTATCGCCGGCCCTCGCCAACCTCGAGAGCGTGGACCCATTCCTGTATTCCCATCATAAGAAGAGGTTCAAAGGCGGGAAGGGTTAGAGGTCCTCCAACTCATAAGAGTGCAGTTTCCTGTGTAAGGTGCGACGACTCATCCCCAATTTCCGGGCGGCTATCGTGCGGTTCCCGTCCGATTCTTTCAAGGCTTGGACGATCATCTCCTTTTCCGCCTCACGAACCGTGCCAGGCCCCGACCGGACTGAAAGGGGGTCTGCGGGAGCCGTCAAGGAGGCTAGGAGAAGGGGCCGCCGCTGGCCATGCACGCTCGGCGGGAGGTCACAGACGCTAACCCGACCGCCGCGCGCGAGCACCACAGCGTGTTCGATCGCTGTTTTGAGTTCCCGGACGTTCCCCGGCCAAGAGTATTGGGTCAGGGCTTGCATCGCTTCAGGTTCGAAGGCACCAATCGACTTAGAGTTCTCTTTCGCAAATTCGTTCAAAAAACTCGTCGCCAACAACGGAATATCAGAGGAGCGCTCCCTGAGAGGCGGCATCCAGATCTCCACGACACGTAACCGAAAATACAAATCCTCGCGAAAACGGCCCTCTTTCACCATGGCTTCAAGGTTCTTATTCGTGGCGGCGATAAGGCGGACGTCGGCTGCGAGCGTTTTGCCTGAACCCACCCGCTCGAAGCTCCGTTCCCCGAGAAATCGCAGCAATTTAACTTGAGTCGAAACATCGATCTCCCCAATTTCATCCAGGAATAGACTGCCGCCTTGGGCTTGCTCGAACCGACCGATCCTTCGTTCATGGGCCCCGGTGAACGCGCCTCGCTCGTGTCCGAACAGCTCACTCTCCAAGAGCGTGGGAGATAACGCTGCACAGTGGACCGTGACCAGCGGATTCCGGGCCCGGGGGCTTAGCTGGTGGATAGCACGGGCAACGAGTTCCTTGCCGGTGCCACTCTCCCCTCGGAGCAAAACCGTCGCCCGCGATGGGGCCACTTGTCTCGTGCGCTCGAAAACCTCCTCCATCGGGCGGGCCTCACCGATCACATTCTTCAACTGGAACTTGCGATCCAGTCGCTGGTGCAGTGTTTGGTTCTCGTGCTCCAAGCTCTGATGGCGCAGGGCACGGGCGATGCGCATTTCGAGCTCATCAATCTGCATGCGACCCTTGGCGATGTAATCATCTGCCCCCTGTTTCATGGCCTCCACCGCAATTTCCTCGGAGCCGTATGCGGTCATGAGGATACACACGGGGGGCGAGGGGAGCGACTTAGCGCGGACTATCAAGTTGAGCCCATCTTCCTTGGGGAGACGAAAATCAGTCAGCAAAACGGCCACTCCCACAGATTCCAGCAATTCCATGGCGCTCCCGGCGTCGTCCGCCAGATAAATATCATAACGATCCTCCATCGCAGCCCGAAGCCCCTCTCGGGTCGGCTTTTCATCGTCCACAATCAATAATACCGGCTTCTCCGCCATACGCCAGGCGAGTATGCCGGGGTTCACGCCGAAATGAACAGCCCGAAAACGCCACCTTGGTCAGAGTGGCAGAGCCGTCCCGGCTCTGTTCGGTCCCTGAACAGCGGCGGGACGCCGGTGCCACTTTGCTAAGTGGAAGCCGCCTCGATCAGCCGTGTGGATCTGTCCTTGAGTGGAAGCCACACCCGGAAGCGGGTGCCCTTGCCAACGTGGCTTTCCAGTTCAAGGCGCCCATCGTGCTCCCTGACGATCCGCTGCACAATCATCAAACCAAGCCCTGACCCCTTTTTTTTGGTCGTATAAAACGGCTCAAAAATGCGATTCGTCTGATCTTGAGGAATCCCCGCCCCCGTGTCCTGAAGGCTCACCCAGACACCGTCCAGATGGCTGCCGGTCTCGATGGTCAGCAGACCCCCTTTGGTCATCGCCTGCATCGCATTCTTGATCAAGTTAACCAAAACCTGCTTGATCTGCACCGCGTCAAATTGAGCGCTCGGCAACTGCCTCGCGCAGCGCTGCTCAACCAGAAGTCCTCGGTTGGACAACTCAGGCCCAAGCAGTTC
>CAMBEJ010000173.1 GCA_945865375.1 Akkermansia muciniphila | reverse complement strand
TGCGATGAATGGCCCTCGGAGAGCCGGATGCGGGAAAACCGCCTGTCCGGTTCGATGAGGGGCGAAGCGAGACGGTCATTGGCCTGTGCCTCTCAATCCGTCCGCTTCGCCTACTCTACTCAATTTCCAAAAGTGTCGCTGTAGTGCTAATCGTAATCGTAATCGTAATCGTAATCCACCCCTCTGTTTCAAGCGGAACACCCGAGGATTACGATTACGATTAGGAAAAATGGAGGAATTGGGGTTGGGCGCCCAGATCACGATTTCAACCGCTTTTTCTGAGGTCTGATGGTGGATTGAAGGGTCCAGCTTGGCTCGATCGGGGAAGCCCTTGTTGCAGTGAAGAACTAAGCATCGCAGCACCGCTATCCTGATTCCCGTTTGCCGAAACCTCATTGGCCGGGCAACTTTTCGGCAGAATCTTAATTCTTACTGGCTAGCCTCAGAACTCCTGACCTACCGTGGAACGATGCTGGCCTTTCCTGCATCAAAGCGAGTCCTCCCGCAGACACAACCGGTTGGTATTGATTGTCGATGGCCCAGTAGTGGTCTCAGGAACTTTCCAGCAGCAAGCGTTTGTACCCGCATGAGGTCAGGAGTTCTGAGCCTAACACAATCGCCTTGCTCGACTGCCGCCTCTGTCTTACGCTCGTCCCATTAAAACTTTGACCCTCCGGCTGCCCGATTCTCTCGCAACAGAGATCGAACAGGAGTCGCAGTCCCGCCGCGTTTCGAAATCCAACGAGGTGCGCCTGCGATTGCATCAACCGCAGCGCGCCGCGAGCGCGGGCGGAAGCATGCGGGAGTTGATCGGCGACTTGATTCGCTCGGTCCGCAACGACGGCCTGCCCGCCGATCTTTCCAGCAACAAGACGAAATACCTACCCGCCCTGATTCGTGCCAAGAAACGTCATAGCCGATAGCAGCGCCTTGGTCGCCTTGGTGCGCCAGGATGATCAGGATCATCGCCGGCCCAATGCGCACATGGATGCCCTGCCGAGGCCGTGGCGCACTTGCGAGGGGACCCTGAGCGAAGCTTTCCATCTGGTCGGACGGAGGGGCGATCCCAGAATCAAGGAAATGCCGCGCCGTGGTGCCGTGGTGCTGACCACCGATCCCGATTTCAAAATCTACCGCCGTCACAGCCGACAGGTCGTGCCCGGCTTATTGCCATGAAACTCCAATTCACGACGAACCCATTCGACGCGACGGCCGCCGACCTGAAAGAAATGAGGACGAAATCCGCCTCCTGTCCAACGAGGTCATGGCATGAAATCCATTGGTTCTTCGCTGTTTTCGGTGGAATGACCCGCTTTCTTGAGGCTTGGAAAGCGGCTTTTGCCCTGGAAGGGTCGGAGATGTTAGCTAGGCGCAAGCGAGTCCGCGAGCGCAGCACCTGGTCGGTTTTGAAATTGGATTCACGCCCTGAAAGGGTGTTGGAGCAGGGTTCACCAAAAGTCAGGTGCATCAATAATCACACGGTTTCCATCCAACAACTCACGGTATTCCGCTGGTTCGTTTCTAAGACCCAATCCATCGGCCCTCCGGGGCGGCTGACATTGGGGCTGGGATCCAGGGGCGGCACTCGCACACTCGTTTGCCCCTGGCTAAGTTCCTTCAACCCTCTCGGGTCATCCCCACTCCGAAACTTTTCCATTCCACTCAAAACAGCGAAGAACCAATCCATTTCGCACATTCGTAATGGATGAAGACCTGAGACACGGGTCGACACAAACATGATTCACTTCGCACAAATATCATTCTGGAGCTTGCTGCTTTCGATCCTCCTGTTTGTGGGCATGCCGGTCGCATTCTGGCGATGGGCCAAAGGCACGGAAGAGGGGCCGATAAAGCTGCTATTCAAAGCTGGGTTTACCGTGGCATGGATTTTTTCGATCATCATGCTGGGTGCTGGAGGGGCTGAAGGGTTTGCCCTGGCGATCGCGCTGCTTGGGGGAATTCCGGTGTCGCTTATCTGGGCTCCCACACTCGGGAGGGCTCTCTCCGACGGCATTGGGGGCCTCTATACCGGAGGATCGACCGAGATCGAAGCTAGGCCGATCTATTCCTTTGCCACGGCCAAACTGAATCGGGGTGATGTGACGGGTGCGATCGCCGAGGTGCGGAAGCAGTTGGGGCAGTTTCCGGAGGATTACCAGGGTCTCATGTTGCTGGCGCGGATTTTTGTGGAACGTCAGAACAACCTTTCGGAAGCCTCGGAAATCCTGGAGCGGATTGGCGGGGAGGCCCATTACGCCCCAGGCGAGCAGGTCATGGCATTGAACCAGCTTGCGGACTGGCGTTTGAAATACGGATTGGACAGCCACGGCGCTCGCGAGGCGTTGGAGTGCATCGAACGACAGTTCCCAGGGTCGGAGGCGGGTTACATGGCAACGCAAAGGCTTGCTCATTTGACTCCACAAGAGATGCTCGACGAGCGAAAGCAGCCGAACCTCATCGAAGTTTTAGAGCACGTGGGGAGAGTCGGTTTGGCACCCCATCCCAGGGAATTCGCCGTGGCTCCTGGAGTGGAGCCGGGGCTGCGTGCTCGCCAGCTTGTGGAGCACCTCGACGATCACCCTCAAGACTTTGAAGCGCGTGTGGAATTGGCGGCAGTTTACCACAAACACTACGGGCGATCGGACCTCGCAATCGACCAATTGGAACAATTAATTAATTTGCCGAACCAACTCATCAAAAACGCGGTGCATTGCCTGCATCAAATAGCGGATATCCAGATGGAGAAGATGGAGGACCCTGCAAGCGCCAAGCTCACTTTGGAACGGATCATCAAGCTGTTCCCCCAGACCTCAGCGGCTGAGAATGCTCTGACGCGGATCACCTACCTGGCTGTGGAAAGCAAAGGGAAGCGTCCGGGTGGCGTGGTGAAGATGGGATCCTACGAGCAGAACATTGGTCTGAACCCAAGAAGCAGCGAGCGCGAAGGAACTCTCTAATACGACAGCGGCATCTCCGCCGACCCCATGTGGATGCCGGGTCAACGCAGGCGCAGGGCGATTTGCTTGTCGATCTCGCTGGCGAGGTCAATGTCTGACGAGCCGCCCTTCCTCCGCGCCTGCACAACGACTCGGGAAAGATTGGCATCCACTTCATCCACTCTGACCCAAACGGTGCGGTTGTCGATGCGAGCTTCGAGCACGTGGGTGATGGTATTGTCGCTTGTCAGGGTGCCGTTGAACGCCAAAACCTCCTTCGCGGCGGCAACAATTTTATCGACGGGACGTTCGTAACGGCTTTCGATCTTGTCCTTGGAAAAGGGGATTCCCATCCGATTACGGCCATCCGGTGTGCTGTAGCAACCGGTGAGGAGTGTCACGAGGGCGACCAGAGCCAACGAGCCAGCGGTTTTGAATTTCATTCCAGACTATGCAATCAAACCGACCCAGGCCGTCAAGTCCTAACCCGATATTTTCATCGCCGTCATTCCGAGATTTCCTCGACGAGGGGGGGGGCGGGTTGAGCACGGCGGCCATGTTTGAGCTCGGGCAAGAGAATTGCAGTGGCGCCCACGATCAACAACGCGCTCAGAATGCCGAGCGTGCTGAAGGACATGGAGGCAATGGCATGAAAACCCACGATTGGGGCGAGAACTCCCCGAATACCGGTGAAGAAGGTATGCACAGCCATGTAGTCAGCGACGCGATCTTCAGGGGCGAACTTCGTAACCCAGAGGCTCCATGCCACATCGCCTCCCGCGTTTGAAATACCGTGGATGACCGCCCCAAAAAAGAGCCCCCAGAGGTCAGTGCTTGTAAAAAAAGCGAGGATACCGAGAGCGAATCCAAGGTTCAACGTCATCCTGAGTGCAAAAAAGTTTGCATGATCGAAAAGCCACCCCCAGATCGGACTCAGGAGCAGTCGGGCACAGTTTGGAATGACCCCGGTCAGGAGCGCGATCTGGCTGACGGTCAGCGCCAGATTGTATTTGGGGTTGGCCAGATACTCAACGCGCATGGGGAGCATCATCAGATTTGCAAATCCCATGAGCATCCAACAAATCAAGGTCTGTCGGAAAACCCTGTCCGAAGCCACAAAGCGGAGTCCCCGAAAGGGATGGGAGGCACCCGAACTGGCCAGAACTCTTGAGGGGCATCGGTTCAGACAAAACGCGGCCAACGTGAATGCGGTGGCGAACGACAGAAGCAGCCACGTAAAGTGCTCCAAATCGTCCGTGAGAGCACGCCCGGCAAATTCGCTGAAGAAAATCGTGGCTCCGATGCGGATCATCAGGGTTTGTGAGAAAAGCCGACCTCGCTTTTTGGCTGGATAATTTTCCTGATAAATTTGAGTGAGAAGAGGAATAATGGCTGAGGAAGCCGCCATAGCCAGGATGCTGCCGAGAGTGAACACCGCGAGGGTTTGAAAAACCGCCATGAACAGAAAGCAGACGGCTCCCAACCCGGCGACGACAGAAGCCGCCGCGGCAGTCCGGCATCGGAGCTTCTCAACCGCGAATACCACCACGGGAGACAGGAGCAGTCCGAGACTTCCCCCGCAGGCTATCAGCGCCTTCGTGGTGGCTCCCGCCTCGAACCATCGCACGGCAATCAACAGGAGGAACGTCGTGCCCGCAGTCTCGATGATCCCGCTGGCGAGCGCTCGAACACGTTCGCATTGAAAAGTGCGCTGGGTGGCGTCAGCCGTTGTCACTCGTGGAGGGTTGCAATGTCAGGACGTCTGCGGGGCTGGTTCGTCCCGCAAATCAGGGAGGAACAGGGCCACGAGCATAGCCGGGATGAACAGAAAACTGACATACAACAAGGTGGTTCTCAGGTCACCGACAGGTGAAAGCAATCCGAACACAACCGTCCCCAAGGCTGCGAAAATTCGACCGATATTGTAACAGAATCCCGCGCCCGTGGTTCGGAGCAGGGTGGGGAACAATGGCGGGAGGTACATCGTGA
The DNA here is from genome assembly GCA_945865375.1 of Akkermansia muciniphila. GTDB lineage: Bacteria > Verrucomicrobiota > Verrucomicrobiia > Limisphaerales > F1-80-MAGS106 > F1-80-MAGS106. The sequence goes on along the minus strand of CAMBEJ010000173.1, from coordinate 6,053 downwards.
AAAGTCCAAAGACACCGGAGAAAAAGCCGATGCAAGGGATCATGCGCAACAATGTCGACGAGTCTCGCACCACGGAATAGGTGGTGGCCATCGCCAGAAAAAATCCGAGGCACATCAAAGCGATGGAGCGTCGATAACCGATGCAGCGTGCCGCTGCGGCAGCAGCGAAGTTGCCCACGATCGAGGCGACGACGACGATGAAGAAGGCTTTGCTCGCGAGCTGATTGATCTCCTTTGGAGCCCATCCTTTGACTTCTGGAAGGCTGCGCAAGTGTTGCATGTGCCAAAACATGAACGCCCACCACGCAGTGAGCGACGTGGAGCAGACTGCAATCACGAGCACGGTTGTCCGCCGCACTGGCCCTCTGAAAAGATCCATGATACCCGGCGCATCGCGCCCGGCCTTCGCTCTGGCTGCCGCCCATTCTTCCGGCTCGGGAACATGCCGACGGATCCAGAAAACCAGCAACGCCGGCAGGATCCCAACCAGGAAAACATACCGTTCGCTCATGCCCGCCATCAGGTAGGTCGTCAGGATGGCGAGCAGAACGCCGATGTTGACACCGGTCTGGAGCACGGCGGCGATCCATGCCCTCCAATGCTTTGGCCAGGTTTCAGAAAGCAATGAAGAGCCCACGGCCCATTCACCGCCGATGCCGAGAGCGGCTAAGAACCGGAAGATGAGCAACTGCCACCAGGTCTGGGCAAAGGTTGAAAGTGCGGTGAAGATCGCGTAAGTCAGGATCGTGAAGCACAAGGTGCGGCTTCTGCCGTACTTGTCGCCAATGCGCCCGAAAAAACCTCCCCCCAGGGCCCATCCGATCAGGAAAGCGGCCTGAATCCAGGAGCTCTTCTCCTTCACAATGGCGTCCGTGGGCGATGCCGCGTGAACCAGGGTCGCGACGAAGGGTGCCGCCACGATGGTGTAGAGATGCATGTCCAGGCCGTCAAAGAGCCATCCCAGCCAGGCGGCTATTCCGGACTTCCACTGGTAGGATGTAAGAGTGGTCCTTCCTGTTGAGGACGATCGGGCCGCAGGAGATCCGGCGGGTGTTGAAGACTTGGGCATGGGCGCCATGCTAACTAGTGAGTGGAGGGTGGGCAATGATACTTTTTGGGATACGGATCGTCCGACGGCACAATTCTCTGGCGGTGCGACCGTTCGGAGACCTTTTTAAAGGATCAAATTGAAGGCTTATTGGAATCGATCCTCTGCAAAAAGCGTCGTCCCTTAAAATCTTCGTTGACGAACCGGGGGTGTTTGGTAGTTTCTCCGTCCCGTTCAGCGGGGGTGTAGCTCAATTGGTTAGAGCGCTGCCCTGTCACGGCAGAGGTTACGGGTTCGAGCCCCGCCACTCCCGCCACTTTCCCGCTGGGATTTCCCGGTGTTTTCACGCAAATCACTGTGAAAATACCGCCGTGAAACAAAATGAAACAAATTCACGGCACGCAGACCAAAGAAATTCAGTTCTTTGCTGCGTATGTCACAAAAAACCAAATTTGTTTACAACGCTGGTGGCGTTGAGTTCACCATCTATCAGTCGACTAAAGCCGGGCAGGGGATTTACTGGCTTTTGGTCGATTATTCCACAGGCAAGCGCCGGGTCTTGAGTAACCCGTCCAGGAAGGAAGCCGAGCGCAGGGCGGATGAAATTCGTGCCGCCATGGTCAAAGGGCAGGCCAGCCGCATGTCGCTGAACACTGGCCAATGGCAGGACGTATGCATTGCCCTCGAAGTGCTGCGAAGTGCCCAGGTATGTGAGTCGCTTGGGTCGGCTGTGCGATCATGGGTCGCATGCAGCGCGATGTTGAACGGCAGGTCGACGCTTCTGGATGCCGTCAAATATTACCTCGCCAACCACCGAGACGGTGGGCCTCAGGCCAAGCCAACCAGCTTTGAAGAAGCCGCCAAGCTCTACCACAAATTCAAGGTGGCGGACGGAAAATCCGATTCTCATTGCGGCAACATCGAGTCGCGTCTGAATAAGCTGGTTAAAAACCTGCCTGCCGGAGTTTTGCTCGATCAATTGACTGCCGGACAACTTGAGCACTTGGTGGCCGGTTTTGGATTACGTCCAAAAACACGAAACGAGTATAAAACTATTCTTGGTAATTTGTACGCGTGGGCTGCCAAGCAGAACCCACCTTTTGTTTCGAAGGGGTTTAATCCTGGAAAGGAAATGGAACGATGTAGCGTTAAACAAGACGAAGTGGAATTCCTGTGCGTGGCTGAATTGAGGAAGATTTTGACCACGCTGCCAACTAAACGCCCAGATTTGCTGTTGTTGTGGTGCTGGTCTGTTTGCCGTAATGCGACCGTCAGAAGCCGTGCGGCTCGATTGGATTGAGGTCGGGGATGACTATATCCGCCTGCCAGGGAAGAAATCAAAGACTGGCCACAACCGACAAATTCCCATCCAAGAGAACCTGAAGCTCTGGCTGGCTCAGTGGCGAAAGGACAGCGGGCTGGTGTGCCCAGATGTCAGCCTTGCGCAGATCAACGCCGCCCTGCAACGGGTTTCCGGCGTGCGTTTAGGCCACGATGCCATGCGCCACGGTTATGGCACACACCGCCAGCAGATCATCAAGAATCTCGGTGCCGTCGCCGAGGAAATGGGCAATTCGAGCGCGATCTGTCGCCGTCATTATGTCAATGCGTTCTGCACAGAGGCTGAAGCAACGAAATGGTTCAGCCTAGTGCCTGCGAATCCTGGCAACATCGTCCTAATGGCGGATGCTGTGAATAAAGTGGTGCATCTGGACGACGCGATGAACAGCGGGAGTTGAGCCGAACTTTCAAGTTGACGGCTGTTGTTTACGTTTGCACGAGCGTTTCCCAGGATTTCCCAGAATAATCGAAGAATTCACCTTCCCTGTGTGTCTTTGGAGCGGAGATCAGGATCAGAATGGTTTGGAAAAATCAAAATCAGAACAAAGTCGTCGTAGATTCCCAATTTCAAGCTCCAACCAAAGCTCAAGCAGCTGCTGCTTGGTTGAGTTGCGACGGTCGGGATTTGGACAGTTGCCTGCTTCGGCTTTGAATCTGTCCCTTCTGCCTGTGCGGGAACTCATAATGAGGAATGAACCTAACAATGGCAGTTGGACCCCTTAAAATCTGAGGTATGATTTCTGTTACAACAATTTGAAGAAGAGTCACTTGTCATCGAGTAAGTGAACTGCGGAGCAGTTGGATTCCGCGACGTGGCTGCGACTTCCAACAAAATCTACAGTTCAACCGTCGTTTTCAGGATGAATCCTCTGCTCAACAGCAAAAACGAAAATGATCTTCCAAAATTACTCGATGCCCGTGGGCTCCTTGAAACCGTTTGGCCCGACCCCCGATCACGACCCAGCTTGCGATGGCTTCGCCAGCAGCAAAAGAACAAAACACTGCCCTTCATCAAGTGGGGGCGCAGTGTTTTCTTTGATCCGTCTCAAGTGGCCCGCATAATCGAGGTCAAATTGACGATTCATCCTAAAGGATTGGCGCGGATGAAGGTCCCAAAATAGCGTTTCCAACATGCTTCAGTCCCAGCGCGTTAATTCGATTGCCATCGTAATTGCCATCAGACCGTTGGGAAAATAAAAAGACCCGCGAGAGAGAACATCCCATTAGCCAACCACGAAATCCAACCGGGTCAACCGCCACATGGGGCTGGAATCGAGAGGATAATAATCTTGATAAGTATGCCAAAGCGGTCGTCCGCGCGGACTTTCTCATTAAAACAGGCCGAAGCAACTGGCGAGCTAATTCAGGCGTAAACAGGCACGTCCAGACTGAGAAGACAAGCCAACGTCGCAGATCCAGGTATCCAGGTACGTAACGCAATTTAACGCTGACAGCCAATCAGCGCCGTTTACCGCGCATCCCAAATTCAACAGCCAAGCAGATCAGATATTTGGAGATGACGGGAGTAGCGTTTTGTAAACGGGAATCCCAAGCTTCCTTGCCCCCCGTGTGCAGTTACACCCACCCATTATCGATTGCCGCGACAATCGACTTCAGGTTGTCCATGAATCCCCCGAGGCTCATGTTCTCACCCATTCCCTTGCACAGACATCTGAGGGTCATCACTGGCGGAACGCGTCTTTCAGCCAGGGCTCGGGCCTGAGCGTTCGGACAACGAACCTGGTCCCATACCAACACCTCATATTCGCCAAAAACTGGACAATCCTCCACCCGTCCCACCGAACGTCGGATCTCCTTAATCCATGGAATTCTTTCCACGTCAACGTCGGCCCGAAAAAAATCCCCTGAACCAGTATAGGCAATCTCAGCGCCCACAAAATGCTCGATCCTCTCACGCAGGGACTCCCGTAACTCAAACAGGGCACTGCCCACCTGAACATTGGTCAAACGTTTGGAAAACGCTCGAACGAACGGGCTGTTTCGATTTTTGGTGCCAGCCCCAAAAACCTCCAATACTTCAGGATCGCTGTCTCCAAACGCCTGATGCTCCAGCAGGGCATTCATGACTTGATTCCACAGATCACCCCGCGCCCGACAGCGACGCAATCGTCGCTTGATCGTCTCCGATTTTCTTCCTGTGAGATTTTCAATCTGGGACAGCGGGAGGCCCAAAGCAATCAAACCAAACATCGCAACCAGCTCCCCTGCGTGCTCTTCGATTCCGGCCTCCGCTAGGCCCTGAACCAAGTCGCCTCCATAAACTAACTGGGAATGTCCACATGAACTCCCCCGCGACTCCCGAATCGCGAAGCTGTGTGTGCTCGAAAACGCACATGACGCTCGAAGCCGCCGAACGATCACCCACAGCCGGGACAGCGCGGTCAAGAAACAAAAAGAATGTAATGAAATCAGTGAACATGAAAATCGAGACGCTCACGGCTGTTGGGTCGAGCGCCTTGTTGAACGATCATTCATCAGAATCGCTGTCTGAACCATCTCTATACCCTCTCTGGTATCCGCACATCAAACCGCTAAAATAAAGGAACGCCTCCCTGTCACTCATTGAATCAAAGCGGCTTGCTGTCTCTTTGCCAAATTTCTTGAATTTGGGGTAACGGCTCGACATCGAGCGAATCTCGCTCACGATCCATTCTTTGTTTTCGGTGTTCATCTCATGATGTGAAGCGGCCTAACGACTCGGGTGAGCGACCGCTGCCGACAGCGCACCGTCGCAACCACAAAAACTGTCCGTAATCACCAGCCAACTCCGTAACCGAGACGCCTGGCAGCGGTTCGACTCGACCCGATGGTTAGGCGTTTCCTTCCGTGCCGTAGCCAAGCCGCTTCCGCCACTTCCGCGGGTCTTGAGAGCAGTGAAAGACCGAGTAGATGACGATGGCATCGGCAGTTGGCTCGTAGAAAATCTCGTAAGGAAAGCGACGCACGAGCGCACGGCGGAACTCGTCCACGGCGATGGGATAGAGATGTGGATGCCGCTGAATGGTGAGAACACACGCCTCGACACACCGAAGGAAATCCTCGCCGAGTCCTGGCTCGCGGCTCTCATACCAGTCATAGGACTCAGCAATATCATCGTCTGCCTCCTCGGTATAGATGACACGTTCAATCATGCTGAGCCTGTGCCCGCTCCTTAACTTGTTCCCAAGTGCGACCCGAAGCCGGATGCTGCAAATACCGCTCCTTGCGGCGGCGAAGTTCGTCGCGCTTCGAGTCCGGGACCGGCGATTTCGTGTCCTCCTGCGCGATGCTGTCCCAGAGGTCTTCGACAAGCTGAAGCCGTTCAGCGCGTCCGAGTTTGAAGAGCGAGGCAAATTCAGTGTTCATGTGCGTGAGATAACGGATTTTTCGCCGTGATGCAACAGTGGACGCTCGGAAACGCCTAACGTCTCAGGTGAGCGACCGCTGCCGACGGCGCACCGTCGCAAACACAGAAACTGCCACCAATTACCGGCCAACTCCGTAACCTAGACGCCTGGCAGCGGTTCGTCTCCACCTGATGGTTCGGCGGTTGCATCGGAAACAAGATCATCTCCGTCCGAAGTCTCCGATGTGGTGGAATCGCAAAGCGGCACTCGAACTGGCGCGAGCCGTGCTGCGAATAAATTCGCCGGCACGCCCCGAC
>CAMBEJ010000172.1 GCA_945865375.1 Akkermansia muciniphila | reverse complement strand
TCGGCAATGTCCTCATGGTGGGATGCCAGCATCATGGAGGTTTGCTCCATGAACTTGCTCAGCACCTCCTCCAGTCGGTCCACGCGTTCAAAAATTGCAGCCACATGGGGATTGTAGAAGCGGCGGACCAATCAATCAAGCCGGAAGGCGGACGACAAGATTCCAGAAATTCCGTGTTGAGAGCGGAAGGTAATCGACGAGCGAACCTAGAACGGGTAAATCAACCCGCGAAACACACGCTGTACATGAAGAGAGTAAAACTTTGGCAATGGGTCCCTTCCAACAAGAGGGTGGGAGGTCTCCTGATTCCAAGGGTGTTCTTTTTCGTGTTTTTCGGGTGTTTAGTGGGTTTGATTGCTCTTTCCAGATCAAACGCCGCCACCGCCACCGGTCTGATGTGGCAGTTGAATGGGGGGTACCGATCCGCACCTCTGCCGGTTCCGAGGGAAGGCCGGGCCGGGTTCACTTTACTTCCTGGATCCAACACCGGCGTCGTCTTCACGAATCGCCTTTCGGACTCCACCATCGCCACCAACAGGCTTCTCGCGATAGGCTCTGGGGTCGCTCTTGGGGATGTCGATGGAGACGGTTTGGTGGATCTTTATTTCTGTCGGCTCGAGGGCGACAATACCCTGTATCGCAACCTGGGCAACTGGAAGTTTCAGGATATCACCGCTTCATCGGGTGTCGCTTGCCCGAACCAATTCTCTACTGGTTGCACGTTCGCGGATCTCGATGGCGACAACGACCTCGACCTTTTGATCAACAGCCTCGGCGGTGGCACTCGGGCGTTTCTAAACGACGGGAAGGGATACTTTGCCGAAGTCGCGGAGTCCGGGCTCGTCAGGAATCTCGGGGCCACGTCCATGGCGCTGGCGGACGTCGATGGCGACGGCGATCTGGATCTCTACGTCACAAATTACCGCACGGATACATTCCAAGACGATCCCCCAGGACTCAGAATCACAAGCCGGAGGCGTCCAGATGGGACGGAGGTTATTGAACCCGCGGAACGGTTTGCGGGACTGTTGACCGCTGCGGGAGGGGTGGTCGTTGAGCGAGGTGAAATGGATGTTTTTTACGTCAGCCGCAGCAACGGGCGTTTTGTTCCGGCACCGTGGAACGTGGGTGTCTTTCTTGATGAGGAGGGTAAGGCTTTGTCGGAACCTCCAAGGGATTGGGGCCTTTCCGTCCTGTTCCGGGATCTGAACGGCGATGGACTCCCAGACATTTACGTGTGTAACGATTTCCCTTATTGGTTCGATCGAATTTGGTTGAACGTGCAGGGGAAACGATTCCAAGCCGCCCCAAAGACTGCCTTGCGGTCGACCAGCTTGGCTTCGATGGCGGTGGATGTGGCGGATATCAACCGGGATGGTTTCGACGACCTTTTCGTCGCGGACATGCTGAGTCCGCGGCGGGAATTTAGGGCGTGGCAACGGCCGGACACGCTCTCCGAAGTGCTCGCTGGGGCGAAGGAGAATTCCCAATTACGACCTGAAGTGGGCCGTAACACACTGCACCTTGGTCGCGGCGATGGCACCTATGCTGAGATTGCGCAACTCGCAGGCGTGGCAGCGACAGATTGGACCTGGGGGTCCGTGTTTCTGGATGTGGATCTCGATGGCTGGGAGGATCTGCTGGTGGCCACGGGTTACCAGCATGATGTGCAGGACGGCGATATGGCTCTCAATCTTGCCCGGCAAGGTGCCCGGACCACAGTGGCCACTCGCCTCAAAAATCTCGAGCTTTCGCCCCACCGACGGTGCCCATCCATGGCCTTTCGAAATCGGCATGACTCGACCTTCGAGGATACAAGCCGGGCTTGGGGTTTCGATACGGTGGGCGTGGCGCAGGGGTTGGCGATGGCGGATCTCGACAATGATGGGGACCTCGACGTGGTGATCAACTGTTTGAATGGCCCCGCCCGTATTCTGCGAAACGAGTCGTCCTCCCCGCGCGTCGCGGTTCGCCTGAAGGGAAGGCGGGGTAACACACAGGGAATCGGAGGCCGCGTCCGTGTGACCGGCGGTCCCGTGCCGCAATCCCAGGAAATGATCGCAGGCGGGCGGTATCTTTCGGGCGATGACCCGATGCGAGTTTTCGCGGCGGGTGATTCGGCGAAGCTCGAGATCGAGGTACGCTGGCGAAGTGGAGCTCTCAGTGTGGTCACGAATGCTCGGCCTAATTTCATGTATGAGATCGAAGAACCGGCGGAGCGGGGTGCCACCAATTCTCCACCCCCGTCGGTTCAGCCGCTTTTTCAGGATATGACGGTCTCCCTAAATTACAGCCACACGGCCGTTCCATTCGATGATTTTGCACGACAACCGTTGCTCCCACGCCGACTCAGCACCCTGGGGCCAGGCGTCGCGTGGGTCGATTTGAATGGCGATGGTCGCGATGAGTTGATCGTCGGTGGAGGGCAGGGAGGAGGCATGGCCGTCTTCCAGAACAGCGGCGGTGGGAAATTCCTATTGGAGACAAACGCCACGCAACTGCGGGGGAATTCGCGGAGTCAAACAGGGCTCGTGGCATGGAGAGGAGCGGGTGACCGGATTCGAATACTGGCAGGGCAGTCGAACTGGGAACAAGCGGACACGAACACCCCTTTGTTTCGCGCTTTCGAGTTCGTTGCGGGGAAACCGGGTGTCGAAGTTCCATCTGCCGCAAAGGGAGTTCAGTCCGTGGGTCCACTGGCCATGGCCGACATCGATGGGGACGGCGATCTGGATCTCTTTGTGGGAGGGCGCGTGATTCCTGGAAGATATCCCGAGGCGGCTCTCTCGGTTATTCTGCAGAACGATGGAGACAGGTTCTCGTCAGCGACCAGGTTCGAACACCTCGGTTTGGTCAGCGGGGCTGTCTTCTTCGATGTCGATGGCGACGGCGACCAAGATCTGGCGCTGGCCTGCGAGTGGGGTGCGATTCAGATTTTTCGGAACGACAAGGGGAAGTTCACGCAGGTGACGGAGGCGATGAAAATGGGTGGTTACAGAGGTTGGTGGAACGGCATTGCGGCCGGGGATTTTGACGGCGATGGGCAGATGGATTTGGTGGCTTCGAACTGGGGGCAAAACTGGAGCCCAGACCCGCAGCCTGGAGCCGACACGCCGGTCCGGCTTTACTACGGAGATTTTGCCCAGGACGGTTCGGTGCAGACCCTGCTTGCTTCCATGGATCCAGAGGTGAAGAAATGGCTTCCATGGCGCGAAAGAAAAGCGGTCATCGCGGCCATTCCGGCGGTGGCAAAACGGGCGCCGAATCATCACGCTTATGGACCCATGGGCGTCGAAGAGTTGCTGGGTGCCCCAGCAGGTCCTATCCGGCATCTCGAGGTCAACTCCATGGCAACGATGGTTTTCCTGAACCGAGGCGACCATTTCAAAGGCAGGCGGCTGCCCATCGAGGCCCAGTTTTCCCCAGCTTTCGGCGTGGTGGTGGCCGATTGGGACGGGAACGGGACAGAGGACATTTTCCTTGCGCAAAACTTTTTTGGAGTCGATGGCGAGACCTCGCGCCAAGATGCGGGCGTGGGGCTGGTGCTGTTGGGTGACGGGAAGGGGGGATTCCGTGCGCTCGGCCCACGCGAATCGGGGATATCTATATACGGAGAGCAGCGGGGCGCGGCAGCGGCCGATTTTGACGGCGATGGCCGCATGGACATCGCGGTCGCTCAGAACAATGGCCCCACGCGATTGTTCCGAGGCGCGGGATCAACGCCGGGGGTGCGGATCACAGTTCGAGGGGCGCGGGGAAATCCCGGAGGCATCGGCGCTCGTGTGCGTGTGAAGAGCCGCGGCGTCTACGGCCCCGTCCGCGAGGTGCATTCAGGAGTAGGCTATTGGTCGCAGGATTCAGGGACCTTCGTGTTTGCCACAACGGTGGCTCCGGAGGCGGTGGAACTGCGAATGCCCGGGGGTGAGTTACGCGAGTGGTCGTGGCCGGCAGGGGCGAAGAACGTGGAGGTTTCGGCGGAGGGAGTTCGGGCTCGGTGACTCGCCCTCTTTTCCCTGGTTTGCGTCTCTCGCGGTTCCAAATACTTTATCCTTGATCCGGCAGTTCATTTGACCGCAAAGATCGCAAAGAACACATAGAGAATGGGTTGCGAAACACGGTGATTCTTCAAATCATCACCGAGAAGATAAAGGTCATCCCTCTCTCAGAACTCCACAAGTTTTTGCCTTTGCGTTCTCTGAATTCTTTGCGGTTAATTCAATTGCTCTTTCCAGGTTTACCCGGGCTCAACGAACTTCGATTCCATCCGGCTGGATCTCGACTTCCCTCGCAGTTCCTGGTAGCGGCCATTCGCGGGTCTGGCCGCCGGGCCACCTGATCCAGACGGCGACAGGCTTGCCAGAACCGGCGAACACAAGTGTGGATGAATCTTGTGAATGAAAACCGCCTCCGATGTGGATCTCGCGCACGGGCCCCCAACGGTCGCCATATTTCACACGGATCGCGGCACCGGCCGCCATCGGATTTCCATCGATGCCGCGCACCCGCACCCGGAGGCCTGTGCGACCCGTCTTATTGCGGAACAGGCGTGTTTCTTGTCCATGCTGGCCGACCACCAAATCCACTCGTCCATCTCCATCGAAATCCGCGACCGCCGCGCCGCGCTGTTCGCCCGAGATGGAGATGCCGGATTCCATCGGTGAAAGCGCCCTAAAACCACCACGACCATCCCCCGCTAAAACGAGACCCACACCCGCATCGTGTGGCGACGTTTCGGGATCCACGCCAATGAAATTCTGAGCCAGGAACAAATCGTCGTGTCCGTCCCCGTTGAAGTCCGTGACGGCGACTCCAAAGGAAGGCGAAAATTGCGCCTCAATCGGCAGGGGATGCGCCTCGAACCGATCACCGCGGTTCAGAAAAACCATGGAATAAAAACTCCGGGCCTCGTAGAATCGGGCTGCTTTATCTGTGCCTCTAAGCAACTGCCCGATATCTGTTCGTCCATACGCCGCATGATCTGGAACGGCCAAGCTCACCGCCGGAATCGCGGCAACCACCGCGCTTAGCCGTCGCCAAGGCCACCAAAGATCTCGATCTTTGATCGCGTCTCGGCTGCTGTCCTGAGAGGCGAGCAGCATCTGCAGGCCGCCGTTGTTCGTCCAGTCGGCCCAATACAACCGCACCGGTGCTTCAGGCCCGTTCGGTGTGTCGTTGCGCCAGTTGGCACCCCAATTGGAGGCCACGAAATCAAGTCGGCCGTCCTCGTCGAAATCTCCCGTTTGTATTCCATTCCACCAGCCTTTGAGGCCAGCCAAGCCCCAGCCCGCGCTCACATCCGTGAACCGCCCCTTATCATTTCGGAAGAGACGGATCGAATCCCACTCGCAGGCCAGCAAAAGGTCTGGATCTCCGTCCGCATCCACATCCGCGAACACAGCGCCCCGAACCATGCTGAGCCCAGCAAACGCTTGCGACAGCGTGAAAGCCGGACCGGTGTTCCGCATCAAGCGGGATGTGGCCGGCTCCGGATAGCGACCGGGGGTGGCCAATCCGCCCACGAATAGATCCAACGCGCCGTCGCCATCCGTGTCGGCCATTGCCAGGGGCCCGGTGGCGGAACTGTCCGAGGCTGGACCCGCAACGCCGTCCCCTTCAGGGGTGCCATCAAAAGAATGAATCCGGAACGCGGGGGCCGTCCGATCCGCATCCTCCCAGTTGGATTCGCCGACCAAGACTTTTGCTCCACGCTTGGGGGTGGGGATCGCGAGGATCGTGGTTTGCTGACGTGCATTCGCGAGGGGGAACGGCGTGTTCAGCCATCGTGCCCACTGGCCACCGCCTTCGTTCCGAAAGGCTTGGGCTTGTCCCCCGCGGCCGCCTCCCACCAGCAAATCGTCGTCGCCGTCTCCGTCCAGATCCGCCCAGCACACGCCCGGCCCCAACGTGCTCAACCGCCGTGGTAAAAGTGGCTGGCGCAGGAAATCATCGAATGCGGCATCCGCATGGCGGTGATTGATCGTGGAGCTGACGTCCTCGAACCATGGAGCCGCTTTGGGGGTGTCAGCAGCCGTGGAATCTCGCGCCGAGCTTTGTGAAATTTCGTAGATGCGACCCGGTGTGGCATTCGTGATGACACTCCGTCCCCCGGTGCGCCAAGCCACTTCGACCCTCAGAAAGCTCGCCTGACCCGCCGCGAAGACACGCATCGGATCGTCGCTCGAAAGATAGCGTCCGCCCGAGATCATTTCCTGCGATTGAACCACCGGGCCTCCCAGGACCGTGATTTTGGCCCCGATCCCGCGCGTGTTGGCGTTGGTGCCGACAAGTCGAATCGCCAGGCGCGGTGCGGTCGTGTCGTTCCTAAAGAGGCGGGCGGGTTCGTTCAGACAGTTCATCACCACGTCCATGTCGCCGTCATTGTCCAGATCGCCGCACGCCATCCCATGGGCGATGCCCGTCCCGCCAAACCGCCATGCCGTGCTGGCATCGTCGAAAGTGAGATCGTGGCGATTTCGGTACACCCGGCTGGGGGCTTTTCGATTGGGTAGGATTGCCAGACTGCGCAACGTTTCCGCTTGGTTGCGCCAACCGCTCCGGCGGGCGATCGTAGCCAATGCATCGGCGTCCTGCATGTCATAAATGGTGCCTGCCGCAACCAACAGATCCTCCCATCCATCCAGATCGACATCCAGAAACGTCGAGGCCCAAGTCCAGTCGGTCGCCGCTATGTTGGCCAATTGAGCGATTTCCGAGTATGTCCCATCACCTCGGGCCAAGTGCACTGTGTTGCGCATGACTTCGGGGCGCAGGTCCCCCGATTCCATCGGACCTCGCACCGATCCTCCGGAGGTTTCTGGCTGCTGCCGGGCTCGTCGCTCGCGGTTGGGATTCAACATCTCCGCAACAAACAGATCGTCGAACCCGTCCCGATTGATGTCCGCCACATCCACAGACATGGAGGCGAGGCTGAGGGAGCGAAACGCGGTTTGGGGTGCCGCTTGAAACCGGAGTCCCTCCCGGTTGAACCAGATTCGGTCCGGCATGTAGATAAAGTCGTTGCAAACATACAGATCTGGATGCCTATCCCCGTTCAGATCCCGAAACATCGCGACCAGTCCCCAATCCTGGAGAGGCGCGGAGAGCGATTTGCCGGATTCATCCTTGAACACGCCGTTATCCCACCGCACGGGCGAGAACCTTCCCGCGCCGAGATTGATGTAGAGCACATCCGGTTCCCCTCGTTCGACCACACTGACATCACCGTTCGGCGCCATCACCCAAGTGAATCGGTTTGCGGGTTCCACAATCGGCTGTCCTTCCGGCGTCTTCCGGGTTCTTACCTGGAGGCCTGGTGGATGATCGTGGAACGTGTCGGTCCGATAATTCGTGACGTAGAGGTCCAGGTCGCCATCGCTGTCCACGTCACCCAGCGTCATGGACGTCGCGCCGAATTGCCGGACAAGTCGACTCTCGGTTCGTTCCGCGAAATGGCCTTGGCCGTCATTGAAGAAGCAGCGGGTGCCTCCGCCCAGACTGTTCACCAACAGATCGAGATCCCCATCCCCATCCCCATCGGCCAAGGTGGCACCCGTGGAGAACTGCCCTGCGCAGGCGACCCCTGCTGAAGCCGTGATATCTTCGAAGCGCCAGCCGCCACGATTTCGATAGAGGATGTTGTCACCCTCGGTGCGGCAGAAATAAATGTCCACCCAGCCATCGCCATCAATGTCACCCAAGGCCACGCCGGATCCGATTTCCAGGAGTCGATTGGTCGAGATCGCCCCATCGGAAAGGCGGTTGCTGAAGAGGACTCCGGATTGGCTGGGATCGATGCGCGTAAAACCCGTTGTGTTCGTTCCGGGTGGAGCGATTGGAGTCCATCGATGGCCGGACTCCTCGCGCCACGCGGTCGAAGTGAGTGTCGACTCCGCCGCGTTCAGAGTGAGGGCGATACAAAATCCGGGGATTACCCAGAGCACAAATTTCGCGAACCACATGGTTGAAAGAACTGATTATAGGACGTGGCGGCGGCGGCGACGAGCAACTTTTTGGTGCCAGGGATTTGATGAATACTTTTTTCGTGGAACGGAGTTCATGTGAAGTTTAGGGTGAGGACATCTTCTTCATGAAAACTTTTTTACGCTGTTATTTTTGTGGTCTGAGTCTGGCGGTGGCTTGGATGGGATTGAGCGCCTCTGTGGTGCGCGGCGCCGATCCCTTTGCGGAAGGGGTTCGCCCAACGGGTCCGCTGGAGCCGGAGGAGGAGCGGAAGGGCTTCCATCTCCCTGCTGATTTCGAGATCAAACTTTTTGTTGCCGAGCCCCGCATCGCCAAGCCGATGAACATGGCCTTCGATGAGAAAGGGCGGCTTTGGGTAAGCAGCACGCTGGAGTATCCCTTCCCGGCACCCTTGGATAAAAAGGGACGAGATTCGATTGTGGTGCTTGAGGACAAAGATGGGGACGGCGAGGCGGAAAAGGCGACAACTTTTGCCGATGGTTTGAACATTCCGACAGGCATTTACCCTTATAAGAAAGGAGTCATCGCCTGGAGCATCCCGAACATCTGGTATTTCGAGGACACCGACGGCGACGGCAAAGCGGACAAACGGACCGTCCTGTATGGGCCGCTTGGATGGGAACGAGACACTCATGGTATGAGCTCGTCCTTTCGCCGGGGGTTGGACGGGTGGCTTTACATCACCCATGGATACAATAACAACACGGTGGTGCGCGGGAAGGATGGCACGGAAATCCAGATGAATTCAGGCAATATTTACCGCGTGCGCGTGGATGGATCGAGTGTGGAACAGCATTCGTGGGGCCAGGTGAATCCATTCGGGCTGGCGTTCGATCCCTTGGGAAATCTATTTTCAGCGGATTGTCATAGCGCCCCGATTTATCAAGTGTTGCGTGGGGCGTATTACCCGAGTTTCGGCAAAGCCCACGATGGCCTTGGATTTGGCCCGACCCTGATGGAGCACAGCCACGGATCGACAGCGATCGCCGGGCTGGTTTATCTTTCGGATGACCGATGGCCGCCGGAATTTCGGGACAATATTGTCATCGGCAATGTGATGACGAGCCGGATTAACCGCGACACGCTGGTGGAATCCGGGACGACAAAAATTGCGCGTGAAGAGCGTGATTTTCTTTCAGCGGACGATCCCTGGTTTCGTCCTGTGGACATGCAATTTGGCCCGGATGGAGCGCTTTATGTGGCGGATTTCTATAACAAGATTATTGGACACTACGAGGTGCCGCTGTTGCATCCTGGACGGGATCGGGAAAGAGGCCGGATCTGGAGGATCCGCTACAAGCCTTCGGCGCATCGGGCATTGAACCTAGCCAGCGCGTCGGTGGAGACGCTGCTGGACGAGATTGGGGACTCAAACCAGTCGAGGCGTTACCTGGCTACGGAGCAGCTTGTGGAGCGCGGCGCGGGGAAGGTTCTGGGTCCGATCCAGGACCTATGGAAAAGCGAGGAAATCAATTGGCGGCAGAAAGCCCATTCGTTATGGGTGTTGTTCCGTGTTGGCGCGCTGGACATGGCGATGGCGAAGGCGGGTTGCACAGATCCGAGCGGGGAGGTCAGGACGCATGCGCAGAAGGTTTTGTCAGAGTTGACGGGGTCGGCGTGGGAGCCCGGGCATCGGGTTTTGGCGGTGCAGGGCCTATCGGATCCTGATGCGTGGGTGCAGCGCGCGTCGGCGGATGCGTTGGGGCGGCACGCGGCGTTGGAGAACATTGAGCCCCTGTTGCGCCTTCGGCACCAGATCCCGGCACACGATGGGCACTTGTTGCACGGTGTCCGGATGGCGCTGCGGAATCAGATGAAGGTTTCGGGCAGTTTTGCGAAATTTCTGGGTGCCAACGTGGCAGAGCGGGATCGCGCGGCGGTGGCCGACGTGGCACCCGCGGTTCCGGGGGCGGACGCGGCCTCGTTTTTGCTAGACCATTTGAAGCGTGGCGCCACGGCTCGCGAGGATCAGGAGCGTTCTTTCAGACACGTCGCGCGGTATGGTCGCGAATCTGACTTGGAGACCCTTGCGGAGCTGGCGCCGACGCGATTCAAGGACGATCTCGGGACGCAGTTTTCCCTGTTTCGAGCCGTGCAGGGCGGACTGGGACAGCGTGGTGGCGCTTTGGGCGAACTGGCTAAAGCCTGGGGTGTTTCGCTGGCGCGTGGGTTGTTGGGATCGGTGGACGCGGGATCCGCCGGTTGGTCCAATCATCCGATCGAAGGGATAGTCAACCAGCGAAATCCGTGGTTCCTGCAGGTGAGAGCCTCGAGTGATGGCGATAAGGCGGCAGTGTTTTTTTGCAGCCTGCCTGATGGAGGGGAATCGCTCACAGGGGTTCTGACATCGCCGCCTTTCATGGCACCGGAACGTTTCCGTTTTTCCATCGCCGGTCACGATGGATCTCCGGACAAATCTGCGCAAAAGAGGAATGGGGTGCGTTTGAGGGATGCCACCTCGGGTGAGGTTCTTGCGGAGGCATTCGCGCCAAGAAACGACATCGCGCAGCCTGTTCGATGGGATCTGGCACCGCACAAGGGGAAGAGGGTTTATCTCGAGATCGCGGATGCGGACGCGGGGAGCGCGTTTGCCTGGATTGCGGCGGGCCGGTTCGATCCCGCCACGGTTCCCATGCCTTCGGTGAGCCCGAGCCTGACCGGCGAACGGCAGCAAGCTTCAGCGGAATTGGCCGGATCCCTTCAGATGAAGGATATGGCCCCGAGATTTCTCGAATTGTTGAGGAGTGATCTGACGGAACTGGAGGCGAAGTCGGCGATGGTCCGAGCCTTGTCCTTGCTGCGGCCAAGCGAGGTTTTCACGATGTTGGCACCCTTGGTTGGAGATGCCACTCTCCCGGCGGCGACCCGGGGCCGCCTGTGTGCGGCGCTCGCCAAGGCAGGGGCGGGAGATCCTTATGCGATCGTGGTGGAGGCCCTTCAGTCCGCGCCCCACCGGGTTCAGGTGAAGCTCGCCCAAACCCTGGCTGGGAACCAGAAGGGCGCTGGACGCATTCTCGACTTGGCAGAATCGGGTCAAGTGTCACCAAAGATCCTCCAAGATCGCACCGTTTCAGAAAAGCTCAGAGCGTCCTTAGGAGCCTCAGCCGAAGCGCGGTTGGAGAAGCTGACTGTTGGGCTGACGCCGCTGAACGCTGAGCTTGCGAAGATGGTGGAGAGGCGGCGTGTCGGCTACTCGCCGGCA
>CAMBEJ010000171.1 GCA_945865375.1 Akkermansia muciniphila | reverse complement strand
ATTACGATTACGATTACGATTACGATTACGATTACGATTACGATTACGATTACGATTACGATTACGATTACGATTACGATTACGATTACGATTACGATTACGATTACGATTACGTTAGAGTGGGAGCGGGCAATTGGTGTTGCTTGAGGAGCGGGCTGGAAGGGGATTTTTTACTGAGGTCAGAGGATGCTTTCCTCTCGACGCGCCCCCTCGTGTCTCATTAGGATTTCTTTCATGGCGATCCAGATGCAAGCCCCTCCGCAGAAGCTGAACCTTCGGCGTCCCGAAATCATGTCGGCCGTCCAGGCCCAGGTGCTGTCTCATTACCGGAGCGAACTGGTCGAGTTCATACGAGCCAACGGCAATGTCCTTCGTCCAGCCCCCAACCTCACCATCCGACTGGCAAAGGAGTTTGGATTCTGCTACGGTGTGGAAAGGGCGATCGATCTGGCCTATGCGGCCCGCAAAAGCTTTCCTCCAGAGCAGCCCCTCTACATCCTCGGTGAAATCATTCACAACCCTGAGGTGAACGATCAGATCAGGGACATGGGAATCAAATTTCTCTCCGGCAAGGAAAAGAACGCGGACATGGAGGACCTGCAAAGAGGGGATGTCGTGATCATCCCTGCTTTCGGCACCGAGGTCGCCACACGCGCCCGCTTGGAAGAGAAAGGCTGCGTGTTTGTGGACACGACCTGCGGCGACGTGATGAGCGTGTGGAAAAGAGTGCGGCAATATTCTCGAGAAAGCGTGACCAGCATCATCCATGGCAAGGCTTGGCACGAGGAGACGAAGGCCACGAGTTCCCAGGCCACGGGGACCGCTGGGGGCCATTATCTTGTCGTATTTACGCTGGAGGAGACGGATTATGTCTGTCATTACATCTTGAACGGGGGTGACAAACAGGAGTTCCTGGAGAAGTTCAAAGGTGCCCTCTCAGACGGCTTTGATCCAGATGTGCATCTCAAAGCGATCGGCGTGGCCAATCAGACGACCATGTTGCGCGGGGAGACCGAGGAGGTTCAACGGCGCTTTCGCAACGCCATGGAAAGGCGCTTCGGCCATGAAAATCTGGAGCAACATTTCCGGTTCTTCGACACCATCTGCGGGGCGACCCAAGACCGACAGGATGCCCTGGAAAAGCTGTTGCGAGAACCCCTCGACTTACTCCTGGTCATCGGGGGCTACAATTCCTCCAACACCTCGCACCTCGCCGAAATGGGTGAAGCCAAGCTGCTCACATTTTTTATCAAGAACGCCAGCAAGATGGCCTCGCAAAAACTGATTCAGCATTACGATCAACACAAACGGAGCGAGGTGGAGACTCAGGACTGGCTGCCTGATGGGAACGTCACCGTCGGCATCACAGCAGGTGCCTCGTGTCCAAACAACTTGATCGAGGATACCATCCGACGCCTCTGCGAACTGAAGGGCATCACGTTGGCTGGATTGCCGGCGCGGTGACTGATCTCCGCACTATCTGATGCCCTGCACTCGCGAAGAACTCGAGCGGCGCGAGCGTGACAGCCTCGCGCCATTCGCCCAACTGAGCGCGGATACTCGGGGCCGCCTCTACGCGGACAATGGGCCCGAATGGCGCACTCATTACCAGCGCGACCGCGATCGCGTCATTCACTCTCGCGCTTTCCGCCGGCTCGAATACAAAACTCAGGTGTTCCTGAACGGCACCGGGGATCATCTGCGAACCCGGCTCACCCACACCATCGAAGTAGCCGCCATCAGCAGAAACATCGCGCGCGCGCTTCGGCTCAACGAGGATCTCACGGAAGCCATTGCCCTGGCGCATGACCTCGGACATTCCGCATTCGGTCATAAGGGCGAGGAAGCCTTGAACCGGTTGATGCGTGACCACGGAGGATTCGATCACAACCGTCAAAGCCTCAGGGTCGTGGAATCGCTTGAGCAAAAATACCCCGATTTTCCAGGATTGAACTTAAGTTGGGAAGTTCGCGAAGGTCTCACAAAACACGCCACCGCCTTCGATATCCCTGGCTCCTCGCCCGAATTTCAGCACCGATCCCCATCGCTTGAGGCCCAGGTGGCCAATGTGGCGGACGAAATCACCTACTACAGCCACGATATTGACGATGGCCTCGACTCCGGGTTGCTCTCTGAATCAGCGCTCGGCAAGGCCGTCCCAATCTGGCGTCACGCGTCGCGTCAAGTTATCAAGGACCATGGCCGTTTGCCAGACGAATGCCGACGCTATTTTGTGATCCGCTGCCTCATCGACAGCCAGGTCAAAGATGTCGTGACCACCACGGAAGCACGTCTGGCACGGCTACGGATCAATGCCCCACGCGCTGTGCGTGAACACCCCCGCCCTTTGGTCTCCTACAGCCCCGAACGGAAGCGCCAGAACCAGGAGCTCCGTCGTTATCTCTACAAGCATCTCTATTACAATCCCAAAGTGCATGAACCCAACTTGCAGGCGGTGAAGCTTTTGGAGGAATTGTTCGCTTATTTTCTCCGACACCCGGATGAAATGGGCAGTCAGGCGAAGAAACGCCTAAAACACGATGGACTCCACCGTACAGTCTGCGATTATCTCGCCGGAATGACGGATCGATACGCCATCCTTGAATACCAACGCTCGCTGAAGCCAAAACCCTAAATCATGCCTGGAGTCATCGCCATCGTCGGCCGTCCGAACGTCGGAAAATCAGCGCTCTTTAACCGGATCGCAGGAAAACGCATCGCCATCGTCCACGACCAACCGGGCGTCACGCGCGACCGTGTAAGCGCCGAAGCCGAATGGCACGGAAGACCTTTCACGATTATCGACACAGGCGGCATCGGATTGCTCCGTGGACAACATTCCCAAGACATCATCGTCAAGGCCACCCTCGATCAAGTCCTCCTCGCCGTCGACACCGCCGATGTCATCATCCAGGTGGTCGATGTCCAATCAGGCCTCGTTCCTTTGGACATCGAAGTCGGCTCGCGCATGCGCGCTTCTGGAAAACCCATACTTCTTGCGGTGAACAAGGTTGACTCCTACAAGGCGGAACCCGCCACCGACGTGTTCGCACGGCTGGGCTACGATCCCATCTTCATGGTCTCCGCCATCCATGGCACCGGGATCGACGACCTGGTGACCACGGCTTTGGCACTCCTCCCTAGGGTTGTGGAGACAGCGTTACCCCAGGCCTTGGAGGACGCAGGCAACGAAGGGGAGATCTCTGAGGAAAAGCCTCAGCCAATCGTAGAAGACGCCCCTCTGAAGCTGGCCATCGTGGGTCGGCCAAACGTCGGGAAATCTTCCATCATTAACGCTCTCACCCAGTCCGAACGGGTGATCGTCACCCCCATTCCCGGCACCACACGCGATTCCGTGGATGTTCCTTTTGAAGTGGATACCGAAGGCGTCCGCCAGAAGTTCGTGCTGATTGACACTGCCGGCATGCGCAAGGCGCGGCGTGTCGACGATCCCATCGAGTTCTTCAGCGTCAAACGCGCTGAGGATTCCATCCAGCGAGCCGACGTGGTGGTGCTGGTGCTGGACGCTGAGGTCGGCATCACAGAACAGGACAAAAAGATCGCCGACAAAATCGTCGAGGCACGCAGAGCCTGCGTGATTGTGATCAACAAATGGGATCTTGCCCAAGCCGACGTTCGCAAGGCCCGTGAGGAGGAAATCGACAGGCGGACGTCAAAAACAACACACCGGGATTCGCGCCGAGAACGGCTCACGACGCTGTCCGAATTCGGGGAATGGGTTCAGCACCACTTGTTTTTCCTGAGCTATGCCCCGGTGATTTTCACTTCCGCGAAAACGGGATTCCACCTGGATCGGCTGCTCGAAGCAGTGCGTTATGTGGCGTCTCAACTAAAGCAGAGAGTGCCCACCGCGCTCCTCAACCGCGTCCTGGGTGATGCGATCGAAAGGCAGCAGCCGGTGAGTGCGGCGGGACATCTCTTAAAATTCTTCTACGCCACACAAGTTTCACTCGCGCCGCCCGTGTTTCTTCTCTTTGTGAATCGAGACGAAATCCTTTCTGAAACTTACGAAAAATATTTATCCAACCAGCTTCGTGTGGCCTTCGGTTACGAGGGTTGTCCGGTCCTGATACGTGCCAAGGCCCGCCCCAAGACCATTGAATCACATCGTCAGCGAAAGCCGTCGGCGAAGCCAGAATCCAACTCGATCAAATCGGGTCCGCCCCCTGCGTCACGTTCACCACGACGGTTGCGCGAACCGCCAGGGGGCAGGACGCGAAAGCCTTTGCGCCCGCAAAGACCTTCAAAAGGAGGCGTTGCAAAACCCGCGTTTAAATCCAAAGGCCGCCCCGCTCGCGCAGGCTCCCATCGCAAGGCCCGCGGCCCACGTTGATTCCCTTCTCCTAATCGTAATCCTAATCGTAATCCTAATCGTAATCCACCCCTCCGTTTCAAGGGCAACACCCGAGGATTACGATTACGATTACGATTACGAAAAGTGGAGGAATTGGAGTTGCGCGTCCAGATCACGATTTCAACCGATTTTACTGAGGTCTGTCCGTAGGCGTGGCAATTCTGCTGGCTTGCGCCCGGGCGGGGGACTGGGCGCGCATCGTCCCTTCCGGGGAGCTTCTGGCCAAGAACTGCTGCCATCCTCGACCGATTGGTTGCCAAGTCGCCAAGGTTCTGCATAATCCAACCGTTCAACTGACTCCAGCAAACTATGTGCAAACACTTCACCACGCTCGCGTTGGTCGGCGCGCTTTGTCTCGCCTGTTTTTCAGGCCTGGCCGCCGAGCCAGGCCCGGATTCCGTACAGAAGTCCCAGACTCTCAAAACGCGCATCACCAAATCAGTTTCCGCAGACTACTTGTTGTACCTGCCCAAGGACTACAATCCCAGAGGCTCGAAAAAGTGGCCGCTCATCCTATTTTTGCACGGGTCGGGTGCACGCGGAACCAACGTCTGGCTGGTCTCCGTGCATGGCCCGCCCAAGATCGTGAAGGACAAGCAGGACTTTCCGTTCATCGTGGTCTCGCCCCAATGCCCCTCCGGTCAACGTTGGGACGATGATGTCTTGCTGGCGCTGCTGGATAAGGTCAGCGCCAGCCACAAAGTGGACGTTCGGCGCGTTTATCTCACCGGCTTGAGCATGGGTGGTTTCGGCACCTGGAGCCTGGGTCTATCGCATCCGGAAAGATTCGCGGCCATCGCACCGATATGCGGCGGAGGCGACACCATTGGGATCTTGCTGGCCGATGAGAAAAAGGCCGCGCTGTTGAAGACGCTACCGGTTTGGGCCTTCCACGGAGCAAAGGATTCGGCGGTGAAACTCGAAGAATCTGAAAAGATGATTGCCGCGCTCAAGAAACGTGGGAACAACGCCACATTCACGGTCTACCCTGAAGCGCAGCACGACTCGTGGACCGAGACCTACAACAATCCGGCATTGTACAAGTGGTTTTTGGATCACAAACGATGAGCGCAAGCCTGCTGAGATAACCGGCGGAAAACGGCTCTGTCTTTCCGCTCGCTGCATGGTAGGGTCACTCAGAAATCAACGGCGGTGGAAAATGAAAGCGTACACGTTCATCGACTTGTTCTGCGGCTGTGGCGGTTTCAGCCTGGGAATGGAGCGCGCCGGATTCACCAACCTGGCGGCCATCGACCTGAACAAAGAGGCCATCGCCACATTTCGGAGGAACTTCCCACACGTGCGACAGGCCCTGGAAAAGGACCTGACGATATTCAAGCCCGACCATCTGGCGGGGTTGCTCAATGGGGAGCCAGTGGACGTCATCGTGGGCGGGCCTCCGTGCCAGGGCTTCAGCAAAGCACGCCGGGTGGACGGCTCGAACAATGGGCAACGCATGGTGGATGACGACCGGCGTTACCTCTACCGCGAGTTCCTGCGTTACGTGGAGTTCTTCAAGCCGAAGGTGTTCGTGATGGAGAACGTTCTCGGCATCCGCTCCGCATCCGGCGGTGAATATTTGACGCGCGTCCAAAAGGAAGCGCGGGCGCTCGATTATCGCGTTCACTCTCAGATCGAAGACTGCGTGGAGCTCGGCCTGCCGCAAATGAGGCGGCGCCAGCTTTTCATCGGAACGCGACTCGATCTGCCGCACTACTTTCGCCCCCTGCTCAAGCCAGCGCCGCGGGCCTGCGACCATCCGCCGCTCTGGGAAGCCATCGGCGATTTGCCGGCGGTCAAGGCGGGCGAGGGCGACGAACAGTGTGAATATGACATGGAGCCGCGGAAGGGGCACGTCGAACGGTTTGGGCGGCGGTATCTTTACAGCGTGCTGGAAATCAAGCGCACGGCGAAGCTCACCGCGCACCGCGCCCGTCCGCACAGCGAGCGCGACCTGCGTGACTTCCTGTTGCTCAAGGAAGGCGAGAATTGCGCCGAGGCCATCCGGCGCGGCGTCGAGTTCGAGTTCCCTTACGACAAGAGCACGTTCAAAGACCGCTACACGCGCCAGCATCGGATGAAGCCGTGTTCCACCATCGTGGCCCATTTGAGCAAGGACGGGCTGATGTTCATTCACCCCACGCAAAATCGGTCGCTCACCCCGCGCGAGGCTGCACGCATCCAGAGTTTCCCGGACTGGTTCGAGTTCCCCATCGCCCGCACCCATCAATTCCGTGTCATCGGGAACGCCGTGCCGCCGCTGGTGAGCGAAGCGGTTGGAAATCCGGCGCTCAACTAGCTTGAATCAAGCGATGAAAACCAAAACTGTTCAGCGGTTCTTTCCGCAAAGTGAAGCTACTCTAATCCACCAAAGCGGTGCCCAACTCAGCGAACCGAGCAAGGGCGTCGAGATCGTTCTCCATACCCGAGAGAATGAAACTGAGCCTTGCTGCGCTGAGGTTATCAGCGGAGAACACTACGCCGAGATTGGCCTTTCATTCGAGGGCAAGGAACTGACTGACTACGATGGCGTTTTCTCTCTTCCGCGTGAAGTGGGCGAAATGTTGAGGGATGGCGGCTATATCGTGCCGGAGGACTGTTTCGCCTGATTAAACGCGAAGGAAGAATTGCTTGAGCGATACCGTCATTAACAAATGCTTCGCGGACTTTACGGCCGCGAATTTCCGCTGTGACATAGAGTTCATCAGGCGTTTTGCCGCCGCGATGCTCGCAAAGCGGCTCGTCATCCTGACGGGGTTGGCAGGTTCCGGCAAAACCAAGCTCGCTCAAGCGTTCGCCCGGTGGATTTCGCCTGCCGTGACCAACCCGGACCCTTTCACGCGAGGCGCGCGGATTGGTAACAGCTATCGCGTGATGGACTCCGACCGAATCTCAGTCGAGTTCTGGAATGAGAAGGACGAGAAAGTTGTTCTTCCGCGGAGGCTAATCGAAGAGTGGGCTGAATTTCTGGTGGCCAACCCAACGCTGGCGGATACTCCGTCCAAAGAGGTCCGGGAAAAATTTCTGCACGGATACGAAACCCGGCAGGATTCCAAGTTCGCAAAACACGCAATCTTCTGGGACGGCCATTTGAAACCGGCGGCGCTGGCGTTGATCGAAGCACGGAAAACCGTGAGCCGTCCGTGCCGCTGTTACGAAGTTGTCTCCGTTGGTGCAGACTGGACGAGCAGCGAACACGTCCTCGGCTACGCCGATGGCCTCGACAAAAACCGCTACATCCGCACCAAAGCCCTCGACTTGATTCTGCGCGCGGTCGCCGAGCCTGACGTTCCGCATTTCCTCATTCTCGACGAGATGAACCTCTCCCATGTCGAGCGATACTTCGCCGATCTGCTTTCTGCGATTGAATCGGGTGAACCGGTTCACTTGCACTCCGACAAGGATGCGAATGGAGCGGCAACATTGCGTGACGGTGTTCCGGGTGAAGTCCACCTTCCGCCGAATCTATTCATTGTCGGAACCGTGAACGTTGATGAGACGACCTACATGTTTTCGCCAAAGGTGCTCGACCGCGCCAATGTTCTGGAGTTCCGCGTTTCCGGTTCCGAGTTGAAGGGGTTCCTGGAAAATCCAGCCGCCGTGAATTTCGCAAAGCTGGACGCGGCTGGAGCGGAATACGGCAAGCGGCTCATCGCGTTGGCGCAGCAGTCAACTCGACTGCCCGACGCTGAACGAAGAATGTTCAAGGTCGAACTGTGCCTGTTCTTCGAGGCCCTCCAAGCCGCCAATGCAGAGTTTGGCTTTCGTGTGGCGAAGGAAGGCTCATCGTTCCTGCATTATCACAAACTTCTCAGCGGTGACGGCTGGGAATTCAAGGCGGCGATGGACGCGCAGATTCTCCAGAAGCTGCTTCCGAAGCTCCACGGCTCGCGCAACGTCCTTGAGCCGGTTCTTTGCACGCTCGCAACTCTGTGCTTCGCCAAGCGGACGTGGGAACTCGCCGACGATGGCAAGGAATTCGCGCATCTCAAGGGACTCCGAGTGGAAGCAGCAAAGGCCGCGCGCATGGAGGACGAAAGCCTCGACCCGCTTGGGCTAAAACCGGATGGCACCCGGACTTATCCACCTGCTGAAGCCTGCTACCGGCTGAGTTTCGAGAAGATTATTCGGATGCTCGAACGGCTTCGCGCGAACGGCTTCACCAGCTTTGCTGAGGCGTGAGCATGACCGGCTTGACCAGAGAAGCGCTGGTGCCTTGCCGGGACTTTGAAGGCCGACTCGCCGGAGTTCTGCGCCTTGTCCAAGCGGACAGGAAAAGTGACAGCATCAGGATTCTCGCCCCCGAGGAAGCCCGGAAGCATGGCGAGGAAGGGATCCAACTACTTGAGGGCCGCAGCTATGACTTCGAACTGCTGAACGCGCGCGGGAAACTTCGCGTCCAGGCCAACAGGGTGGTGAAACCCAGTTCAATCCGCCCCACCATCGGGCGAATTGACACCGGCGTTGAGACGGGCTTGCTGCAACTGGTTTTGGAAGACGCCCAGAGCAACGTGACGGTGGCACGCGGTGCCGTCGAAGTTCTTTCGGCCAAGATCAACTACCGACAGGACTATCGCGGGATGTTGAGCTTCATCGCCGACGAATGCAGCGAGTTGCTTTTCGACATTCGGGCAAGCGCACGAATGCGGCTCGCGCCGAAGTTCAAACCTGGGGCAGACAACCTGCAACGACAGCTTGAGTTTCTTGCCGCCGAACTGACTTCCAGGAAGTTTGTGGCCGCTTTGCAGCGTGTGACTGCGATGCCACATCAGAAGTTGCAAGCGCAGTGGGAGGAACATGGAATTTCGCGGCTACGAAAGGGAGGCCGTGACTTGGCCCGCCAAATCGGCAGCGCAACGTCTCGCGTCCCGATTCCGGCCCACAGTTCCGCCGCGCAAACCATGCGGGCGCTCGGCATCGCAACGCCGTCGCTACCGCGCGTTGTTTCAGTTCGCCGGCAAGTTGATTCGCTGGACACTCCAGAGAATCGTTTCGTGAAGTATGTCCTGACGCACTTCCGGGATTTCTTGAAGCGCATCGAGTCAATTTTGAAGGAAAGCGTAGCGGAAGACCGGCAAAGACTTGTTCGCACCGTCCACCACCTTCAGGAGCAGCTCAACGCAACTTTATCAGCGGCTTTGTTCAAAGGTGTTTCTGCCCCGAACATTCTTCCACTCGGCAGTCCTGTCCTTCAGCGGAAAGGCGGGTATCGAGATATCCTGCTCGCCTGGCTCAAGTTCGATTTGGCTGCGGAACTCGTTTGGAAAGGTGGCGAAGACGTTTACGGCGCTGGCAAGCGCGACATGGCGGCGCTCTACGAATACTGGCTGTTCTTTCAACTGCTCCGGCTATTCAGAGACAAGTTTGAAATGGCCGCACCCGCAGCGAGGACACTTTTCGAGCACACCAATAGTGGGTTGAATCTGCGCCTGAAAGTGAACGAACCCTTCGGCATTGAGGGGCGGTGCCTGCGCCATGCACGCCGACTGAATGTTCGTTTTCACTACAACCTCACTCACGAGCGGAGCGGTTCGCGGAACGAACCTGGTTCCTGGACTCGCCGGATGCGTCCCGACTTTACTCTGAGCTTTTGGCCGGATGGGTATGGTCTCGATGAGGCGGAGTCGCAGGAACTCGCAGTCCATATTCATTTCGATGCGAAATACCGGGTGGAGAACATCACGGAACTTTTCGGGGATGGCGACGAAGACCTGAGCGAAGAAAAAGCTCAAGAGAAGCGCGGCAACTACAAGCGGGCTGACCTCTTGAAGATGCACGCCTACCGCGACGCCATCCGCCGATCCGAAGGTGCCTACATCCTCTACCCCGGCGGGACGAACAGCCCGACTCGCTTCCAAGGATTTCACGAGATTCTTCCCGGCCTTGGTGCTTTTGCGCTCAAGCCCGGCGCAAGTGGCGAAGCGGTCGGCTTGCAACACCTTTCCCGTTTTGTGGATGAAATCATCGCTCATGTATGCAACCGAGCTACGGCGCGTGAGCAGAACAGCTATCACCGGTTCCACGTTTACCGTGCGGATGAGACTGGCGGTGGAGCGAAAGTTGAAAGCCCAATCCCGGAACGAGACGCCGTTGAAAACGAACGGCCTGTTCCGCCCGCAGAACATTCAGTGCTGGTGGGTTGGTGCGACAGCGAACAACAACTGGACTGGATTCGACGAACTGGACTTTACAACTTCCGCGCCGGTCTTCGCCGTGGTTCCATTCGGTTGGAGCCGGCCATAGCAGATGCCAGGCACATCTTACTTCACGGCCACGGAAGCAAAGCTTGGCCTGGTCTGTGGCGCATAAAGAAACGTGGCCCTCGCATTTTCACGGCAGAGGAGCTTCTTCGGAACGGCTATCCATCCAGCCCTGATCCGGAGATGATTTACGCAGTCTTTGATGTCGAGCCGGATACTTTCTACAACGGTTGGAAATGGGACTATGCAAAGTTGCCCGGCAAGAAAGCTGCCTTCGCTTCCGCTGAACCGTTTGCCGTAAGTCTGGTCAGCGTGCTCGCCGTGCATCGCGATTGAAAAGCCGAAGCTGGAGCGAACGTCGCCTGGCTGACGCGGTTTGCGCGCCCGCAAACCGGGCATCCGCTGCTCGTCGCCTTGGAACAAACAACACGGGCGCGGGCCTTGTTGGTGCCGGTGTCGAAGGCGGCATTGCCGCCGCGTCGTGAGTGGCCGGAGTGCCGGGGACTGGAATTGATTTCCGTCGCGCTCGGTTCGCAACCGCATTTGGGCGTGCGTCTGCGCGACCCGGCTTGCGCCGATGTGTTTACATCCCTGGCGGAAGATGTCGCGCCGCGCGTCGCCGCCGCGAGCGGCGCTAAGCAGGCTGCGGCGGAATTGCTGGGTCGGCTGCGGCGCTGGCAACAATTTCTGACGGCCTCGCGCGATAGATTGAGC
>CAMBEJ010000170.1 GCA_945865375.1 Akkermansia muciniphila | reverse complement strand
GGAAAAGACCGCCTCTGGAGCGTCGTTTCGATGCTAGTCGCCTTGATAAAGGCAAACTCCGATTACCGGTTGCACGAGGGAAACCCGGGATAGGATTACGATTACGATTACGATTACGAGAAGATCTGGAAAAATCTGAGATGCGCACTCTCAAATCCCCTCGCTCAGACGCTTCTTGACGTCATCCCCTCATCAGCATGGAATGATGGCTGTTCTTGCCTCGTTGCCAACCAACTCGGCCAAGAACACTCAAAACACATGCGCGATTCGAAAGTCACTACTGTCCCCACAAACCTCCATGAGGATTCTTCAGCCTCGGCCATGACGACTGTCATTGTCCGCCCCGGCGAATCGGAACGTCTCCTAGCCGGACACCCCTGGCTCTATAAAGGCTCGGTCCTGCGCCTCACACGCCCCACGGCAGACGGCGAACTCGTCCAAGTTAAAGATCATCGACAACGCTTTCTCGGCATGGGCTTCTACAACTCCCAATCCAAAATCAGCGTCCGACTCCTCTCCAATGACCGGATCACCGCCGATGCTCCGTTCTTCCGCGATCGCCTCCACAGCGCCCTAGCCCTCAGAAAAAAGCACATGCCAGACGCCACCAGCTTCCGGCTGGTCAATGCCGAAAGCGATTTCTTGAGCGGCCTCATCGTCGATAAGTACGAGGATACCGCTGTGGTTCAGATTTCTTCCCTGGGGATGGACCAGCGAAAGGGAATGATTGTTGAAGCCATCCATGCGGCCATTAAACCCCAAAGAATTCTGGAGCGGAGCGACGCCGCCGCGCGGCGGTTTGAAGGACTCGACGCCTCCTCAGGCGTCCTGAAGGAAGCCCAACCAACCGATCTGGAAACACTCACTCTTTCTCCCATCCTCAACGGTTTAAAGTTTGAAGTCGGCTGGTCCGCCGGTCACAAAACCGGGATGTACCTAGACCAGCAAACCAACTATCAGTGCGCCAGCCAATGGGCAAAGGGAGCCCAAGTGCTCGACTGTTTTTCTTTCCTGGGCGGGTTCGCCCTCCATGCGGCCCGCGCAGGAGCCGCTCATGTTCATGGAATCGATCAAAGCGAAGACGCCGTCGCGGCGGCTTCTCGGAACGCAAAGCTGAACGGTCTGCAAGACACCTGTTCTTTTGAGGCCGCCAATGTCTTCGACTGGTTGAAGGCTAAAACCCAAACAGGTCCCCATGAGAAGGTGTTGCCCAGATTTGACCTCATCATCCTGGATCCTCCCTCCTTCACACGCAATCGCGATTCGGTCGCCGACGCTCTCCGGGGCTATAAGGAAATCCACCTCCGAGCCCTCAAACTGCTTAAATCCAAGGGCATTCTCCTCACATTCTGCTGCTCCCATCACGTGGACAGAAACATGTTCGAAGGCGTCATCCTGAGCGCCGCCTACGATGCCCAACGAGTCCTTCGGCGTGTCGCCACGTTCAGCCAATCGTTAGACCATCCCGTCATTCCCACCATCCCGGAAACGGAGTACCTCAAGGGGTTCGCTTTCGAAATTGCCCGGTAGCCCGAGCCAAGGAGATCCAAAAGCTTCACCGCGGAATCAAACCGAAAGAAATTCGAAATGCAATCCAACCGGTATGCCCTTTTCCTGACAACGCTGAAAGGACTGCATAAATGCCTTGTCGATTCGTCTGAACTAATTCCAATCCACGATCGATGATTCACTCACTTTCTCCAACCGCATCCATCTCCCGACAGTTGATTTTCAACAGTGTTTCGTGAACCGGTCAATGCGCGGCTTGGCAACCGCAACTCCCTTGTGGGACATCGCCTGCGTTTTGAGCCTTGCTCGCGGCTCCAATTAAGGGCATAACATCCATCCTATGAACTCAAAGATCCCAATCCTCCTTTCGTTGTTCACTTGCCTGGTCACCCAGGCTGCGGACTGGCCCTCATGGCGCGGTCCCCTCGGAAACAACATCTCTCCAGAAACGCAGGCTCCCACCCAGTGGGACAAGACCAAAAACATTCGCTGGCGGATCGAGCTCCCCGCTCCCGGAAACTCGTCGCCGATTGTGCTCGGAAATCGCGTTTTTATGACCCAGGACATTGAAGCGGAAGGCATTCGCCAAGTCATGTGTTTCGATCGAGTAAACGGCAAACTCCTCTGGAAAAAAGGAACGGTCTACAAAGAAAAAGAAAAGCGGCACGACACCAACACCCACTGCGCCGGCTCTCCCGTGACCGATGGCGAATGCGTCATCGCTCACTTCGCATCCGCCGGGCTTTTCTGTTTCGACCTCAATGGAAACGAGCTCTGGCACGTCGATCTTGGCAAGCAGGACCATATCTGGGGCAGCGCATCCTCTCCGGTCATTCAAGGCAATCTTGTCTTGATTTACCATGGCCCAGGCTCCCCTTCGGTCTTGCATGCCCTGGATAAAAAGACGGGCAAAAAGGTCTGGAACGTCGATCTTCCGGAAGTCTATCCGAAAGATCGCTTCGATGGCTTTGCGGGCAAAACGGACGGAATGATGGGCTCGTTCGCGACGCCGATCATCGCCAAGGTCAACGACCGCCAGGAGGTGATTCTGCCTGTCTCCAACCAGGTCCGCGCCTTCGACTTGAAAACAGGCAAGCCGCTCTGGTATTCCGAAGGCATGAACCCGCTGGTGTATAGTTCTTCAACCTTCGCGGAAGGAAGTGTGGTCTCTATGGGCGGCTATTTTGGCTCCGTCAGCGTCGTCAAACCAGGCGGGTCGGGAAACATGACAGGGAATCAAACCTGGTACGAGCAGCGCTCAAAAAAACATCGGATCGGATCCCCTGTCATCTATAACGGCAGGGTCTTCATCGGCAACACCGACGGCAACGCCGAATGCCTGGATCTCGCCACCGGAAAACAAATCTGGCTCGAGCGGCTCAAAGGGAACGGGGCAGACGGCGAAACATGGGGTTCCATGGTGTTGGTGGGCGATAAGCTCTACATTGTCAATCGTTCCGGTGAAACGTTCGTGCTACGCGCGGGTCCCGCGTTCGAAGTTCTTTCGATCAACCCAGTGGCTGAAAAATCTAATTCCACGCTGGCCGTTTCCAACGGCGAACTCTTTTTGCGAACCCACCAGGCCCTTTGGTGCATCAGCGAAACCAAAGCCACCGCTTCCGCAAGGTAACACGCCACGCATTCGTTCGCACCCATCCTATGCCAACCAATCGCAACGGACGCAACGCATTGGGAACGCGCTCCCATCGGCGTCTTCAGCTGTTCTGCTTTGTTGTGCTCCTATCCCTCAGCGCGGCTCTCAGCACCCACGCAGCGCCGGATTACGCGGAGGTGGACGCGATCTTTCAAAAGCATTGCATCGACTGCCATGCCGCGAAAGATGCCGAAGCCACCTTCGTGCTGGACTCCCACGAAGGCCTTCTCAAGGGAGGTGAAACAGGCGCCGCCATTGTCAAAGGCAACAGCCGGGAAAGCCTCCTGATTAAGCGGGTTCGAGGTGAAGTCGAGAAGGATGGCAAAACGAAGATTATGCCTCCCGGCAAAAGGGAAAAACTGAGGCCCGCTGAAATCGAGCTCCTCTCCTCGTGGATTGACTCGGGTGCCAAACCTCCCGAAAACCCAATCAAACGAGAGCTTTCCGTCAAATCTGTGGCTCCGAAAAACTCCCTGAAAAGTCCCATCCACGCAATCGCATCGGACCCCGACGGAAAGACCTTGGCGCTGGGCCGATACTCTGAGATCGACCTCGTAGAAGTGGAGGGTCGGGGCCTGATCCGCACTCTCGGGGGACACACGGGGGCCGTCAACGCACTCGTCTATTCCTCGGACGGCCGCGTGCTCTTCTCAGGCGGCGGTCAACCGGGTCTCGAAGGCGAAATCCGCGCTTGGAAAACGGAAGACGGTTCTCTGCTCCGCAGCTTCACCGGTCACACAGATTCTGTGCATGCCCTCGCCCTCTCAGTTGACGGCAAAACCCTCGCCTCGGGGAGTTACGATCAGACCATCAAACTTTGGAACACTCAAACCGGAGCCCATATCCGCACCCTCAAAGGCCATAACGGCGCCCTTTACGATCTCGCATTCCGGCCTGACGGAAAGATTCTGGCAAGCGCCAGCGGCGATCGCACGGTCAAACTCTGGGATGTCTCCACTGGCGAACGCCGGGATACGCTCTCTCAACCCCTCAAGGAGGTGCTCTCGCTGGCGTTTTCCCCCGATGGCAAACACCTCGTCGCCGGCGGCGGCGACAACCGGATTCGACTCTGGCAAATCAGCGCCACGGCAGCGGAAACGACCAACCCTTTGGTCGAATCCAAATTTGCGCACGAAGGGGCTTTGCTCCGGCTCCGATTCTCCACTTCTGGCAAGGTGCTGATCTCCAGCGCCGACGATCGAACGCTCAAGATCTGGGACTTGGAAGGGCTCAATGAAAAACTCGTTTTCGAGCGGCAGCCCGACTGGACGCACGCGGTGACGTTTGTGGGTGATGGCAGATCGGTGGCGGCAGGACGCCTCGACGGATCTCTTGAAATCTACGAGACCGACTCCGGAAAGCCAAAGCCCCTGCCAAAACCGGAACTTGTCGTGGGAACGCCCCGAGGGGTGCTTCGAGGTGTCACATCGCGCGTGAAACTCTCTGGAAACCATCTCGCGGGCGTCACCAATGTCCTCGCCCACAATCGCGCCATCAAGTCCGTCATCCTCTGGGAACCCAAGCCCTCCAAAACCGAAGCATGGGTCTCCATCACACCCGAGGCCTCTCTTGCCCCCGGCACTTATGAGTTCTCAGCTATCTCCCCTGCCGGAGAAAGCGCTCGGCTCAAGCTGTATGTGGACTCCATCGCGCAACTGTCGGAGCAAGGGGATCCAGGTTCTCATGGGGCCCCGAAGAGCATCCCAACCCCGACGAGTTTCTGGGGGACAATCGACCCCGCCGGCAACACGGATGAAATCCGATTCGAGGCTGTGGCCGGTCAGACGCTCGTGATCGACGCGGCCGCACGGAGGCTCGGTTCAAAGGCGGTCCTCATCCTCTCCCTGTTTGACCCATCAGGTGCCTTGGTTTTAACGAGCCAGGGAACTGAGGCCGAAGATCCGTGGGTCCACTACACGCCAAATTCAAGCGGCCTCTACTCGGTTCGCATCACCGAAAAGGCCGCCTCTGGATCGCTTCAACATTTCTACCGCCTGACCCTAGGACACCTCCCCTTTGTGACAAGCGTGTTTCCGCTCAGCATTCGCACAAATCAGGAGACACGCCTCACGCTCTCTGGTGTCAATCTCGGCGACATGGACACAGTGGTTGTCAAGGCCTCGGGTCCTGGCGACATTGACGTGCCTCTTGATCCCGCCAAATATCGCTTCCGTCAACCTTTCAAGGTACTCGTGGGCGAGTTGCCCGAGATGGTTGAGATCGAGCCCAACGATTCGCCGGCCCAGGCCACCGCCATCACAGCCCCAGGCGTGGTCGGCGGTCGGTTCCTCGCGCAAACCGGAAAAACGGATGTCGATTTTTTCCGGTTCGCCAGCAAAAAAGGGCAGGCTTGGGTCATCGAAACCGCCGCCGCATCACGCGGTTCGCTCGCGGACACGAAACTCGAGTTGCTCGACGAGTCCGGGAAACAGATCCCACGCCTGGCTCTGCAGGCCGTCCGGGATTCCGCCATCACGTTCCGTGGAATTGATTCTTTCTCAAGCGATTGCCGTGTCGAAAATTGGGAGGAAATGCATCTGAACCAGTTCCTCTACTTGCAAGGTGAGGTTGTTAAACTGTTCAGGGCACCGCAAGGGCCCGACTCCGGGTTTCAATTCTACACCTCCAGTGCAAAGCGTCGAACTTACTTCGACACCTCCGCCACGGTCCACGCCAACGAAGAACCCTGTTACATCGTCGAACCCCGCCCAATCGGAACTTCCCCTGCCCCGAATGGCCTGCCTTTCTTCGTGATAAACCATTCGAACGATGACGACGGAGACCGGGTTCTCGGATCGGACTCGCGCCTGCACTTCACCGCCCCGGAAAACGGCTATTACATGATCCGCATTTCCGAGACGCGTGCCTTTGCAGGGGACCGCTTCCCCTACCGGCTCACCGTGCGCGAATCCAAGCCCGATTTCAAGGTCACGCTCAACGGCGCCGACATCACTGTGAACCGCGACAGCGGCCGCGATTTCTCGCTCTCAGCCGATCGCCTCGATGGGTTTGAAGGAGAAATCAACATCGTTCTCGACAATCTTCCCGAGGGCTGGGCCGCCTCAACCCCGCTCGCGATCCAGGCGGGCCATACCGAGGCGCGAGGCACTCTCTTTGCCCTCCCATCGGCGGCCGACCCAACCCCCGAGATGCTCGCCAAAATTCGCGTCACCGCGCGGGCGCGCATCGGGGACTCCGAAGTCAACAAACCCGTCAAAGCCTTCTCGAAAATCAAGCTCGCCGAAAAACCACGGCTGCTCGTGACTCTCGAGTCGGACTCGCGGCACAAGTTTCTCGCTCAGACGAATGGGGCCACTCCTCCGAATCCGAGAGATGTGAACCCTGTGGAAATCACCATCACCCCCGGCTCCACCGTCCCCGCCTGGCTGAGCGTGCAGCGAAACGGTTACGATGAGCTGGTTACGTTCTCGGTGGATAACCTCCCTCACGGAGTGATCGTGGATAATATCGGTCTGAACGGTGTTTTGCTCCCAAAAGGGGAGTTGGAACGACAGATTTTTTTTACAGCGGAACGATGGGTTCCTGAGACCGACCGCCTGTGCTACGCCGTTGAGAACCAGGCTGGCCGCCAAACTTCAAGGCCTGTGCTTATCAAAGTGCGCAAAGCGGCAAGCATCACACAGTCCGCGCAAACGAATTAGCTCCGATCAAAAGTTGAAAGCAGAAATTATTTCAACCCTCCAGCTCCCGCCTTTCGCCTTCTACTTTCGCTTATGACCGTCTCCATCACCAGCCTTGAGCTGTTCACTATCCGATGCCTTCAAGCTGCGGGGCTGCCAGTCAAAGACGCCCAAACCGCAGCCCGCGTCCTCGTCACCACCGACTCTTGGGGAATCCATACGCACGGCACCAAAAGTCTGCGCGGTTACATTCGCCGACTCAAAGCGGGAGGGCTGCATCCCGATGCTCAACCTGCCATCGAACGTCAAGGACCAGCCTGGGCTATCATCAACGCCAACTCCACCCTCGCCATGGTCAGTTCGACCTTTGCGATGGACACCGCCATCCTGAAAGCTCGCGCCACTGGAATGGGGTATGTAGGCGTCCACAATGCCTGCCACTTCGGCGCCGCAGGCATCTACGCCGCCCAGGCCGCCCAGAGCGGTCTCATCGGGATCGCCATGGCCAACGACACCCCTAGCGTCTCTATCCCAGGCTCCCGCGTTGCCGTGCTTGGCAGCAACCCTCTCGCCATCGCCATCCCGTCAAGCGAGCCGTTCCCTATTCTGCTCGACATCGCCACCAGCACCGTCGCCGGCGGCAAGGTCTATCAGGCCGCAACGGAAGGCAACAGCATCCCGGAAGGCTGGATCATTGATCACCAAGGAAACCCCACCACCGATCCGAAGCTGTTCCCAAACCACGCCTCCCTCACCCCCATGTCCGCGCACAAGGGGTATGGCATCGCCCTCTGGATCGAAGCCCTCTCATCAATCCTCACGGGGGCCGCCATCGCGCAACACGTGTTGTCCTGGTCCTTCGATGACCCCTCCTTGCCCACAAACCATGGGGCCGCGTTTATCGCCATCGATGTCGCCTCCATGATGCCCCTCGACCAGTTTCAAAAACGCATCGCGGAGCTCATCCGCCAGATCCGCCAAGCCCCTCGCGTAGCCGGCATCGAGCGCCTCCTCCTGCCTGGCGAACGCGAATGGAGCCATTACCAAGAAGCCCTGCAACACGGGATCCTTCTCCCCGCCGACGTCATGGCCCCGCTCTCGCAACTCTCCCAAGAACTCGGCATCCCCCTGCCGGCCTGCTCCGCTCCGCCGGGTGCATGACCAGGAT
Organism: Akkermansia muciniphila; assembly: GCA_945865375.1. Lineage (GTDB taxonomy): Bacteria > Verrucomicrobiota > Verrucomicrobiia > Limisphaerales > F1-80-MAGS106 > F1-80-MAGS106. The sequence continues at coordinate 3,409 of CAMBEJ010000170.1, read as the reverse complement.
AATCAAGGAGAACCCTCCACCGCCGGTGTCTCCTTCGGCCTCGTGTGGCCCCGCCAGCGCGCCGGCTGGATCAAGTAAAACCGATGCCCGAGCCACTCCAATCCCCCGCTCTGACACGTAATCGTAATCGTAATCGTAATCCAACCCTCTGTTTCAAGGGCAACACCGGAGGATTACGATTAAGATTACGATTACGAGGAATGGAGGAATTCAGGTGGCTCGCGGGATCCCGATTTCAACCTCTTCTGCTGCGGTCTGAAAGCTTGAACACCTCATGCCCCCACAAGCTGAACACGCTGTCCCCAAGAGCTCTGATCAACCTTCAGGCGTATCCAGGAGGAGCCTTAATCGCTCCTGCAATGCGCGTGGCACGGCGTCGAGCATTGAAGAACCAATCAGCCCTACTTCGATCAAATCCCTCAGGTGCGTGCGGTCTTTGTCTCGAAACGCAGCCAGCTTCATGCGCACCAATCCCTCCAATTTGACCAGCCGGAAATGCGCCGCCGGCTCGGACTCGGTCACGTCGGGGGATGGGATGGGACTGTCTGGACGGACTCGCTCCGAGGCAAAAACCACGTGGACAGCGTCGCGAGCGCTCGCAGTGGGGCCATCAAGGAAAAGGTCCAAGCCAACAGGTTGACCCAGGCTGGCCACTCGGCGATAAACGAAACCCGCCGCTTCAAGGCTCTGCGTGGCCACGCTGAGGTCCGCGCGACGAAGGAGGATGTCCACATCGCGGGTGTTGCGCACGGCGGCTTCGTCCACTCGGGAAACCCAGGCCGCGACGGCATTGCCACCCACCACCGCGTAAGGAATACCCGAGTCTTCCAACGCCTTCGCGGCGCGCAGCAATCGATCACGAACCTTTTCCACGGCGCAAATCATACGACGCCAGGAAACAGGCGCAAGGTGCGCTTTTGCGTTCATGCCCAGATTGTGTCATGAAGCAGGCACAGTGACCAGCATCCAGTTCTTAAAACTCAGAAATCCTGCGCCTTCGAGGCTCTCCGAAAATTCCGTCGCGAAAGTTCTTGAACAAGAATCGACAGTGTTGAGGATGAAACCTCATGACCACTCGGACTCGGAGTTGTCTTGACCCAACCCCCTTCTCAGGGTCATTTTCATAGCCACATCCCAAAACGACATCCTAATCGGTCTATGAAGCCTTCATCCAAAATCTCCCGGCGCCGCTTTGTCTCCACAGTCGCGACCGCCACCGTCGCAATCGGAGTGCCCCGCGTGCTCACGGCCCAGAAGTCCGACAAGCAGCTCCGCATCGGAGTCGAGGGGCACCGCTACGAGGTGCTGCACAATTGGGCGCAGTTGCCTGATAAATACTCGTGGCAGACCACGCACAATGTCGCCGTGGACCGCGAGGGACTGCTCTACGTCATCCACGAAGGCCGCGAGAATCTCAAGGATCACCCGTCCATTTTCGTCTTCGACGCGAAGGGCAAGTTCGTTCGTGCTTTCGGTAATCAATTTCAGGGAGGCGGACACGGCCTCGAAGTCCGCACCGAGGGTAAGGACCAGTTTCTCTGGGTCACTGGCTACCAACAGCTCAAGAACTTTGCCAAACTCACACTCAAAGGAGAAACAGTGTGGGAAAAACGCGCGCCGATGGACTCCCAGCTCTATCCAAAGGACGAGGACACCAAGCCTGTGAAACGCTGGGGTCGCGATGCCTTCATGCCCACCAATTTCGCCTTCCTGCCTGACGGCGGGTTCTATCTCGCCGATGGCTACGGCTCCTTCCGCATCCATCGCTACGACAAAGACGGAAATTGGAAATCCATGTTCGGCGCTCCCGGCACGGACGCCGGCCAGTTCAACACGCCTCACGGCATCTGGCTCGACAATCGACCCGGGCGCCAACCGTCCCTTGTTGTCGCCGACCGCGCGAACAAACGTCTCCAATGGTTCACGCTCGAAGGGAAACACATCAAAACCCTGGATGGTTTCATTCTGCCCGCGAACATCGACATCCTCAAAGACGTCCTTCTCGTGCCCGACCTGAGCGCGCGCATCACCCTGCTCGACAAGGACGACAAAGTGATCGTTCACCTTGGCGAAGATCTCGCATGGCGCGAGCAAGTGCTCAAGGATGGCATGAAACTCCGCAGCAGCGCGACGGGAGAAGGCTGGGTCTCTGGAAAGTTCCTGCACCCCCACGATGCCTGTTTCGATCCCGCAGGAAATATCTTCGTCGCCGAGTGGGTGAACACCGGCCGCATCACCAAGCTCAGGAAAGTCGGCTGAACAGGTCCCGCAAGAGTGGGATCATCAGGAACCAAAAAAGAAATAAGTGAATTGCGCGGACCAACAGGTTCAGACTGTTTCGTAAGCGTCAAGCGGAGGGCGTCTTGCCGAGGGCTTGGCTGAGGGGCTAAACTCAACGATTGTGGAGGAGACCGGTCAAGTGGCTGAGCTGAGGTCGGGCCGTGGAGCCGCTTTGGCTGGCGCTGCTTGCCAGTTTTCCGGGACCAGAGAGTCGATCTGGGTATTTTTCATTGCCGGGAGCCGGCCCAGGACGTCGGTCAGAACATGGCTTGCGCAGATGATCAAGCACCTGGGCAATGAACTCCGGCGCTATCCTGGCCTTAAGATGCGTTCGCGCAAACTCCCCCTGCGTGACCCCGCTCCGCACGTAGAGCTCCACGAAACGGTCGCGATCATCGCCGCTGAACCGGCGGCGACGGATCCCCATGAACTTTTTCATCCGCCCAGATTAACACGCCCCCTGCCGCGCAGAGAAGACGCCCTCCGCTTGACGCTTACCATTGACACAATGCTCCAAAGCAGCGCGCACGAAGCCACTATGGTGTCTGGGCTTGAATGAAAAAGCCCCGCTACATCTGCTACCAAAGCGCCTTGGGCCGGTGCTGCAAGCTCTCCATGAACCTCCGGCCTGTAGCCGCCGACGTGAGGAGGCGGAGCGGGCCGTGGGCGGCAGCATCCGCCTCCTCCCGTCGGCGGCTACAAGGTTCAAGTCCCCACCAGCGCTTGCGCCAATTGAAAGGAAACTCTCTGTGAATAAGATCAAAGGGGTCACATCTCACAATTAAACAATTGACACATGACGGGAGTGGGATAAGCCTGACGGTTATGGCCCGACCGTTGCGGATGGAGAAATTGGGAGGCTGGTATCACGTTACTGCCCGCGGTAACGAGCGCAAGGCCATCTTCCGTGACGACGCGGATCGGCGGCATTTCCTGGAGATCGTGGCTGAAATGGTCCGGCGCTTTCGATTGCGCCTGCACTGTTTTGTGCTCATGGACAACCATTATCATCTGCTCCTAGAGTTGAGGGAGGAACAGGTTCGGGAGCGGATGAGAAAGTTGCGGGCCTACCGGTGGAGTTCCTATCGATGGTACATCGGCTTGGGAGCGGCGCCGGCGTGGTTGGAAT
>CAMBEJ010000169.1 GCA_945865375.1 Akkermansia muciniphila | reverse complement strand
GGCCTGGATTTTGTTTAATCGAGTAAAGGGTCTAACCAGGTGAAACCGATGCCCCTCAGGTAGTCGCGGCACCAACTACAGTGTGCTTCGAGATCGACCCCAAAACGACGGCAAGGACCTTGCGCATCGTCTCAAAATGCCCGCTCTTGGTTCCTAACTTTTCATCCATATACAACCGCCGATTGAACTCAATCATCAGCGCTGAAACCCGCGCATCCTTCCCATAAATCTTCATGGGTACTAAAGCTCCCGCGAACGGCCGGTTGATCGCCACCGACAATCCCTCGGCCTCGAACGTAATGCGCGCCCCCTCGACCAAGTCCGTTGGTGTATGAAACTGGTCCGTACCGAGGCAGATATCCGGTCGATCCGGATCCTGATCGAGTTCATAAGGTAGCGGTCGTGAGGGAAAACTATGGATATCGAGAATAAGGCATCGACCGTGCCGACGAAGCGCCCGCTCAGTGGCTTCCGTTCCCTAGCGTCCATGCATGCCAAAGGTGGAAAAAATCGGAAGGGCTTTTAGCTCTCTTGAGATCGATAGCAGAAGGGGCCACCCCCGTTTTCTTTGCACCGGGTTGAGCACGGCCAAGTCTGTAACAACCGGGGAACCCCATGGCGCGAATGAAATCCGACGGGCGAACTTCCGAATTCTCTACCGTCATGAATCTCGCCCTGCGCGGCATTGAGGCCGACTTTGGCCCTCCCGCAGTCGCGGGACCGAACACCCTCCGTCGCGAACCCAATCCCGACCTCCGGGCCAACGGCAGCGGTCAAACTTTGTCGCGCGGGCCAAGTCCGGTGACATCGAACCTCAACTAGCCATGCCCACCTCCTCCGACAGCAACTACCCGCAACACGAGGCCCAAGCTTTGGTTCTAAACGAACACGGCATCGAGGACGCCTTCATCGAGAAGCTCCGTAGCCTCAAATACTCCGTCCGCGCCGATATCCACGACCGCGCCACCCTGGAAGCCAACTTCCGCAAAAAATTCGAGTCCCTCAATCGCGTCCGCCTCACCGATGGTGAATTCCCCCGCATGCTGGAGGAAATCATCACCCCCGATGTCTTCACCACCGCCCGCACCCTGCGCGAGCGCAACAGCTTCACCCGCGACGACGGCACGCCGCTGAACTACACCTTGGTCAACATCAAGGACTGGTGCAAAAACCACTTCGAGGTCGTCAACCAGCTCCGCATCAACACCGACAACAGTCACCACCGTTACGACGTCCTCCTGCTCATCAACGGCGTGCCCTGCGTGCAGATCGAGCTGAAGACCCTCGGCATCAGCCCGCGCCGGGCCATGGAGCAAATCGTCGAATACAAGAACGACCCCGGCAACGGCTACACCAAGACCCTCCTCTGCTTCCTCCAGCTCTTCATCGTCAGCAACCGCACCGAGACCTTCTACTTCGCCAACAACAACGCCCGCCACTTCGCCTTCAATCAGGATGAGAGGTTCCTCCCCGTCTATCAGTTCGCCGGGGTGGACAACAAAAAGATCATCCACCCCGACGACTTCGCCGCGACCTTCCTCGTCAAATGCACCCTCGGCCAGACCCTCAGCCGCTACATGGTGCTCATCGCCAGCGAGCAAAAGCTCCTCATGATGCGCCCGTATCAGGTCTATCAGGTCAAGGCTATCGTGGACTGCATCCACCAAAATTGCGGCAACGGTTACATCTGGAGCACCACCGGCAGCGGCAAGACGCTCACCTCCTTCAAGGCCTCCACCCTCCTCAAGGACAATCCCGACATCGAGAAATGCCTCTTCGTCGTGGATCGCAAAGACCTCGACCGGCAGACCCGCGAGGAGTTCAACAAATTCCAGGAAGGCTGCGTCGAGGAAAACACCAACACCGGCTCACTCGTGCGCCGTCTGCTTTCCGGCGACTACGCCGACAAGGTCATCGTCTGCACCATCCAGAAGCTCGGCCTCGCGCTGGACGAAAACAGCAAACGCAACCAGCAGCAGAAAAAGGACGGCCGCCAGTCCTACAAGGAGCAGCTCGCCCCCCTGCGCGAAAAACGCATCGTCTTCATCTTCGACGAATGCCACCGCTCCCAGTTCGGCGAGAACCACCAGGCCATCAAAGAATTCTTTCCCCAGGCCCAGCTCTTCGGCTTCACCGGCACGCCCATCTTTGAGGAAAACGCCAGCCGCGTGAAAATCGAGGACCAGCAGGCCTCCATGAAGACCACCGTCGAGCTTTTCCAAAAGCAGCTCCACGCCTACACCATCACCCACGCCATCGAAGACGGAAACGTCCTCCGCTTCCATGTGGACTACTTCAAACCGTCCGGCAACGCACTGCCCAAGCCCGGCGAACCCCTCGCCAAGCGCGCCGTCATCGAGGCCATCCTGAAAAAGCACGACGCCGCCACCGGCCAGCGCCGCTTCAATGCCCTGCTCGCCACCGCCTCCATCAACGACGCCATCGAATACCACCGCCTCTTCGCCGAGATGCAGGCGGAAAAGCAGGCCGCCGACGCCGACTTCCAGCCGCTCAATATCGCCTGCGTCTTCTCCCCGCCCGCCGAGGGCGATGCCGATGTGAAGCAGATCCAGGAAGACCTGCCGCAGGAAAAAGAAGGCAACGCCGTCGAGCCCGAGCAGAAAAAAGCCGCCCTCAAGACCATCCTCGCCGACTACAACACCCGCTACCGCACCAATCACACCCTCAGCGAGTTCGACCTCTACTATCAGGATGTGCAAAAGCGCATCAAAGACCAGCAGTGGCCCAATGCCGACCTGCCCCACGCGCAGAAAATCGACATCACCCTCGTGGTGGACATGCTCCTCACCGGCTTCGATTCCAAATACCTGAAACACGCTCTACGTGGACAAGAACCTCAAGCACCACGGCTTGATCCAGGCCTTTTCCCGCACCAACCGCGTGCTCAACGGCACCAAACCCTACGGCAACATCCTCGACTTCCGCCAGCAGCAGGAGGCCGTGGATGCCGCCATCGCCCTCTTCTCCGGGGAAAAGTCCGGTCCGCAGGCCCGCGAAATCTGGCTCGTGGACAAGGCCCCCGTGGTCATCGAAAAACTGCAAGGCGCCGTGCAGAAGCTCGACGCCTTCATGCAGTCCCAGGGCCTCGACTGCGCCCCGGAGGCCGTGCCCAATCTCAAGGGCGACGACGCCCGCGCCGCCTTCATCAACCACTTCAAGGAAGTCCAGCGCCTCAAAACCCAGCTCGACCAATACACCGACCTCACCGACGAAAACGCCGCCACCATTGAGCAAATCCTGCCCCTTGCAAACCTGCTCGGCTTTCGCGGTGCCTATCTGGAGACCGCCCAGCGCCTCAAAGCCCAGCAGGGCAAAGGCACCGACCAGCCCGCCCCGGACGACGTGGACCAGCTCGATTTCGAGTTCGTCCTCTTTGCCTCCGCCCTCATCGATTACGACTACATCATGGGCCACATCGCCCGCTTCTCCAACCCGACACCGGGCAGGAGGAACATGACGCATCAGGAGCTCGTCGGCCTCATCCAGTCCGATGCCAAGTTCATGAACGAGCGCGAGGACATCGCCGCCTACATCGCCACCCTCAAGGCCGGCGCAGGCCTCAGCGAAACCGCCATCCGCGACGGCTACACCCGCTTTAAGGCGGAAAAAGACGCCGCCGAACTCGCCGCCATCGCCAGCCAGCACCACCTCGCCACCGCCGCCCTGCAAACCTTCGTGGACGGCATCCTGCAACGCATGATTTTCGACGCCGAGCACCTGAGCGACCTCATGGCCCCGCTGGAACTCGGCTGGCGCGCCCGCACCCACGCCGAACTCGCCCTCATGGCCGACCTGCACCCCCTCCTCACCAAACGCGCCGGGGGCCGCGACATCTCAGGACTCAGCGCGTATGAGCAGTAAAACCCCGGTTCTAATTATGGCGGATTCGCCACAATTAACCCCGTCGAATTCGACGGGATTAAACCTCTCGGATTCGAGAGGTTTGGATTTTTTTCCTGATTCTAATTCCATCGAATTCGAGGGAATTAGAATTGCCGCAACAACCCAGCCCACAGCCATGAGCAAAGCCATGAGCAAAGCCAAACGCACCAAGATCGAAGTTCAAGGAACGGCCATCACCATCGTCTCGCACAACAGCCAAGACTACATCTCCCTCACCGACATAGCCCAAAAATTCGGGGATGATGTGCTGATTTATAGTTGGATGCGCAACCGCAACACCCTCGAATTCATCGGTGTCTGGGAGCAGATACACAACCCGGATTTTAAAGGTCTCGAATTCGAGACCTTTAGAAACCAAGCCTGTCTCAACAGCTTCTCCCTCACCCCGCGAAAGTGGATCGAGACCACCGGTGCCATCGGGTTCCAATCGAAAGCAGGGCGCTACGGCGGCGGCACCTATGCCCACAAGGACATCGACTTTGAATTCGGCTCCTGGCTCAGCCCGGAGTTCAAGCTCTACCTCATCAAGGAGTTTCAGCGTCTCAAAGACGAGGAAAACGACCGCCTCCAGCTCGGTTGGAATCTCCAGCGCACCCTCGCCAAGATCAACTACCGCATCCACACCGATGCCATCAAAGAGACGCTCATCCCGCCCGCCATCACCAAGGCCCAAGCCGTGCTCGTCTATGCCAACGAAGCCGACCTGCTCAACGTCGCCCTCTTCGGCCAGACCGCGAAACAGTGGCGCGACGCCCATCCCGAAGCCGACGGCAACGTCCGCGACCACGCTCCGCTGGAGCAGCTAGTCGTCCTCACCAACCTCGAAAGCCTCAACTCTGTCCTCATCCGCCAAGGACTGCCCCAGCCCGAGCGCCTACTCAAACTGAACGAAATCGCCATCACTCAGATGCGCACCCTGCTGACGGACCATAATATCAAACGGCTGAAATGATGAGACAACATCCCTCCCATGGATCGGGCCTTCAGCCCTCGATTTTGTGCCTGGTCCCTCACCTGGGGCGTTGCCCCAGGCTGGTATGGCAGCGGGCCTTTGGCCCTGGATTCTTCCGCGCCAACGGCACATCTCATTCTTTCGCGCCAACGGCGCAGCACCATACCAGCCCAGGGCAACGCCCTGGGCTGCGCTTTCCGGAGTTCCGGGATGCGGCGGGGTGGGAGCAGCAACGGCTTTGTGACGTTGCATCATTCTTCAAAGGCAAAGGAATCTCCAAAGCTCAGATTGCGACTAACGGACGACATCCATGCATTCGATACGGGGAGCTATACACCCGTTACGGTGAAGTGATTGACGAGGTCTTTTCAAGAACCGACACCGCTGAGGCCGACTTGTTCTTCAGTCGGAGGAACGACATCATCATTCCCGGCTCAGGAGAGACCAAACTCGACATCGCTAAAGCATCCTGCGTGATGCACGGCGATGTTGCTTTGGGCGGCGACTTGAACGTCATCCGAACTGGGCACAACGGCGTCTTCATCAGCTATTACTTTAATGGCCCAAAGAAGCGCGACATCGCCAAGGTCGCGCAGGGGGACACGGTTGTTCATCTGTATCCAAGTCAGTTGGAGAAGCTCGCCATTGCGCTTCCCACTCCCCCCGAACAACCAGAAATCGCGGAGTGCCTGAGCAGCGTGGACGAGCTGATGGCCGCCCAAGCCCGGAAACTGGACGCGCTCAAGACCCATAAAAAAGGGCTGATGCAGCAGCTTTTCCCATCCCCGGAGGAGGTGGAAGCATGAGCGCTGGATTCCCCATGTCCCAAAGGGACACCGCATACCAGCCCAGGGCAACGCCCTGGGCTGGTATGCACGGCCCCGTTGGGGCGATTTTCGACTCCTATTCACCATCGCCAATGCCATGAACGACCTGATTCTCTACACCACCGAGGACGGACGCAGCCAAATCAAGCTGCGGGCCAAGGACCAAACCGTCTGGCTTTCCCAGCGGGAGATGGCCCAGCTCTTTGACGTGAGCACCGATAATGTGGGGCTACACCTCAAGAACCTCTACGAGGACGGGGAACTGAGCCGGGCGGCAACTACCGAGGAATCCTCGGTAGTTCAAATCGAAGGGGAGCGAGAGGTCGAGCGCCCCGTCACGCTCCACAACCTCGATGCCATCCTGGCCGTGGGCTACCGGGTGCGCTCGCCTCGAGGCGTGCAGTTCCGCCGCTGCGCCTCCACCATCCTGAAGGAAGAATCCGTCTGTATCCCTGACTCCTCCATCTCGGACTGCGTGAGGCTCAAGTCACCGCGATCATCCTCCCTTGGAGAGATCGCCCGGCAGAATTCTCCCCATGAGCCGTTTCCGGGGCCGCCGATGGGCAAAATCTCTATCGATTGTTTGCCTGTCCCTGCGGCTCATTGGCGTTGCGCCGTGGCGTCGCGTTCCGCCACCAATTGCGCGGCGAGCCGCTCGGAAGCGCTGAGCCGACGTTGGAAGTAAATCACCAGCAGATCTAACGAGATGGAACCAGTGATGTGGCACTTTGCATGCCCTCTGGCAAGGTGTGGCAGCCGTTGTCGTTAATTGCTCCCGCTCGGCGCCTGTGGAGCGGGTGGAGCAAGTGGCGTAGTCGGAGCGACGACCAGCTTCAATCCATGTGGCACAAAGACCTTGAAGTCCGACTGATTGGCCGTGACGACGTCCGCCTGTGCCAGAATCGCCGTCGCTGCGATAAGGCAATCAAACCGTGAACCGCGCCGCCGTCCAGTCTTATTGAACAACTCCGCTGCCAGCGCCGCTTCAGGTTGGCCGAAGGGAACAATCCGAGATTGCAGGACCGCATTCGTCCGGCTGATTTCCGCTGGTGTGACCGGACCGTTCAAGAACTCCGTCCACGCAATCGGGCTGGTGGCCAGCAATCCTCCACCCGCCAGCCACCCGTCCACCTCGACCGCCTGCGCCGATCCCTTCACCAGCAGGCCGATCAGGTAATTCGTATCGATGTGAATCATGCCGGACGCCGATCCTCAGCGGCCAACCGTTCCTCACGCACCTCGTGCAGATAACACGCCGCCGCCTCCGGTCTCAAGCGTGCGTCCTCCTGCAAATGCCGCAGCGCCTCGCGCGGCGATAACGCTTCCGTAACGCCGGATTGAGCGGGCTGCGTCGGTCGCAATTCCACCACCGCGTCGCCTTTACGGATTTGAATTTGCTCACCCGCCAGAGCACGGTCCAACCACCGGCCCAATCCAGCCACGGCTTCCTCGACCGTCAGTGTTTTCATGCGCACAAGTTATTGCATCTCGCCGCACGCAACAAGCTTTCAAAACCGCGCTCCCACTGCGCGGGGAAATCGACATCGTGGGCGCTGGCGACTCCGTCAAAGCGAACCTCACCGCCGCCACCGCCGCCCGGGCAACGCTTGGCGAAGCCCTGCAACTGGCCTCCGCCCCAAAAGTGAGGGGAAACGCCACCCTTCCAGCCCACCGCATAGACTTGACGCGTAGGTTCACGCGGCGTGCTCCTGCGGTTATTTGGAGCTCGCACTGTGGGTGAGCCAGGATAACCTGCCTCCTCAGGGAGGTGGGTTGTGGTGTGTGAGGCAAGGGAGGAGGTCGGTTTTTATCGTCCCCGGCAGCCGCAAGAGACGCCGTTTTATAAGCTGGCCTGCCCTCCGAAGCCTTGGCGAAGGGGGGTGGCCGAGGAGGTGTGCGCCCAAGTGGCCCACCGGCAGTTCGTGTTCACGATTCCCAAACGACTGCGGACCTTCTTCCGCTACGATCGCTCGCTGTTGGGAGAGCTTTGTCAGGCGGCCTGCCGGACGCTCTGCGCGGTTTACCAGAGGGTGAGCGGACGCTCCGACGGTGTGCCCGGAGTGATTGGGGCGATCCAGATCCCGCGAGGGCGGGAAGATCTGGTCCATTGGCATCCTCACATCCACGTTCTGTCGAGCGAAGGCGTGTTCCTGCCGGACGGGAGCTTCGTGGCGCTGGCCAAGGTGGCCACTGAACCGTTTCTTAAGTTGTGGGAGCATGAAGTGTTCAAGCTCTTGTTGGCCAAAGGGAAGATCACCGAAGAGGTGGTCCAGAATATTCGCTCATGGAAGCACTCCCCACCTCCGCCAAGGCTTCGGCGGGCAGGCGGGTTCAGCGTGGACCAAAGCGTTCGGCTTGAAGCGGGCGACCGGGAAGGGATCCAACGGCTGATGCAGTATTTCCTTCGCTGTCCTTTCAGCCAGGCGCGCATGATCCAGGTGACCGATGAGGGCTTTGACTCTGGACCCAGACCACCGTCTGTCGGTGAAGGAGATGAGAATCTGGCTGCCAGCCAGGAGCGGAGCGCGGCTGTGTCCGGATGGAAGCGGGGACGACCAGCGCTCATCGCTCCGAGGGCATGCCGGACCAACCGCAGGAAAGGCAGCAATGAGTAGGCGATGCTGTAGACTGTCTCTCGCCGTTCCCTTTTTTGGGAAGGAGTTTTTATGGCCTCCGCAGCCGATAGAAGCCAGTGGTCTGGTTGGTGAACACCCTTTGGCCCACATAGCCGCCCACATTCGTCTGGGCGGACCACGGCCCGGCATCGGTCAGGTTCGTTGAGAATTCGAGGACGAATCCCGGCGCTGACTCCGTCCATGAAAGCACCCTGTCCGGCCCGACGTTCTCGGCCACAAGCACCGGCAGTGGCAGGCCCAGGAACCGGATGTTCTGCACCGAGACGGCGGCGTTGGTGGAAGTCCCGCCGGCGATGCCGAAGAACAGCTCCACGTCCTGGCCCGCCCACCGGTCCACGAACAGCGCCCCGCTGGTCATCACCGTGTTCGTGGTGATGAATTGCGTGGCGAGGCTGAAGAGGTTCGTGTCGTTGATGCCAGCCACGACGCGGTCGCTCGCCCCATCCCCGTTCACGGTGAAGTCGAACACGAGGGAGACGGCGTTTGAAGGCACCTGGACGGGCAGCCACACGTAGGCGGGCGTGTTCGTGGGCCTGGTGGCTGACGGGCGGACGCTCTGGCTTTGGGGGCCGAGTACCGTCGGCGGCGGCAAGGTGAACAGGTCGGCCCGTAGCCCCCAGTTCGGCTGCAGCTGCAAGTCGTTTCTGTAGCCGGGAATCCCGAGCACGGCGGGCGTGGTGGCCCCGACGCCATAAACCGGGTCAGCTATCGGGTTCAACGTGCCGCCGTAGAACGTGCCGCCGTGGTTGTCCAAGAACGTCTCTCCGACGCTGACGAAGACCCGGCCGATTTTTCGCGCTGCCGCTGCGGCAGCGGTCGTGACGGCGTTCACGACAAATGTGGTTGCTTGCACTCCGGCTCGCGTGGCTTGAAGCGAGTAATTGAGCGCCGCTCCGCCCGCAGGAAACCGCGTCACTAACTCAATCGCCACCCGGGCCGCCAAACCCTCGGGCACATCCAAGTTCACGAGCGCCAATTTATCTGCGGATCCTTCGTCTTGAGCGAAGATCGCTCCGTCCCGATACAGCGTCGGGATGGGACTGGAAAACGGTGCTGGTGGGACCGCCAACTCCGCCTGCTCAAACGAATACCGAAAGCCCAGATCACTGCCCGTTGGGTTCGTGATTGTCTCCCCATACCACTCACACGGGTAGGCATGTAGTTTATTTGGGAGCAGATACTCTGAGCGCTGAAGGAAGACATTGATGCCTGTGTCCAGATAAACCCCGACCATCGTTAGGTAGCTGTCCACGAACGCCGCCTGAACTGGAATGGGTAAGGCCCAAGACACGGGATTGGGGTCGTGTCGGAAATCCGGCAGCAAGCCTGCATGGTCAAAGAGCGTCATGTGCGTCCGCGTGGGACTCCATGCTTGGGGCACTCGGGTCTTGTCATCGCCCCAGTCGCTGTGCAGGTAATTGGCCGCCGCGCAATTGACCAACGTGCCGAGGCTGTGACCGAGGAAATGGACCGGTTTGGCGTAATCGCCGCCGAGCTCGTTCCAGAGCGTCTGCCCCAGGGCCAGGCCCTGCTCCGGTGTTTGCTGGCGAGGAATGTCCAACGCCAATCCCAGCGAGGCCACGATCCCCGCCGTCCCCACCGCCGCTCCAACCTCCCAGTCCCAGGCCAAGATGTTCGCCTTCGCCGCCAGTCCTGGAACGGCTGTGAGCTTGCGGGCTAGGTCCAGCGGCCAAGCGCCGGAGCTGCTGTCGGCCCCGTGCGTCATGACAATCGTCATCCGGCGGGGATCCAAGGGGTTGGTGGTGCGGTTGATGTTGACGAACTGGCCGCTGTCACCGCCTTGGAACACCTTCAGGTTGCCGATGGCCGCCGGGACCGGCTTGTTCAGGAGCGAGGCGGGGGGCACGCTGCCGCTGGGGTGCAGCACGGGCACACCCGGTGGCGCGGTCAACACGAATGCCAACGCGGGGAGGACATCCTCCGGCACGCGTTGGTGCAGGCGCGCCTGGGTGAGATACCCCGCTTTCTCCGTCCGGAGCTCGTAGTAGCCCGCCAGCAGGCCCGCCAGCGTCGCCGTGCCGTTGCCTGCGGTCGTGGCAGTGGCCACGGTGAAGCCGTTCTGCCGGACCGTCACGGTGACGCCCGCGAGATGCGCGCCCAAGCCGTCCACGGCCTTCACCGGCACGCTCAGGCTGCTCCCGTCGCGCGTGTCAATCGTGATATAGGCGGAGTTCGCGTAACCGGCCGCGCCGCCCCGCGTGTTGATGGCAAAGTCGGATGAATAAGCGGCGGTGCCGCCGGGCGTGCCGCCCCTCGTGTTGATCGTGAACTCGCCAGACTCGGCGGCGTGAGTGGCAGCGGTATGGAGCAGCAGGAGCGCCGCGAGCAGCACGACGATCGCGCCAGGGCCGGGGTCCGCGTCCCGCCTGGCCATCACTTTGTCTTTCGGGTTCATACACTTGCTTGGAACGGGGGCCGCCCGGAGTTTTCGGTTTTCCTACTGGCACCGGGCGGCGGTGGATGGTTTGCCGTGCTTGCGCCGCCGCAGCATGGACGGGACGCCGACCTGGCCAGCCTCGCGCCGTCAGGCGCGGCCGCTGGGCTAGGGCACACCGGAAGCCGTTGTTGTTGTCGCGATTCGACGGGGTGTTGTTGTTGCGGTTGGCACAGCGGAGGTTGTCCGTGTCGTTTTCCCAACTGCCCCCACGGATCATCCGGTTGGAGCCTGTCGGTCGGATTCCCTTCCCGGCCCAGAAGACTGCGCCGGAAATTGTCGCAGCGGGCCACGAGGATGAAGGCCAGCAACGCGGTCACACGCTGCTGCAACTCCAACTCCGTCCATTGGCCCACCGCAAATGCCTGTTCATACGCGGCCAGCTTGCGTCGGAAGCGCAGCTTGCTCCGCCGCGCCAGCCCTAGCCGGTGCGGAAAGATGCGGCAGCCCAGGAACTCCATCCCCGCCGTCGTCCGGTTGATGATGCCCGCCGTAGCCGCCGAGGTCAGGAGGCGGATTGCTGGTGCGCTCGGCGGTTCCGCCTCCTGACCTCGGCGGCTACCAGCGCTCGCGCCTTTCAGCTCCAAGCCGAGTGTCTCCGCCAGAAACTTCCGCACCCGCTCCCGCAGCTTGCTCAACTCCCGCCCGCTGCTGCCCCACAGGACGA
>CAMBEJ010000168.1 GCA_945865375.1 Akkermansia muciniphila | reverse complement strand
ATCATCTCGTCCAAATTCAAAATCGCGCGGGCCAGCGCCGTCCATGCGGCGCGCTCCATCACGTCGCCAGAACCCTCGCCTGCGATGGCTTTAGCGTCGAGTTCCTTGTTCATGAAGCGTTGCTTTTGAACCTCAAAAAATCGGGCGAGAACCGCAACCTCATCCCCGCGTGGAGGCCGGGTCAGGCATCGCCGGAACGCATCACGGATCCGGACTTCAATCGCGCCTCCCTGCGCGGTCAAAATCCGGCCCATCGCCTGGGACACCTCGACGAAACAGACGTCGTTTAATATCGTCAGCGCCTGAAGCGGGGTGTTCGACACATCGCGCCGCGCCACGCATGATTCGCCGGTAGGCGCGTCGAACGTATTGAACATGGCGAAGGGCGCGGTGCGTTTCATGAACGTGTAGAGGCTGCGGCGGTGGCGGTCTTCCCCTTGGCTTGCTGACCACGCAGGGCTGCCGAAGGCGACCTCCGTGACGCCCGCCGGTTGGGGTGGATAAACGCTCGGCCCGCCCATTTTTATGGAGAGCAATCCGCTGGCCTTCAACGCCGCATCGCGAATGAGCTCCGCGTCGAGCCGCCCGTGCGGCCCCCGAGCGTACAGCCTGTTCTCGGAATCCCTGGCGAGCAACTCGGGCGTGACGCGCGACGATTGCCGGTAGGTCGCGCTCATCACGATGATCTTGTGCAGCTTCTTCAGCGACCAGCCCTGCCTCATAAACTCCAGAGCTAGCCAGTCGAGGAGTTCTGGATGCGAGGGCATCTCGCCCTGGAACCCGAAGTCTTCCGTCGTGCGCACCAAGCCGCGCAAGAAGAACGCCTGCCATTGCCGGTTCGCCGTGACACGGGCGGTGAGCGGGTTGTTCGTGGAAACGAGCCATCGCGCGAAGCCGAGGCGGTTGCGTGGCAGATCCGCAGGAAATGGCGCGACTGCCGAAATCACCCCAGGCTCGACACGCTCCGTGGGCTGGAGGAATTCGCCCCTCTTGTGGATGAAAGTGTGTCGTGGATTCTCCGGCGGCCGCTCGCGCATGACCATGGTCACAACGTGCGCTGGCGGCTTGCGCAAGGATTCTATCTCGCCGCGCGCTCCGGCAAGTTCCGGTGTGGTCAGGAGAAAATGCTCGCGCAGCGTCGTCCGATCTTCGCCGGTGAGCCCGGCTTCCGGGATTTGAAGGAGCCTGACGACTTCCTCCGACAGGTCTCGGGCCTGCGCACCTCCGGGATGAGTGGTTACGGAGATCCGGAATCGGCCCAGAGAACAGGCATAATGCCGGCCGAACATCATTTTGAGTTGCAGCTCCCCGGCCTCTGTCTGGGGTTCAGCGAGCGGGAACACCGCCTCGTGCCGTTCGCCCTCGCGGCCCGCCGTGGACCAACCTGTCTGAGGATCGCCGTCCGTGGCCATGCTGGCGCTGGCGCTGCTGCCAAAATTATTCTTCGCATAGCTCTGGGTTGAGCCCGCAAACCTCAAGGCTTTGCCGTTGGCTGACATTTGGAACTCGCCCATGAAAAAATCACCTTTGGGCCCTTCATAATACGCCATCCCAGGCCCGTGCCGCGGTAAACGCTCGTCGGGCAAGGCCTCCAAACGCACCGCCGTGATGCCTCGCAGTTCGGTCCGAAAACTGAGTTCGTAAGTGTCCCTCTTCGTGATGTCCCCGCTGGCAAACACGGAGTGGTCGGGCTGCACGGTCAGCAGGGGCATGTTCGATTTGGCCTCTCGTGGCCGGAGCGGAATCCATTGCACGGAGCGCGCCCGCTCCCGTGAGAGCCACTCCCCAAACGCCTTGTCCGCAACCTCGCGCCGCCGGACTTCTAGCGGACGATTGTCGAGGGGTTCGCCAGATTTGTCGCCACTCGCCGATCCATCGGTGGCAGCCCCATTCGGCTTGCCCGCAGGGCTGTCGGTCGGAAACTTGTTGGGCAGGTCGCCCAAAAGTTTCGCAGCTTTCTCGAGGTTGGCCTGGCGCTGCTTGTCAAAGCCCACCTCAGGGAGATCGAGATCGGGTTCGTCAACGTTGTTCAGAAAAGCCATCATCTGATAATATTCGCGATGCGAGATGGGGTCGTATTTGTGCGTGTGACACTGGGCGCACCCAACGGTCAGTCCGAGCCACGTGGCACCCGTCGTGCCGACACGGTCGGTCATCGCATGAAAACGGAACTCCAACGGATCGATGCCCCCTTCCTCGTTCAACATTGTGTTGCGATGAAACCCGGTGGCGATGCGTTGATCGCGGGAGGCGTTGGCCAACATGTCGCCGGCTATCTGTTCGATCGTGAACTGGTCGAACGGCATGTCGGCGTTCAGAGCCTTGATCACCCAATCGCGCCACGGCCAGAGGCTTCGCTGCCGATCCTTTTCGTAGCCATTGGTGTCGGCATACCGCGCCAGGTCCATCCAGCGCCGTCCCCACCGCTCGCCATAATAGGGCGAGCTGAGCAGACCATCAACCAAACTCTCGTAGGCGTCTTCCTCAGGATCGTTGGCGAATGCGTCTGCTTCCTCGGGAGTCGGTGGGAGCCCGATCAGGTCGAAATAGACCCGCCGCGCCAGGGTCGTGCGGTCCGCAGGCGGCGACGGCGCGAGCCCCTCCTTCTCAAGTCGCGCGAGCACAAAGCGGTCGATCGCGTTTCGAGGCCAGGAACTGTTTTTAACTGGGGTTGGAGGCGCTGGCTTTGGGTTGACGAAGGCCCAGTGCGGCTTGTATTCCGCGCCCGCCGCCACCCAGCGATTCAGCGTTTCCTTTTCGGCAGGGGTCAATTGAGCCTTCGTGCTGGGTGGCGGCATCCTTTCATCCTCGTCCGTCGAGAGAATGCGCCTCACCAACTCGCTTTCCGCCGGCTTCCCGGGAACGATGGCAATCGCTCCGGATTTCGCGGGCAAGATCGCCGATTCCCGCACGTCGAGACGCAGCTTCGACTTCCGCGCCCCGTCGTCCGGGCCGTGGCATTTGAAGCAACGCTGCGAGAGAATCGGCCGCACGTCCTGTGTGAAGTCAGGAGCGGCAGGGCTCGCGGCGTTCAGATGAAGCTGAGAGCCGCCCACAGCAATCATGCTGAGCAACCAAATAAGAGGCCTGCGCATTCCCCCATTGTTCACTCCCCGGGCACCGACGGCAAGCCTTCGCAATTAAGGCTCGTGACGTGCGCGCGGAACAACGACGCACCAGAGATGCTCAAAGATGTCCGCACTCCAGACAGCGGCGGGACGCCGCTGCCACTTTGGGAGCGTCACATGGGGGTCTCATAAAGGGACAACGGTGTCTGCCCCCATCCGTTCCGCCCGCTGTTGCGCGGGTGGCCTAGGGTCCAAACTCGAGCGGCAGACCTGGTCTGCTCCACTTCATCGGCCTTGGTGAGAATTGCTGAATCTGCAGGCTGAAGGCTTGCTTCTGCTTTAGATCCCACCGAAGGTTCATCCAACTTTACGACAAACTATTTCACTTTGAGATACAGGCCTTTTATGAAACTCCGATTTCTCCTGCCGCTTCTCCCCCTAGCGGCGGTTTTGATGGTTCAAATGGTCGGTAGCCACACCTCCGCATCGGAAGCGCCCCCACCTCGAAAACGGTCCGAAGTCGAATCTGTCCTGAAGCGAGCCCCAAAACCTGCGGCGGAGACGCCCCTGCGACCGCTCCACATCCTCCTCGTCGCTGGCCCCAAAGACCACGGCCCTGGCGAGCACGACTATCCAGGCTGGCAGAAGCAATGGGCACCGCTCCTCGCCAAAGCAGACCGCGTCAAAGTCTCCACCGCGTTCCCTTGGCCACAGCCCGAACAATGGGAGTCCGCGGATCTGGTCGTGTTCTACCTGAAAACCAAGTGGGATGCCGCGCAACTCGCCGACATCAAAAAGCTCCAGGACCGTGGTGGCGGTGTGGTGACGATCCATTGGGCCATCGGCTGTGATCAGGATTGGCAGAGCCACGCCCAACGGTTTGGCCTCTCCTACAAGGCAGCGTCCTACCGCCATGGGGCTGTCGCCCTGAAACTCACCGATCCCAGCCACCCCATCGCCCTCGGACTGCCTCCTACCATGGCATTCGTGGACGAACCCTACTGGCCATTCATCGGTGATCCCTCAAAGGTTCACGTGCTGGGGACTTCCGAGGAGCAGATCCACCGCGGTGACGACCGCCGCGCGAACCCGGGCGACGATACAGTCCAGTCCGTTCCTGTTTTCTGGACCGCCGAACCTGCCGACACCAAAGGCCGGGTCTTTGTCACGATTTTCGGCCATTACACGTGGACATTCAACGATCCCTATTTCCGATTGCTCCTGCTGCGAGGCATGGCCTGGGCCGCCCACGACAACCCCTACCGGTTTGATCAGCTTGCGACCGAAGCGATCCCATTGGGAGACTGACAAACTTTCCCCGGCGAACAACCACCGGATGCTGGTGTCAAGCGAAGTCAAGCCGCGCCCGAACAACACCACCGCGCGCATGGGTCAGACATTTCAGCGCCGCCAAGCCATTCACACGTCACACACCTTCGCCGCGTGGCGGAGGGCGAGAGCCCGATCAGGCCAAGTGGGAATGAATTCTTGAGCCACATGCCCGCTGTAGCCGATCTCCAGCAGGGCGCGCATCACCGCCGGGTAATTCACCTCCTGCGTGTCGTCGAGTTCCGCGCGACCCGGCACTCCGGCAGTGTGAATGTGGCCGATGAATTCCTTGTGCTGGCGGATGCGCCGAATCACGTCGCCGTCCATGATGGCCACATGGTAAATGTCGAAGAGCAGTTTGAAATTCGGCGACCCGATGCGCTTGATGAGCTCCACGCAAAAATCCACATGGTCGCCAAAGTAGCCAGGGTGCCCCTTCATCGGATGGGTGTTATCGCGGCTGTTGAGATGTTCGAGGCAAAGCGTCACTTTCTTTTCCTCCGCGTAGCCGAGAACCTTCTTCCAGGCGTCCAGGCAGTTCTTCACGCCTTCCTCGTCGGAAATTCCTGGCTCCTTCATGCCTGTGAAAGTGATGACCTTGGAGCAGCCGACCTGCACCGCGGCGTCGATGGCCTCGCGCAGCGACTTGATGACGGCATCGTGATTCGCGACGTTGAACGGCCCTTTGTCAAAACCATGGCTGCTGACGAGCGAGATTTGCAGGCCAAGCTGCTTGATCATCGGGTAATGTTCGCGCCCCACCCCCTCCATCGCGACGAGGCCGATATCTTTGCACAGCTTCGCCAGCGCCGGAGTCGGCATCGGGTTGAAGGTCCAGCCCATGATGGACTGGCGGATTCGCTGGTTGCGAATCTGGAAGTCCGGCTCCACGAACGAACGCGGCATCTGTGCCGCAGCGTCCTGGCTTGCCAGAGCCGCCCCCGCGCATGTCGCTGCGGCAGTCTGGAACGCCTGACGGCGGGAAAGCCCATCATTGATCGGGGTTGATTGGTTCATGATACTCAACAGTCGCCACAATATAGCCTCTGGACCGCCCCCAGCAAGAGCCTTTTCATGCGTGCCGGGGAGCCACTTGCGTAGATTGGAGATGGGGATCATCCATCTATCAATCAGAACTCCACAAGTTTTTGCCTTCGCGTTCTCTGCGTTTTTTTCGGCTAATTCAGTGGCTCTTTCCAGGTTCACGGGTTCCTCGGGGAGGCTCGGTAGTGAGTTCGGTTTGACAGAGAAGAAATCCAGCCTATGCTTGACCTATGCCAGTTGTTGAAGATTCATCCACCTTGACTCGTCGAGCGGCTCTTTTTCGCAATGGCCGCAATCAAGCGCTGCGGATTCCCAAGGTCTTCGAATTGCCTGGAAACGAAGTGATGATTTATCGCGACGGGGGCCGATTGATCATTGAGCCCGTTCTCAATAGTACGGGCCTGTTGGCATTGCTCGACGGCTTGCAACCGTTGGACGAGGATTTCCCGAACGTGGACGAATGCGTGCAACCGTTGGATTCCGTTCACCTCTGATCCGCGATGGCAGGGTCGATCAAAGGTTTCCGTTTTCTGCTCGATACCAACATCGTCTCCGATTTGGTACGCCAGCCCAGTGGTGTGGTGAGGGATCGGATCGCGGAAGTGGGGGATCAAGCAGTTTGCGTCAGCATCATCGTTGCCGCTGAACTCCGGTTTGGAGCGAAGAAAAGGCAGTCCAAACAACTGACCCGACAGGTGGAGGCTATCCTTGCCGCGATTCCCGCGCTCCCGTTTGAGCCGCCGATGGATGAGTTCTACGCGGAGATCCGCGCCGGTCTCGAGGCGGACGGGAACTTGATCGGTCCCAACGACCTTTTGATTGCCGCTCATTCCCTCGCGCTCGACCTCACCCTTGTCACCGACAATTTCAAGGCGTTTTCGCGAGTGCCGGGTCTCCGGGTTGAGAACTGGATGAGTCGCCGTTAGTAAAAGGGGTCAAACTATAACCACTTGATTTGTTCGTGGTTATTTTGTTTTTGCTGACGGTGAAGGAGCCGTGTGGTGGGCGCTCTCTGACCCCTTTCCGGGGTTCTTCGAGAGCAGTCCCCATGCCCCCTGAGTCGGCCCGATCCAAGAGTTCTATTCGACATGCAGGAACGTGCCCGCGATGTGGCGAATGCCGTTTCCTCGATTGAAATAGTAGACAACCAGCGCTCGCTTATTGGAGACCATCGTTGCCCAGGGATAACCGAGGTCTCCGTTGCCACCGTCTGCTCTTAACACAATTTCTTCCGCCGTCGCAAACCCTTTGCATTCAGCATCCAGCACGCGGGCGCGCACACCGAATGGGGGATGTCGATAGCCATAGACCAGCAACACGCGACGGTCAGGCAACCGTATCGCGTGATGCGGATGTCCCTGGAACCCGGCATCCTCCCATTGGAAACTCCGACCGCGATCGATCGACCGGGCGATAACCGTGTGATCGTCGCCCCCTTCAGTCCTCAGGAAAGCCACTAGATGACCTTTGGGTGTCTCATAGAGGGAAGTCTCGTTGAAACTCATTTTCGAGTCCCTCGCCACCAGGCACGAGTATTGCCAGGTATCGCCGTGGTCCTGAGAAATAAGCAAATGAGTCTCGGTTCGCTTGGGCTCCTCCGCTCCACTGCGGGCGACCACCCAGTAAAGACGTCCGTCCTTTCCTTCGCACATGGCTCCCCGGTTGTAAGCCGGAACAGGTTGCCCGAAAATATCGAGATTCACTTCACCGCGGCACGGAGGCGGCACAAGAGGACCTTGCCAGGATTTTCCGCCGTCAGGTGATCGCATCAGAAAACCCCCCAGAAACGCGAAGTCCCCTGCCCGAAATACGGGCTGCTTCAAATTCTCGAAGACGTTCGACCGCACGGGTGCCCAAGCATAGCTGGCGCAGAGGATCGAACCATCGCGCAAGGAGACCATGCAAGGGTCTTGGGACCCTCCCAGCGGATGGGCGTAGAGGAGCTGAGGCTCCGTGCTCCACGTCATGCCAAAGTCCCCTGAACGAACGAGCATCAGATAGCTGTTCGCGTCGGTGTGGCTGACGCCAGTGTCGCCAGATGCCCGAGGGTCAGGTGCCCGCCTAAAAGCCACCAATAATTCGCCTCCAGGACGCCGCACGATGGAGGGAAACGCTGAATAAAACTTGGCGTCTTGGTAAACCACGATATCCTCGAGCTTGCGCACGCCTGCCTTCGAGAGCGCTTCTTCCGCCCAGATCTGTTGAGAGAGCAGCCAACAACATCCAACAAAGCGCATTGAGCTCCAAAACCCACTCCGGGCGCGATTCAAAACACGTACAGCGGCGGAGATGAGCCCGCAAACACCGAGGCAACATCGAATCCAAAGGGGTTCGTCTCCAAGGACAAGCTGATGGCCTTCTGACGAACGAACGAAAGAGGGCATTCGTGGAAACATCTTGAGAGTGATGACGAAATCAGCGAGAGATTTCACAAAGGCAAACCCGGGAAGTGCTCCATGGTAAAAGCACCAAAGATCACGGAAAAAGAGGGTCAGGACGGTAAGGATCCATTTTGTAGAACCATTTGTGGCTGTATTCGGTCAAATGCGGGTCTGAGCCGATCATTATTGGGGAAGTGACGTCTCGGCAATGTTGGACGTTCATCGTCCGACCACCTCAGAACGACATTTCAATGTTAGGATTTGTTAGGATTTTATCCATGGCCCGACTCTGCCAAACCCGGGTCATTTCAATCAACCACAAAGTCTTCGCACTAATGGCCAATCCCACCACTGATCAGCCCGGTTAGCGGCACGCAACGCTGTCCTCGTGCGGTGCGATCGTCCCCCGGCATTCCGACCACTGACTGGCATTCGCCGACAGCTCGATGTCGGAGATCTCGGACAAGCAAGTGGTCTGAAAGAACAACTGATTTCCTGGATTGGATCTGAACCCCCGTTTGTCAGAGCGGGGCGGGCGGCCATTCTGCGTTCGGATCAGAATGTTGCAGGTTCGATCCCTACCGAGTGCATCATTCTCTTGCAACAAATTACGTAAAAACAATGGCAGGGCAAAGCTGTTGGGTCCCAGTGTGTTTCGGCCTACGACGGATTCGTAAGGAATTCGCACTCGATAGGAATAGACCCCACCGCCCAGATTGGCCAACGCCGTGGACACCGCCACAGCGGAGCCGTTGGGGCCGGCCTGGACGTTCCAAGTCAACGTCCCTGCCGTTAAGAGACTGTTGCCGCTCGCCGCGTTGCGGATCGCACCGTGAAGCACGAGACCAGGCTCGGGGATGCCTTCGGCGTGGGATCGAGAGATCGGACTTGCAAAGAGCGTCAATAAGAGGAGGAAGGGTTTTGTTTTCATACGAGTGATTTGTTGAACGCTGAGGGACAAATAAAACATCTCTGACCGGATGTCGTTGTGTTGTTGAGTTCATTAGTCGGAACCGCTGCGAAGGCAAACTTCAGCCGTAGTTCATCTACTTCCTTCCCCAAGGTAGGGATGGCCCGCTGGGCCGTCCTCCCTTCGCCAAGGCTACGGCGGACGAGACGGCAGGCAGGCCGCGCCGCGTCCAGCGGCGCAATCAGGAAGCCTGTTCGTTCGAGCAGGCCACGTTGACCGGGACACGTGGCCAGTCCGCCCGCTGGTTCGCGGGCGGGGACGCCCCATCGGTGCGTCCCTACCTTGACACTGGGCGCGCGGCGCCCAAGCGACAGGGAAGGCTGGAGGGGTAGCACGCTTGGCAGCGAGCTGGACGGACTCACGCGCCAGGCCAAAAGCGCCGACGAACGGGCGCAGTCTAAAACCGGACAGAGGGACGAGACGCCCGCTCCTAGCCGACGACGGGCGCAGGTTGTCATTGAATTGGAATCGTGTTTCAGCATCGCTCGTCGCTGTTAACGGCCTCGAACGCCCCCCCAGCGGCTCACAGACAATTTCAATGAAGAAGACTCGAATGAGTAGCCCAAAGAATCCACACTCGTCTGGGTATCGCTCGTCTTCAAAAGCCATCCATCTTCCCCGTCCCCGACTGAGTCAAGCTCCCCAGTCCCGCCTCCGAGACGAACCTCGTGACCCTTCGTCCAGGCAGGGACGGATCGCCCTGTGTCGCACCAAAGCCAAGCCAAAGGCACCCTCATCAAGATAGGGGTAGGGATGGCCCAAGCGGCCACCCCGCCCTCCAAACTGGATGGGCCGATTTCCAGCATCCAGCTTTCGGGGTGGTGATTTCCCGCCAACCATGTCGCAGGTCTTTTCATGCGAGACTGATACGATTCACGCGGTTTAACGCCGTTAAGGAGATTAACCCGCGTTCTTTGAAGTAGCTCATGTTCCATCGATTGCTCAATCCTCAAGGGTCTGGCATATCATAAACCATCTCCCCCGATTTGGTCTCCATGTTAATTGTCGAATGTCGAGATGTGACCCCTTAACGGTCTGAAGAGTGGACTTGTCTGGGGAACCAACGACTGTTACCTTCCCCACTGACAGCTTATGCCCAGCGCCATGTTGAATCTTGAAATGCCCGCCGACGAAGTGGACTCGCTCCAAACCTTCGCCGGGGAGCATGGCCTCACGGTGGCCGAGCTGGTCGGGCGCTTCGCCAAGGGGCTGAAGACTGTCGGCCCGGCGTCCATCCATCCAGAAGTCCTCGCCCTCACCGGATTGGTGCCCGCGGACTGGGATGTTAAGGCCGACCACCGGCGGCACCTGCTCGACAAGCACCGGTGAAAGTCCTGCTCGACCTGAATGTCCTCCTTGACGTCGTGCAGAATCGCGTTCCGCACTACCGGGACTCGGCGGAAGTCTTGAGCCGCGCCCGAGCCGGGGAAATTCAGGCCTTCATCCCGGCTCACGCCATTACCACCCTCCACTACATCCTCGCAAAGGCCCCTGGCCAGCCCAAGGCAGACCAGACCGTGGACTCGCTGCTGGCGCATTTTGAAATCGCCACCGCAGGCAAGGACACTTTCCAGCGCGCCCCACAATTGGGTCTCCCGGACTTCGAAGATGCGGTCGTTGCCAGCATCGCTCAAGCGACTCAGTGCAGCCACGTCATCACGCGCAACGAAGCGGACTTCGTTGGTTCCCCGGTTCCCGCTATCTCCCCCACGGCATTTCTCAGACTGCTCCTGGCCGCTGAAAAAGTGGCAGAACGCGGCGGCACGCCGGAGCGTTAATACCCGGAGCGCATAGGACGTGATGAAAGCGCCCAGCGCCGCGGCAGTTCTCATTTTGTTTCAATCGATAGTGGAGGAATAGTCTGTTCATTCCTCGGATCCGCCGAGCCGTTCTTGCGCAGGGACATCAGGATCGGCTAAGGTCCGGGAATGAGCGTTACTTTGGAACTGGACGAGCAGACTTTAAGCTGCCTCCCCCTTGGTCCCGGCGAGCGCGAACGCCATATGCAGATCGAACTCGCGTGCCGCTACTATGCGAACAGCTGGCTGACGCTTGGACAGGCCGCGCGCATGGCGAAGCTTGACTGCTTCGCCTTCGGTGTCGCGTTGGCGGAGCGCGGCATTCCCAGGCAATACGGCCTCACCGAAGCGCAGGAAGACCCGCCCATGCGCGTCGTCAGTAACACTTGCCCCTCTCCAACCTTGCGATTGTTGGGAGGCTCGACTTTCTCCAATGCCGGTATGGCGTCGTGCAGGTTCCCCCCGCGGTGGCAAAGGAACTCGCGGCATTGAGCCACCCTGACAGGCGTCAACGAATAGCATTGGCCCTCGAAGACGGCTGGTTGCAGATCACATCGACGCCTTCGGTCCTCGTCTTGCCTTTCGCTTTCGACCCCGGTGAAACGGAAGCCACTGGGCTCGCCCACCAAATCAAGGCCGATGTTCTCCTGATGGATGAAAGACGGGGCGCGAAGCAGCACGCCAGTCAGGGTTGGTCGTCGCTGGCGCGTTGGGGGAACTCATCCATGCCAAACATGCCGGTTGGATTCCCAATGTGCGGGACGAAATCCACCGACTGCGCGTCGAGGCTGGATTCTTCCTGGATGCGGGCATCGAGCGATTCATTCTCTCGCAAGTCGGCGAGTAATCGTCCGCTAGGGCTGCGCTTGCCCCATAACAAAGTCGCACCAAATGACTCATGGTTTATTGAATTTGTCAGCTCGGAGGAGTCTCATGATTTCAACCATATCGGAGAAGCGGGAGTAGCCTTTCCATAGAGCCTCGAATCCCGGCACACCATCGCACTTGCGGTTGAGGTATCCGCCCAGTTTGGCAATGATAATGATGGCTGTACCAAGTGAGAGCTTGGTTATACCGCTTTTTTTTTGAGCAATTCCAAGACTTCACACTCATCGCGATCAAAGACTACATCGCAGGGCAACTCGGGAACTTCGCGCCCCAGCAAGGCCAGCAGCATGATCCGCCAGGCGATCACGGCGTCGATGGCGATGGCTCGCA
>CAMBEJ010000167.1 GCA_945865375.1 Akkermansia muciniphila | reverse complement strand
GTCGGTTTTGGAATTGGATTCACGCCCTGAAAGGGTGTTGGAGCAGGGTTCACCAAAAGTCAGGTGCATCAACAATCACACGGTTTCCATTCAACAACTCACGGTATTCCTCGGGTTGGTTTCTAAGACCCAATCCATCGGCCCTCCGGCCTGCCCGCCGTCTCGTCCACCGTAGCTTCAGCGAAGGCGGAAGCCTTGGCGAAGGAGGGCCTGCCCGCCGTCTCGTCCACCGTAGCTTCAGCGAAGGCGGAAGCCTTGGCGAAGGAGGGCCTGCCCGCCGTCCCGTCCACCGTAGCTTCAGCGAAGGCGGAAGCCTTGGCGAAGGAGGGCCTGCCCGCCGTAGCCTTGGCGAAGGAGGGGGCGACTGACGTTGGGGCTGGGATCCAGGGGCGGCACTCGCAGACTCGTTTGCCCCTGGCTAAGTTCCTTCAACCCTCTCGGGTCATCCCCACTCCGCAACCTTTACATTCCACTCAAAACAGCGAAGAACCCGTTGGGTGGGCTTGAATAGATGGGAAGGATCTGCTGTTCTCAATTGTTTTTGTGGTGAGTTTTCGCATGAATCTCTATCTATTACGCCACGGGATTGCGGTCGAACGGGGCACGCTCGGCCTAGCCAGAGATGCCGACCGTGGGCTGACACCGAAAGGAGAGAGGCGGCTTTCACAAATGACTCATGCGATGGAGGCGCTTAACCTTTCATTCGGCATCATCCTCACCAGCCCTTACCGTCGCGCTAAGCAAACCGCCGAGATCGTGGCTGAAGCCTTCGGAACGCGGGATCAGCTTAAGTTGCTCGACAGTTTGACACCGGAGGGGGATCCGAAAAGGCTGATCGAATACATCAACCGGCTTTGTCCACCGGCTGAAAGCGTCCTGCTCGTGGGCCACGAGCCTTATTTGGGCAACCTGATCGCACGACTGGTTTCAGGCAGTGCGAGTTTCCCCGTGGCGCTGAAAAAAGGCGGTCTTTGCAAACTGACGGCGCCCTCGCTGAAGCTTGGCCATTGCGCGACGTTGGAGTGGTTGCTCACGCCGAAGCAGATGGGGTTGATCAGGTAAAGCGACTCAGCGTCCCGGGCTCGGAATGATGAATCTGCTTTCGGTCAAGGAAGTTCAGTTTACACGGCGGCCAGTCCTCTATAGTGTGGCCGCCGCAATCCCTATGAGCACCATCCGAGATCCTTCTTCGCGCCCGGTTGTGGCGTCACGAACCCGCAACTGGGTAATCGTGTTTGCTGTGGCGTTGGCCGTCATCCAATACATCGACCGCGTCTGTATTTCCCAGGCGATGCCAGACATTGCGCGCGATCTCAAGCTGGATGACAGGCAGATTGGGGCGGTTTTCGCCGCGTTCGGGCTCGCCTACGCCTTGTTTGAAATTCCAACTGGATGGCTGGGGGATAAGCTCGGCGCAAAAAAAGTGCTGATCCGAGTGGTGCTCTGGTGGTCGGTCTTCACTGCTCTCACGGGCTTGGTTCGAACCCATTTTTCATTGGTTGTAATCCGCTTCTTGTTTGGCGCAGGCGAGGCGGGTTGTTTTCCGAACCTGACAAAAGCCTTCTCGACTTGGCTTCCGATCCAAGAGCGGACGCGAGCGCAGGCGATTATGTGGATGGGCGCGCGTTGGGGTGGTGCCTTCACGCCGCTGCTGGTGGTGGCAGTGATGTCGGTCGTGCCGTGGCGGCAGGCATTTTTCATTTTCGGCTCTTTCGGCGTCGTGTGGGTGGTTGTCTGGTGGTGGTGGTTTCGCGACAATCCGAGGGACCATAAAGGCGTCAACGCCCCCGAATTGGAGCTGCTGAAGGACAATGAGCAAAACGTCGATGGCCATGGGAACGTCCCGTGGCGCGAACTGGTGACACGCCCGACGATGTGGCTCCTCTGGATTCAATATTTTTGTCTGAGCTACGGCTGGTATTTTTACATCACCTGGTTGCCAAAATATTTGAAGGACGTCCGCGGTCTGGAGATCAAGTCCAATGTCGTGATGGGCTGGATCGCTCAACAGCTTGAAGGCTCATTCAGCCCGGAGACTTCGCTGAAAATTTTGTCGGCGGCGCTCGCGGGCATACCGCTGCTATTTGGTGGGTTCGGGTCCTTGACGGCAGGTGCCATTTCAACCCGCTGGCTCACGAGCGGCGCCAGCGTCGTGCGGGTGCGTCGGACATTTGCGATTGTTGGTTTCACCGGCGCTTCGGGGTTGTTGATGACTTCGTTTTACATCCAGGATCCTTTGCTCGCGATGCTCGCAATGGGCATGGCAAGCTTTTGCAACGACCTCACCATGCCGGGGAGTTGGAGCACATGCATGGATGTGGGCGGCAAGTATGCGGGCACCGTTTCAGGCAGCATGAACATGATGGGCAACTTTGGTGGCATGTTGGGACCCTTTGTGGTGGGACAAATCCTGTTCTACAGCTCCCAAAATTGGCAGTTGGCATTCATGGTGTCCTCCATCATCTACTTCCTCGGCGCCTTCTGCTGGCTTTGGATTGACCCGGTCACACCTCTCGAACAAAAGGCAGCTGATTCAGACCTCAGTAAAATCCGTTGAAATCGTGATCTGGGGGCGGCCAGCTCTATTCCTCCATTTTTCGTAATCGTAATCGTAATCGTAATCGTAATCCACGGGTGTTGCCCCTGAAACAGAGGGGTGGATTACGATTACGATTACGATTACGAGCGGGGAATTGGAGTTGCTCGAGTATCAGGCTAAACAGGGTCGTTTTACTGAGTTCAGAGGTTCTGTCTTGTCCCACGGCAAGCTTGATGGGCAGTCGGGTGATTATCGGCCGAACTGCATGATCCCGAATCGCTGCGGCGTATGCGCGCTTTGTGTCGCGGTGGGGTTCCACGCAAGAAAAGATTTGTGGGCGATGTCGTGCCGGTAAAGGTTGATCCGCCATCGGTCACCGGGCTTGGGCATCGTCGAGGCCAGTTTATTGAGCGGGATCTTCATCTCGCAGGTCCACACCTTTCGCGGTTCATCGACATGAACCTTCGCCTCAAAGCCGCTCTGCCATTCCAATTTTTTCTCGGGTAGTAATAGGTTGAGATCCAGTTTTTCGCCCGTAGGGGCCACTTCGTATTCAGTGTAATCCCTCATGTTTGCGGGGTTTGAGCCGATGAAGGCTTCCACCACGTCACGATCCCAAAGCCCGCTGCGCTCCGATGTCAGGTTTGGTGGGTCGAACACAGTGAGCGTGGTAAACGGGCATTCGTATCCGATGTAGAGGAATTGGTCCGACCAAAGCAACCGTGCCAAGGTCGTCATTGTGGGTTTCGCCTGTCCTGTTTTCAACAAGGCATCAATGACGGCAGGGGTTGCCTTTTTCCATGCGGAGTGGTCCAGTTTTCCAGTCAACTCAAAGTCCTGGCTGACTCGTGCGCATTCGGTTGTGGGCAGCGGCAAGGACCGGACCAGGAGGGCGCGCGCGTTGTCGAAATAGATTTTTCTGAGAACCTCAGCAGGCAGTCCAATGGCATCGATCTTCCAATCTCCCTGGATTGGGGTCATGTGTTCGAACTGACGATCATAGGTCTCCATCCAGCGCCAATGTTTCTCGAAAAACACCACCGCATCGTCTTCGGTCGGGGCAGGCCCGCTGCCGCTGGATCCAAGGATCATGGTATTATGGACCTGGAAGTCCGTGGCGAAAAGGATTCGGTCCTGATGTTTCACGAACAGCCGCCGGACCTTTTCCGGGTCGTGACGTCCAATTTCCGGGATTCGAGCCGCCAGATCCGCGCGCATGTTCGGTCGTGAGTCAAGAGTTTTGTCCACCCATTCCAAATCCTCGGCGTTGTTCGCGAAATGCACGCACACAAACGTGGTGCCTGGGTTTCGAGCGATGACTCTGTCGAGGGCGGCCAACAGTTCTTCGCGCGGCGGGTAGATGGCTGGGTCACCGAACCACCAACCGCGATGGTCCTTGAGTTCCTTCCATCGTTCGTTATTGGCGTCGTAAGGCAGCCAGAAGGCTCGCGGATCGGCCACATGGATGGACACCGGCATGTCAAGTTCCCCACAGCGCCGCCAGACGGGATCGAGTTTGGGATCATCGATCAGCAAGAGTTTCCCAGCCTTGTCGCGCAGCGTGAGTCCGAGGCGCTTGTACTCCTTCAATCCTGCCGCCCCGATGCGGTGGCCTTCCTCAATCTGCTTCACCGCTTTCTCCGAAAAATCGGGCTCATCCCAGCCCTTGTAGTCCAGGTTCATGTAGTGGATGAACCGGCCAGGATACAACTGGTCCGCTATATTCTTGGCTTTCTCAAACCCCGACTTTTCGCCCGGCGCGTGGGTGGTGGTTTCACTTGTCAGGTTGACGGCTATCCCCACTCCGCTGCGGTCCATAACCCGGATTGCACGGTCGTAAAACTCCCCTTTTGTGGTGATGTGCTGGTGGAGGTCGATGATCCGATGCTGGTCGCGCCACGATTTCGGATTGCTTTCAGCGGCCAAGGCGGCCAAGGCGATGCCTATCGAGGTGAGCGCGATTAAATGTGATACGCGGTTTGGGCGAAGGGATTGGATTTTGATCATGGTGCTATTGAATTCGGTTGTTTCAGCTCCCAACGTTCTCCAAAGAAGCCAGCGTCCACGACTTTGCCAGGATATCTTGAGTTGGGTGGTATCGAGAGGTCGATGACCGCATAGTCCGGCAGCTTGGAGACCTGTCGAGCGTTGTTGAGGTAATCGTAATCACGGAAAGTGAACCCGCTGTTCAACACGACGTAACGCTTTGGGTTGAGTGGATTCGGATAAATCATGATGAGCGCGTGGTTCGACGTGTCATATTTGTTGGGGCCGACCACGATCGAATCCGCTGTCCAGGAGATGGGCAGTTTATCCGCGATATCGCGCAACACTTTATTGCTGGAAGGATCGCCCCAAAGAACGAGGTTGTGTTTGGCGATCAGTTCCGGTGTGACAGCGGTGTCGGCGACCTGGCGGGCCTCGCCTCGGAATTGGCTCCGCCAATGTTTGAAAGCGCGCTGCTGTTCGGCAAGAGCCCACGACCCTGACTGGTTATGAAGTGGGGATCCCGATGGAGTGACCATGATGAAGCTGTCCATAAAAGCATCGTCGATCGGCCCCTGGAGCCCAGGTGCTTTCTCCAAACCCGAGGAGGCGAGCGAGGCCACCGATACCCATCGGTTGTCCAATTTGCGAAAATGGACGTTCCAGGAACGATCCGACCCCGGCTTCGGCGCATTGAGAGTCTGACCGTCGAGCTCGATAGTCTGCGGTTGAGTCATATCCAAGGGGCAGGATCCGGGCTGCATGATGAAGGACAAGGCGCGCGCATTTTTAGTCTTGGCCACGATGTGGTGGTCATTGACGATCTCGGCGTCCACTCGTGCTTCCTCCCAATGGGCGTCCAGGGCATCCAAGCGCACCCAGAGCATCTCATTGTAACGCAGGGTGTAGGTTTGGAATCGAACCTTGCGCGGGACCGGGTCCCGGCCTCGCATCGCGATCGCATCGATGCGCCGGTTGATTTCGATCTTCGAATCGGGATGGTATCGATGCGCCGTCGCTGGGCCGATGATGTGGATCAGGTCGATTCCATGAGTCTTCATGGCGGCGGCCATCATGTCGGCCGCCTGCTTCTGGCTGTCCACCTCGCCGCTGTAGGCGACAGTGGGGCAATTGAAGAAATTGAGCGCATAATCGGTGCAGTCGTACATGTGCCAGAGCTTTTTTTCGTACCAGGTGGGGGCGAGGGTTTCCTTTTGGAAGACTTTCAGAAAGTCGGGTGTCTCAGAGAACCCTGCGCCGGGCGCGGCTGCGGCCCATTTACCGGCGTAATGCGCGGCAAACTGCCAGCACGCGGCGCCACCCATCGAAAAGCCCCTGATCACCAGTCGATTGTCATCCACCCGGTAATGAGTTTTGACATGGTCCAGCGCTTCGAACAAATCGATTTCACCGGCAAACTTGTTGGCGTTGCAATAACGTCCATAGAGGTGCAGCACCAGGGTGTCCACGGGGGTAAATTCTCCCGGGGATTTGAGTCGCTCGTTCAGGAAGTTCAGCTCACTCAAGGTCTCTCCGCGTCCATGAAACCAGGCGTCGAGCCGGTGCTTCTGCGCCCCGGAGGCCTGGTACGTGGACGGAACCACGAGCCCGTAAGGCTGGATGGAGCCATCAATTTTTGAGATATAGCCACGGACCACGAGGCCGGTTGAATTGAGCCACGAAGGGTTGGAATCGCGCAATTGTTCGGCGCGGGCCAAGCCTGCGGCGATGAGGGCTTTGGCGGCGACGATCTCATTGGTGGGGTTGAATATCTCGTCATAGGCTAGGGCATCATGCACGGCCTTGTGGAAGATCTGGACATCAGGCAGGAGGCGGGCGACGAGAGGCTTCGATTGAGCCAACTCTCGCAACGCCCCGATCTTGTCTTCCAACTGTTTCAAACCCGACTCGATGGCCTCCCGATCCTGGGGCGCGACAGGCTTTCCAGGTGGTGGGACGGGGCGGACCGTTTCGGGGCTGTTGTCAGGGACGCCAGCCGCGATACTCGAGCCAATGGAAAGGGCGAACATGAGCAGGATGGTGAGCGAAGGATACATGGATGAGGTATTTGCTACAGGAAGCTGCCTTCTCGTGCAAGGGACTTCAGTGGGAACACAGCCGTTCGGGTGCAACTCACGGTTTCCGGGAGGTGTCGTTCGGAGGACAATACCTACCGCAAAATGGGAAGAGTTCCTAACCACGGATGACACGGATAGCACGGATAAAGTACCCCTCTCAGCTCCCTTTCCTCATCGGTGTTATTCGTGTCATCCGTGGTGTCACTTCAGCGTGGTTAAGCGGCGGGATACACGCGTCAGGGGAGGCGACCTCGGATAACGTGAGTTGCACCCCAGTCGTTCTCATTTCATCCCTGCTGGGCTGCCAGCTACACCGCTCGATCTTCTCAACTGCGCAGGGCGACTCCGGCCGCCAGTTTGCGGGCGCGTGAAATTGGGGTCAGAGATGACTATTGACGCATTGAAGGCGTGTTTGGAGGATCGAGCCCCTCGGTGGGCCGTCGAAAGCCCACCGAGGGGGCAATCGCCGTTTCTCATCGTTTTCCGACCGTTCTTTCTTGCTCCAATCCATCTCCAAGATCTACCGTG
Source organism: Akkermansia muciniphila (assembly GCA_945865375.1). Taxonomy (GTDB): domain Bacteria; phylum Verrucomicrobiota; class Verrucomicrobiia; order Limisphaerales; family F1-80-MAGS106; genus F1-80-MAGS106. The sequence goes on along the minus strand of CAMBEJ010000167.1, from coordinate 4,749 downwards.
GAGAACATACGAAACCAGAGCCGTATCAATTGTTGAAGCAGTGGATTGGGAACCCCCAAGGCAAAGGCGGGCTCGAGATCTCGCTTTACAGTGGTTTCAGGTTTGAGTGGGAGTGGTACCGGCACAGCAAGGTTCGCAAGACGCCGTGAGTGCCCGGCAACGTGTCCGGCATCAAGCTATATGAATAATAGCGCTGCGAACTATCGCTACTACACGGGCGAGCGAGGAGCTGCTCGAAGCGCTTGGGTTCTGATCAATGTTAAAGGATTGCCCCCCATGACGACGGTGAGAGTTTCAGTAGCTCAGCTATCGGCTTGGGCGCTTTGGTGCGTGTGGGTTCTTGGGGCAGGATACCCCGGGAAAGAGACCCCTCCTCAACCCTTGCCTGTGGAGCAGGCTCCCGCTGGTCTCCAGGGCCCATTTAAAGCAAAGGATGCCCAGCCTAAAAGTGATCCCCAGATAAAATTCCTAGTGGATGACGCGGTGATCGAGTTGACCGCAAACAATGGGAACCGCTCGGCCCAGGAAGCGCTGGAACTTCCCCGCCGGACCGAATAGCCCTCGCATCGATTCCGAACCGCTCACAACCAAAATCACTGTTGGTCAATCCGAAACCTCGAATGAAAATAAAATCGCACCTGTTTTTAGCAGCCTGGGCTTTACTGGCTCCAGGAGTTGCCGCTCTGGCGCAAGTCCAAATATCCTTGCCCGCACCCCTGTATAATGAAACCTTCGAATCCGTGGCGGAGGGGGCTCTCCCACCGGGTTGGTCCGTGACGAATTTCACGGATGACGCCACTCCAGGGGAAGACCTAGACGATCCCAAGTCGGATTCCTACAAGAACTGGGTGGTCATCTCCACTGACCGTGTCTTGTCGAATCCTTGGGAGGGGCCGAGGCGATTGTCCACGGCGCCGAATCAATTCGTGAACGGCGCTCTAGTCACCAGTATCGCCAAAGGGAAGTTCATCTACGCGGAATCGGACGTCCGAGGCGGCAGCCAGGTTCAATACCTGTTTTCACCCGATTTCGATCTCACTGCAAAATCTAATGTCTTTTTGTCGTTCTATAGCATGTATGAACAGAACCAGGACAGCATCGGTGCAGTGGAATATTCCATTGACCAAGGGAAGACATGGCTCCCGATTGTTTACTTTATTGATGGGCCCGACATCAAGAGGGCGGCGGACGGCAGCATCGATGGTTATGAGACCCTGAACTCAGCCAATGGTGATACCGCCGCCCTGTTAGACCCGACCACGGGAGAGGATGTAGGCCGCCGTTACGGCGCGTTCATCGGTGTGGCCACCAACAAGTGGCCGACCCTGGGGCCCTTTATCAGCGCGCGGATCAATGACGATGCCGTGGAGTCCAAACGCGTTGAGTTGTTCAAGCTCGACCAGGCCGATAACCAGGCCAAAGTACGTTTTCGTTTTGCCCAGGCGGGCACGGGGAGCTGGTACTTCGGGGTCGACAACTTCGGGCTGTATTCAATCCAACAAACCAAGGCGGGCAAGCCTTCCGTCACAGTCCCCTCTGAAGTCAGTTTTTTTAGCGATTCTACTTTCACGGGATCGGCTTTCACACCAAGTGTTGTCGCCCAAACTCACAGCGTGAGTGTCTGGCAAATCTCAGATGCCTCCGCATTCAGCGCGGAGAAGGGCCTTGCGAGCATTATCGAAAGCTACACCTCGACGAAAAGCCGGACATCGCTGAGCGTGAAGCTAGGGCGAGTGGCTCCCGGGAAGACCTATTATGTGTCTGTTCAATACAAGGACGCTAGCGGAGCGGGCTCGGACTTTTCAGAACCAGTCGCTTTCAAAGTCACGGGAGTTCTTCCTCAGCCCCTGTTTTTTGAAGATTTTGAAACGACCGCCCCCGGCACGATTCCCAAAAATTGGACCGCCACCAATGACACGGATGGCGCCACTGGTGTCGAGGACCCAGCAGATTTCCGTTCTGATTCCTATCTGAACTGGACGGTGGTGACTTTCGATGTTCTGGGTGCCTTCGGGGCGGACCGTGTGAACGACACGAGTGTGGTCAGTGGCAACAGTCTGTATGCCGTCTCGGATTCGCGAACCGGCAACCAGATCCAACACATCGCAACGCCTGATTTCAATCTGAGCGGAAAGAACAATGTCTGGCTCCTTTACAAGAGCAATTACCAACAAAACCAGGACAGTTTTGGAGGCCTCGAATACTCCATCGACGGAGGCACGACTTGGCTTCCCGTTCTTTACATGATCGACGCCCCTGACATCATCCTGGCGCCGGATGGTTCTGTAGATGCCGTCAAGACTCTGACAACAACCGCGGGGGACATCGCAAAGGTGACGGATCCGGCGACTGGAGAACGTGTTCCTGCCGGCAAATTCGGTGATTTTATTTTGGCCAAACCGATTGAGTCACTCGGGCCCTTCCTCAGCGGCCGTCTCAACGACAACACTCAGGAGTCCAAGCGTGTGGAACGGTTTCGGCTGACGGCTGCGGACAACCAAGCGAAGGTGCGCCTGCGTTTTTCTCAGGCCGGCACCGATAGTTGGTTCTGGGGAATTGACGACGTGGGCATCTACGGTTTCAACGCGGGGTTGCCGAAGATCACGGTATCCCGTCAGGGCGACAGCGTCGTCCTTTCATGGACCGACGCTGCGGCACTTCAGAGCGCAACAACGATCACGGGTCCATGGGCCAACGTCGTTGGCGCGATCAGCACTTTCAGCACGCCGGCCTCAGGCGAGCAGAGGTTCTTCCGTTTGATCCAATAATCAAGAGTCAGGGACGAGGTCTCATTGGCTTTCGTCACTGGTGTCGTCACAGCAGGTTTTGGGCGCGCAATGGATTCGTGTCCCAAAACCTGCTTTTTTCACGTCGCCATTTCAAATCGGGTCTGGCATGGCGGATGGGACGATGCCCCATGTGGATCCTCTACCGCTCGATTTTCCTCGGCCCCAGCGACATGAAGCGCACTGGGTATAAAATCGCCGTGTTGCGGCGACTGGTGTTATGAAACCACCCGCCGGTCCGCTCAATTCGCAGGGGTCGGCCATGCGACCAGCCCTCTCAGTGAGTTGGTCTCCAAATCACTTGTCGAATGTTGAGATGTGTGACCCAGGTTCTGAACTCAGCAAAACGACCCTGTTTAGCCTGATGCTCGAGCAACTCCAATTCCCTGCTCTTAATCGTAATCGTAATTGTAATCCACCCCTCTCTTTCAAGGGCAACACCCGAGGATTACGATTAAGATTACGAAAAATGGAGGAATTGGGGTTGCGCGTCCAGATAATGATTTCAACCGATTTCACTGAGGTCTGAGGTTACTTTGTCAGGAAGTCCTGAAGGTATTGCTCGACGATGATTTTGAGGGCGGGCGGTTGAGGGAGTCCGAGGGCAACGGCCCTGGAACCGTCGACGCTTACAGGCCAGTTGCTGACTATGCCCTGGATCCGCGCATCGAAGGCATCGGCGATCGATCCCAACTTGAGTCCACGTTCTTGGGCAACCTGTTGGATTACCGACTCGGCCAGAAGTGGCGTCACCTGGTGTGCGGGAAGGACATAGGCCCGATCTTCCTCGAGTTGGCTTTCTGGAACCTCGTGAAGAGCTATCAATGAATCGATGACCGTGCGGTAGCTCGTCATGGGATGACGTTGATCACGGCGGACGGGTAACGCGCAAGTGACTCCGCTTAAGGGTTCCCGAAACATGCCACTGGCCCAGCTTGAGGCGGCCGCGTTGGGTTTACCTGGTCGGACGATGACGGTTGGAAGTCTGGCAGATCGACCGTCAAAGTGACCTCGGCGTGAGTGATCGTTGATGAGAAGTTCGCATACGGCTTTGGTCATGCCGTAGGTGGTTTGCGGCGTGAGTTTGGTCCTGTCCGTGTTGGGGTCTTGCATGGCATTCCCGCCGTAGCAGGCGATGCTACTGGCAAAAATCACGCGAGGCCGATCCTTTGCGGCGCGGGCTGCCTCGAAGATAAGACGACCGCCATCCAAATTGACCCGCAACGCGTCATCGAACCGTTCCTCACATTCCCCGCTGACCATGGATGCCAGGTGAAAGACTGCCATGGCCGACTCTGTGGTGAACGCGGCGCGGATGGTGTCCCGATCGGAGACATCGCCAACGACTTGGCGGACCCGCGAATTGGCGCTCGGTCGAGAAAAGAAAGCGTCCAGCAGCACGATCTGCGCGATTTCTACGGGCGTGCCAGAAGGCCCCGTGAGCTGTCCACGTTGCAGAAGCCTTTGGCAAAGCTGAGAACCAAGGAAACCGCCTCCGCCTGTGATGATGACTTTCATGAGCCTTGTGTGGTTGAGGTTTGCCTACCGGAGGCGACGTGTCCTTCGACGGTCTCGATTCCCTCGCGAGTTGTCCGATCGAAGCCCTTGACGCAACAACCTTCGGCTCTGAATCCCAAGGCGATGGCGTGCCCGATTCCATTCGATGACCCGAACACCGCGATGTGTTTTCCTTCAAGGCCCAGTTGCATGCCGAAGTGTGCCATGGGTATTACGGTTGCAAAGTCCGGAATCGATTTTACTTGAGAGAATCCGCTTGGAGTCGATGCAGAGTGACCTGGCCGCCTCTCGAATGTGTAAGATCAAGGGGTCACCCATTAGGGCACACGGTCAAGCGGCAAAACGTTGCCGTCCCAACTTTTTTCTCTTTCAAGTAGGGTCTAATCGAACTGACTGAAGGCTCGCTTCGCCGCTCGAATCGAACCTGACTTTTCATCACTTGATT
>CAMBEJ010000166.1 GCA_945865375.1 Akkermansia muciniphila | reverse complement strand
CTGGGGTGCAACTCACGTTATCCGAGGTCGCCTCCCCTGACGCGGGTATCCCGCCGCTTAACCACGCTGAAGTGACACCACGGATGACACGGATAACACGGATGAGGAAAGGGAGCTGAGATGGGTACTTTATCCGTGCTATCCGTGTTATCCGTGGTTAAAACTCTTCCCATTCTGCGGTAGGTATTGTCCTCCGAACGACACCTCCCGGAAACCGTGAGTTGCACCCGCAGTCGCTCCGCGTACTGAATCCTTTCCAAGCTGTCGAAGAAAGCCTTTAATGGCACCATGGATCGAGAACATCCGCCCCGCACCCGAGATCAATCCCTGTGCCCCTGCAAAAGCCGCGAGATTTACGGCTTATGCTGCGGTCCTTTCCACTCCCGGAAAGCCTTTCCTGAAACCGCAGAGCAACTCCTGCGCTCCCGCTACAGCGCCTATTTTTTCAGGCTCGCGGACTACCTGGTCGACACAACTCATCCCGATGTCAAAACACCCGACTTGAAAGAGGATCTACAGGACGGGATCAAGCTGCCCAAATGGATTTTCCTAACGATCCTCAGCACGAGCAAAGGGCAGATTGGAGATAAAGTAGGAAAGGTTGAGTTTGAGGCGAACTACTACCTGGATGGAGGGCTTAAAAAAGTCCAACAATGCTCCCGATTCCGCCGATTCAAAGGGTTATGGAAATACTTGGATGACAAGGGATGAGCCTAGCGGCAACGGCACCGGACCTGCAAACGGCACGAGGATCCCCCCATCGGGCGCGAGTTCCCCACGAAAACCAAGCGCTCCCCCGGTGGGCAACAATTCTCACTTTGGCAGATCAACTCCAGGAATGGCGCAGGAAACGCACGAAATTGCCGTGCATGATTTTGTCGATGTCCATTCGCGAATACCCGCGCTCAAGGAATAACTCCACCATCTTGTTGAGGTCCGCTATGGTGTCCAGATCACCCGGCGATTGCTCGCGGCCAAACGCGCCGTCCAGATCGGATCCTATGCCCGAATGGTCCGCATTGCCCGCCACCTGACAGACGTGATCGATGTGATCCACCACATGCCTCAACGCCACGCCCGAGCTTTCTGGTGTCGTGGTCCCGCGAACCCAGCCGGGGATGAGCATCCAGGCATCCAACACGCCGCCCAACACCGCGCCGCGTTGGATCAGCAATCGTAGCTGTTTGTCGCTGAACTGGCGGTTGTGCGGCACAAGGGCACGGCAGTTCGAATGGCTCGCCCACAAGGGGCCTTCATACCACTCCAACGCCTCAGCAAGGCTGTCGTCGCACAGATGCGTCACATCCAGAATGATCCCCAGCCTTCCCATTTCCTTCAATAATTCACGCCCGCCGGGCCTCAACCCGCCCGTCGCATCGGTGCCCATCGCGTAACGCCCTGGACCATAATGCGCAGGCCCCACCGCGCGCAATCCTTGCTCCCAGGCCCGCTCCAAATGGCGGGGTGTCAAAATCGAGTCCGCCCCTTCCAAACTGAGGATATACCCCACGGGCGCCTCCACCGGCGGTTCGGCCTCCCAAACGCCAATTTGAGTTTCAAGCCCAGCTCGATCGCGAATCTGAATCATCTGCCCGGATTCCTCCATCGCGCGATACCACGCAAGCTGCCCCTGGGTCTGCGACCACGCCTGCTGTGCTGAAAACCAACCCGGCAGGGAGTTGTCCGGGGCGACAAACCGCGCAATCTGAGTGGCCACACAGATCCCAACCCGGCCCCGCCGCATCTCAGGCAATGTCACCGTCCCTTTTCCGCGATCCTTCTTGTCCTCGAGCCCGCGCTCACGGGCCCGGACTTCCTCAATGGGCCGCGTCAAATCGCGGTTCCATTCCATCGCGTTCATAGACAGATCAAGATGCGCATCAAAAATCCACATAACAAAAACTTTAACCGCAAAGATTAGAAAGCATAACCACGGAATCGAACCGAAAGAAAACCGAAAATGAAATCCAACCGGCGAACCGCTTTTCCAAATCTGGAAAGAGCCGTTGAATTAACCGCAAAGAACGCAGAGAACACAAAGACAATAACTTGGGGAGTCGTGAGAATCGCATGATACCCATCTGTTCGTTGATGCCCTGAATACTCACCATTTTTGCAATTATTTCCCTTTGCGTTCTTTGCGGTTAAACGAGCGACCGGATTAAGGCTAACATGCCCTGATTCGGTCTCCTTTCGGACCAATTTCCGCGGTTCACTCCCCGGCCCGAGTCACAAAATCCAATCCAACGCCAGCGTCAAAACCAGGGCCACCACCGACACCACGGTCTCCACCACGGTCCAGGTCTTGAAGGTCTGCGCCACGCTGAGTCCAAAATATTCCTTCACAAACCAAAAGCCGCCGTCGTTCAAATGCGACAAGATCAACGAACCCGCTCCCATCGCGATGACTAATAGCTCCAGATTCACCTCTGGCATTCCGGCCACGACAGGCACCATGATCCCCGCTGCGGTGCTGATCGCCACGGTGGCCGAGCCTGTGGCCACCCGGATCAATGCCGCAACCAACCATCCCAGGATCAGAGGCGACAGCGAAGCCTCCTGCGCTGCTTCAGCAATCATTTTCCCAATCCCGCTGTTCACCAGAACACGGTTAAAACCCCCGCCCGCTCCCACCACCAAGAGCACGGCCGCCACGGGTCCAAGGGATGTTTCGCAGAATCTCGCGATCTCCTGCCTGTCAAACCCGCAACGAACGCCGAAAGAAAAAAAAGCGAACAACACCGCCGCCATCATCGCCACCAACGGACTCCCTAGGAAGTCAAACACCGCGCGCACGACACTGCGCTTTGGAAAAGACAGATCCGCAACCGTTGCGAGGGTCATCAGGAGCACCGGAAGAAGGATCGTCAGGAGCGTCATCCAGAATCCCGGACGCCGATGGCGCGCTGTGCGGGATGAACCGCTTATCACCATCGGGAGCTCCACCGTGCCGCCGAGTTTTTGCAACATCGAAGCGATCAAGGGCCCCGCAACAACCGCCGTTGGGAAACCCACCAGGAACGAGTACAAAATGGTTTTTCCGGCATCAGCCTTCAGCGTCTCGATGGCGACCATGGGCCCCGGGTGCGGCGGGATGAGGCCGTGAGCCACGGATAAACCCGCCAGCAAGGGAACCATCAGACGCACCAAGGGAATCCCCGTTTCTCGAACCAGGGAGAACAGCACGGGCGCCAGCAGCACCACGCCCACGGTGAACCACACGGGGATGCCCGCAACAAACCCCAGGAGCATCATTGTCCAATGCAGATTCTCTTTCCCAAAGACCCGGATCAGAGTTCCCGCGAGCACTTCGGCCCCCCCTGATTCAGACAGGAGCTTTCCCAGCAGAGCACCGAATCCTACCACCATGGCGATCGAGCTGAGTATCGCCCCCATTCCTTCCTGAAAGGATTTCACCACGTCCGGCAAGGGCATTCCGGTTCCCATCCCGACCAGCAAGGAAACCACTGAGAGCGCGAGAAAGGCAGGCCACTTGAACCGCGAGATGAGCACCACCAAAGCCACCACAGACAGCGCCAACAAAATCAATGGACCAGGCTGGATGATTGCGAACATGTGATTCGCCTCATTAAACCGAAATCACACGGGCGCGCGCCGTCACCAGCCATCGCCCCGTCGCCACCCCATTCTCGACCGCATACGCCTCGGAATACAAGGCCACCGTGGGACAGATGTGCCGCGGAACCCCATACACCACGTCCCCGATCCGGTAGTTCGAGGCCAGTGGAGTCTCGATCACCAAATGCTCCTCGCTATGCATCACAGGCACCGCTTCCTCCAAGCCCATCAAGCGCACTCGTGGATGCGGATTCTCGGATGCAATGGCTTTGTGCCCCAGATCCAGACATAACCGGTTCGAAGCGGGTTTGCTCACGACACGAGTCATGACCAGAGCTCCGTAAAGGAACGGCATGTCCTGAAACTTGTCGCCGTAGCCAAAGTCCCACAAAACACAGGTGCCGGGGCTGCACTCGACACTCGCATCCAGAGCATGGATCGGAAACGTCGGGGTCCCTCCCGCGATGACAGTCCTGACAGGCAATCCCGCCTTCTCAAGCTCCTCTCTGAACTCACGAATCGGCTCGAATGCCTCCACGCATCGAGCCCGCCGAACCGCCACATCCGCGTCTTGGATGTGCCCGTCATAAACGTGCAATCCGGCGGCGCAAACCCCCTTCAAACTTCGCATGAACCGATACAATTCCAGAGCCCCCGCCCCCGGTTCGATTCCGGTTCGATGCATGCCGCAGTCGGTGTCCAAAAACAACTCCAACGGCCGCAACGCTCCCGCGAAGGCATTCGAAAGTGCCCTTACAGGTCCGGCATCATCCACCACCGCGCCAAACTGTGTTCGAGGATGCAGATCCGACAGCATCCGCAGCCTCAACGGGTTCGGTCCTGTGGGCTGATACGCCAGCAAAACCTCGGACGCCCCCGCCTGCGCCGCAATCTCCGCCTCCGCCACAGTGGCGCATTTGAATTTCGTGACACCGGCGTCCAGATGGAACTTCAGCACCTCGGGCAGTTTGTGGGTCTTGATGTGGGGCCGCAACCGGTCAGGACCACCCGCTAGGCGAACCATCCGCTCGATATTCCACCGCATCCGGTCCCCATACACGAGAAGACACGGCGTCGGCACTTCCGCCGCGTTCGACACCGACTGCCATGATGAAGAAGGGTCCAAAGGCTAACCAAAAAGATTTGAAATTTGAACCACGGAGACACAGAGATACAGAAGGGGAAAACTGGGTGGAAAGAAGTCCGGGTTCATTAACTGTTCTTCTCTGTATCTCTGTGCCTCTGTGGTTCACTCGGACCGGCTCATTCCAACTCAAAAATAGCCTCAATCTCCACGGCTATGTTGCCGGGGAGCGATCCCATCCCCACCGCGCTGCGGGCGCCGATGCCCTTCTCAGAACCAAAAACCTCCACAAAAAGTTCGCTGCAACCGTTGATGACGGCGGGTTGCTGGTGGAAATCATCCGTGCAATTGACCATGCCCAAAACCTTGATCAATCGTTTGACGCGGTCCAAACTGCCTAACTCAGACCTGAGCGTGGCGAGAATCGCCAACCCGACCTGACGAGCCGCCGCTTTGCCTTGCTCCAAATCCAGGTCCTTCCCCACCCGTCCCACAATCAAGGTTTTATCAGGACGTAGCGGCCCATGGCCGGAGACATACGCCATGTTGCCAGCCACGACGAGGGGTTTGTAAACCGCAATCGGCTTTGGCGCGGGGGGCAGCTCAAGGTGAAGTTCGGCAAGACGTTGTTCGGCGCTCATGGGTGGTAGATGGCAGATGGTAGATGGTAGATGGCGGATGGCGGATGGCGGATGGCAGATGGGCTTAAGAACAAAAATGGTGGTAGGAGCTGGATTCGAACCAGCGAAGGCGTAAGCCAGCAGATTTACAGTCTGCCCCCGTTGGCCACTTGGGTATCCTACCAACTAGTTGACTTCGAAACACTTGCAACGAAACTATCACCACCGCATTTTGTCGTTGTACCCCGGATTTGTATCCCGGATAATGACAGCGCTATGCAAGTCATGACCGGTCAGGTCCAGGATAAAACCAGTGGAAATAACAAATCCCGTCTCTCAAAGGACGGGAAATGGCGTTCCTTCCCAAGGGTCCCGAATCTGCTTCAATATCTAAGCAGTGAGACATATTTTGCAAGGGTCAAGGCCGAGGGCAAGATTATTCGGCAAAGTCTTGAGACAGACGTCTGGACGACCGCCAAACTTCGGCTTGTCGACTTTCTCAAGAAACAACAGGAAGCCTCAGCCTCTCCCGATCAGTATCCCACCTTCGCCGAGGCCGTTGACGCGTCCAGCCAATCGGTCGGACAGGACACCGGTGTGAAGGCAACGAGCAAGCATTACCGGATGACCTGTGTTCGAAAAATTGAACTGAGTTGGCCTGGTCTCTGGAAGAAACGAATCGATGAAATAACCCAGGACGAATGCAGCGACTGGGCTGCGAAGCTCAATGGGGAAATTGCGAGCCAGTATTTCAATAACACGCTCGATACGGTTCGCTTGATTTTCGATCACGCGATTCAACGTGTCGCGCCCTCTGAAATTCAGACCAAGAATCCGACCCGTGGCATCGCCCGCGCGAAGATCAGATCGAAAGAACTTAAACTTCCGGAGCCGGATCAGTTTCGCGAATTGGTTGCGTATGTTCGAAAACAAAATAGCTGGGGCAAGGCGGCGGGCGAACTCATCGAGTTTCTCGCCTATAGTGGCACCCGTCTTTACACTGAAGCACAATGGGTTACGTGGGAGCTAAGAACCCATCCAATTGACTAATAATCACTTACGCAGCAATATCCAAACCCTAAATGGCGTGCTTTCACGACCATTTCGCCGCTTGCACGTCGCATACATGCAAGTATTTTCCCCTGATCGCGAGTAAAATATCACGGATTCCTTGGGTTTTCGAAGGGTGATGACCACAAGATCGAGGTGGAGCGTCTCGCAATACCGAGACGCTCAAGCTTTCATTGCCACGCGAAGATTCAAAAGAATGGTCCGTCGACGTGGCAATCCGTGCGAGCGGAAAGGAAGTCGCGCGAGCGCCTGGTTCCCGTGCAGGTAGGCAATGGAGTCCGCAGCATGGACGACGGGGACCCGGCCACTTCACTGCTCTGGTTTGCGGTAGGATTAAGTTTCCTGGATCGCGGTTCAAGCGACCAGGAAAACCATCGGCTGCGGCTTGAAGCCGTCCGGCACCAATGCCCCCGGCTGATTCAACTGAGGGTCCACAACAGGGGGGTGAACGCAACGGAGTTCAGCCCGGATGAAACCCGAGCCTTGCGCCCAACCGACCCCGGAAATACGAAAATCGAAACTGATTGCTCGTGGTCCTATCGTGGCATAAAGTGCTGACATGCGCAGACACAATGTTACCCTCTCTGAACCAGTCAGCGAGGTCGTGCAAACGCAAGTTAAGCTTGGCCGCTACAAGGATTTTTCCGCGGCGCTCCAGGATGCCGCGTGGAATTTTTTTGTCGGCACCCCCAGTCCCTTCGAAGAGTACGAGCTGACACCGCAGGAAGTGGAGTGTGCGGCGAAACGGGACCTGGCTGAGATCCGGAAAGCACGCCAAGGGCGTAAGCTCAAACCCTGGAATCCCGGACGATGATCTACACTCGGCCTGGATTCGACCGGCGTTACAAAAAACTTTCCCCAGGCCAGCGGCAGCGCGTGGATGCTGCTGTTGAACCGTTCGTTGCGCCGCTCGGCAACCCACATCACCACTCAGGGGTCAGTGTTAGAGCTTTTGGCCGTTACCTGGAATTCCGAGCAGGGCAGGACCTGCGCATCCTCGCGCTGCCGGAAAGCGGAGATTTTTTTCTCATGTGCGTCGGCAATCACGAAGAGATCCGCTCCTACGTGAAGAACAACACCTGACCTACCACAGCAATGTGAAAAAGAGAGACCACGTCGAGAACACGGGAAGACTATCTCGAAGATGTCTGGCCAAGGAACTCAAAAACCGACCAGTGACGCGTTCGCGCTCATGGACAGACTCGCCGGCAACAACCCGGAAATAACTGACTTGATCGAGCAGGAACGCGCCAATCTTGACATCGCTCGGAAGATTTACGAGCTTCGCACCAAGGCTAAACTTTCTCAGGCGGAACTCGCCAAAAAAGTCGGCACAATCCAATCTGTCATTTCGCGACTTGAAGACGCGGATTATGAGGGGCATTCCCTGGCCATGCCGCGCCGCATCGCTTCCGCTTTGGAAAAGCGTGTTGAGATTCGATTCGTGGCGAGCCACAAGCTGCAACACGCTTGATAAGTTCGGCTTTTCATGGACGAGCTTCGAGAGCTTGGGAAGTTTGAGCGACTGCTCAGGAAGAACTTCGTTCTCAAGGGAGCAATGCTCTTCATCGCCTGGGAAGGCATTCAGCACCGCGATCTCGACCTCATAACTTTCACTCAGCGCAAGACCGCCTTTCCCAAGGACGAGCCCGTGGGGCCCACGCCCCGGTTCTATGATGATGCCATGCGGCAAATTCAGTGGCGTCCTTTTCTTAACAACATCGTTCAAGACTCCCGGCCAGAATCCCTAAATGATGTCGTGGAATCATTGCGCCTGTTTTTACTTCCACCCCTGGGCGCGCCTGCATGCAATCGCCACCTTGACGAAGACTGGACGTCTGGTGGTCCTTGGACGAAGAAGTAGTTCTTGGGAAAGGAGCATCCTTTCCGTTTCTTCGAGGCACCGGCCTCGACCGTCGCCAATATCCCGAACTCCCCGCCGACCTCCGGCAGTGGCCGGATGCGGCGTTGGTTTTTGAGTTGAACACGATCCTCGTCCAGGCCTGTGCGGCCGATGCGCGCGAGCGCTACGGGAACGCCGAGGCGATGCTGGCCGACCTCAGATTGCTGGACGCCGGCAAGTCCGTGAAGCGGCGGCGTTCTGTGAAACGCGGCTGGGCGTGGACCTGGAAAATGGCCGTGGTTATCGCGCTTGTGGGCCTCGGCGCTCTCGTTATTAAAAACGAACGCGACCGCCGCGCCGCGCTCACCCACCTGAACGCGAGTCCCTTTGAAAAATCCGGGACCACGAACTACGCCGCCTGGCAGGCTTTCGAACGCGCTGGGAAGATGGGCGTAGATTTTTCGGCGACAGGATTCTCAAATGCGATCCATGGATTCGAGCGCGCGGTGGCGCTCGATCCAAACTACACGGCCGCTTGGATGCAGCTTTCGGCGTCGCTGTTCCTCGCCGCTGACAAAGGCCTGATCCCCGCCGACGAGGCGCTCCAGCGTGCCCGGTTCTGCGCCGAGCAAGCCGTGAACCACCTCTCCCGTTCTCAACTTGCGGACTCTGAACTTGTAACTCGGATCTCGTCGAATTAGCCTTTAACTAATGAACGCCGTAGCCGAAATGAAGACCGCCGCCGCTGGCTTGGTGGTGTCGAATCCCGGCATCCTTGGCGGCACGCCGGTTTTTTGCGGCACACGTCTGCCCGTCCAGACGTTGTTTGATTATCTGGCGGACGGTCTGAGCCTGGGTTACTTCCTGGAAACCTTTGAAGGTGTTACGCGCGAGCAAGCCACTGGTGTCCTGCGCTACGGGTGGGAGCGAATTGTGGCGGAGCTCGCCCGATGAAGGTGCTGCTGGACGTCTGCACGCCCGTCCAGGTGCGCCACGCATTGCCCGGCCACGAGGTGCATACGGCGGCGCGAATGGGCTGGAGGGAGCTGGAGAATGGCGATCTGCTCCGTGCGGCCGAAGATGCCGGATTTTATCTCCTTATCATTTGCGACAAGAACCTGCGCCATCAGCAGAATTTCGCCGGAAGGAAACTTGCTATCCTCGAACTCTGGACCAACCACCGTCCCACGCTGGAAAAGTGTTGGCCGTACATCCGGCAGAATGCCGAGGCGATGCGATCGGGTGAATACCGCGCACTTCAAGCGCCCTGACATGAACCTCGTAGCAGCCGACGTGAGGAGGCTCATTCATTTCCGGTGAGAATTCAGAGCCTCCTGACGTCGGCTGCTACGGTTCAGGGGATCAAGGCACCACAGGACTTGGGAAGAATGGCGGCGCTACGGGGAATCATGAGAAGAGGTTTTAAGGACTACAAAACCGCGCGGCGCTCCCCGTCCCATCCGCCCTCCCAGCCAGAGTCATGAAGGAGTAGGGTTCATAGGTTGGTGGGGCGAGGTTGTGGACGGTCGTCCAAGCCAGGCTGCCGATGGTCAGGGCCAGAAGGAATGGGCGGGTTTTCATGGTTTTGGGAACCCTACCGTGTTTGAGCCAATTCCTTCATTGTATACCTGCTTTCATGCCGTATTACGAAAACCAGTGACAACTCAAAAAGCCCGAAACGGATGCCAACTGAAAAAAGCCACTCCTCATCTCTCAAAAGATGGGGAATGGCGTTCGTTCCCAAAGATCCCGCATTGGCTCCAATACGTGAGCCGTGAAGCGTATAATGCAAAGGTCAAAATCCGAGGCGACAGAAACGATGCAAGGGGTGCATCCCGAAGTTGTATTCGCTGTCTAAAAGAAGGGTGGGATAGGAAGATCCTTGAAGAACCGGAAAACATCCCGTCGGATTCTCAGACCTCAGTAAAATCGGTTGAAATCGTGATCTGGGCGCACAACCCCAATTCCTCCATTTCTCGTAATCGTAATCCTCGGGTGTTGCCCTTGAAACAGAGGGGTGGATTACGATTACGATTACGATTACGATTACGATTACGATTACGAGTACGATTACGAGTACGAGTAGGAGTAAGAGTCGGAGCAGGGAATTGGAGTTGCTCGAGCATCAGGCTGAACAGGGTCGTTTTGCTGAGTTCAGAGTCTGTCTGTTGGAGGTCGCATGGGCCTTCACAATCTACGATAGGAAGAGGAAATCATTGTTCGGAACCCGAAGATGCTCAGAAATGCAGTCGTCCGGCGCCTTCCTGGGTCCGGCCATATCGAATGAAAAAAAGGAAGTCAGAGTTCGCGGAGCAATGGGGCGAGGCCATGCCAGGGGAGGACGGTGGCATTTTGACGGTGCTGTGCAGTGTCGCCGCCATAGACCAGCCAGGAGCGGGTTGTTTTGCCGGGCTGGAGTTTTGGTTGCCAGAAATCCAGGCCTTTGAAGGCGTCGGATGGGACGGTTTGGCCCGATTTTGCTTCGATCACTTGGAGGACGTTGCCACATTCGATAATGGCGTCGATTTCATGGCCTTCTTTATCACGGAGGAAGCCGATGGCAGGCACCCGTCCGGCGTTGGCAGCCACCTTGGCGAGTTCGGTCATTACCCAGTTTTCGAAGATGGCCCCACGAAGCGGATGGGTGCGGAGATGCTCGACGGTGCGGATGCCAATAAGCCATGCGGCAAGGCCGGGATCGGTGAAGTAAATCTTGGGAGCCTTGATCAGGCGTTTCGAGATGTTGGCGAAGTGGGGGCGGGCGAGAAATACGAGGAATCCGGCTTGGAGAACGGACAGCCAAGCTTCGGCGGTAGCGCGGCTGATACCGGTGTCGCACGCAAGCGATGAGAGATTGATCAATTGGCCGACACGACCGGCGCACAACTGAAGGAAGCGCTGGAATGCAGAAAGATCCTGAACCTTGGCCGACATGCGGACATCGCGCTCCAGGTAGGTGGCGACGTAGCTCTGGAGCCATGCATCCGGATCCACCGGGCGGTCGTGGATGGGAGGAAACAGGCCGGAATGGAGCAGGGCATCGAGGGAAGCCGGAGCGCGGTCGGCGTCCTGCAGTTCGGCCAGAGAAAAGGGCCAGAGGCTGAGCAATGAGACACGGCCGGCCAGCGATTGGGTGATGGCCTCGATCATGCCGAACTGTTGGGAACCGGTCAGGATGAAGCGGCCCATGCGGCGGTCGGCGTCGAGAATCCCCTGCAAATAGGAAAAAAGAGGTGGGCAACGTTGGATTTCATCGAGCACGGCTCCATCAGGGAACTGGGAGAGGAAGCCGCGTGGGTCTTCCTCCGCGAAGCGACGCATGTCCGGGTTTTCCAAGCTGGCGTAAGGGCGGTCCCCGCCGAGTTCGCGGGCCAAAGTCGTCTTCCCCGATTGCCGAGGACCTGTGATTGCGATCGCGGGAAACCCAAGCAGATGACGCAGAGCGACGGCCTTGAGATGGCGCGGAATGGGTTGAGGCGCGGGGCTCACGACCGATTTATAAGCTAACTTAGCAATCAGTCAAGAAACGAAGCGCTATCGGCGTCCCAGCAGGGTGCGCTTTCAAAATCACGGCGGAAGGTTGCCAAAGATCCGGGCGATGTGTCCTCGGGACACATCTTAACATTCAACAATTCGACCACTTGTCTGAAGCACGCTTGTTCGACGGGGTCCCGGTCGCGAAGGGCTTCATATCGCTTTACAGCCATCGCCACCCCGGCGTATGCCGCCAAGCCTGATTCCCGCGCCAGTTCTTTCAACTCGAGCCCGCACATTCTGCGTCCCAGAAAGAGCACCAAGTCCCGCCCACGATCCCCGTGGCGGCCTCGAAATGTCTCCCACGGTTCGCACTTCACCTTCTGCACAGCCTCAAGAAGCAGGTGGTAATGATTGTCCAGAGCACGAGACAATGGAGGCGCAGATGAAATCGAGGAACCAGTTCCGCCAGCAGTTCGCAAAAATGCCGAC
>CAMBEJ010000165.1 GCA_945865375.1 Akkermansia muciniphila | reverse complement strand
GTTCTTGAGGTCCTCGGCCATGTGGAGGTCGGCGTTCATGCGGGCTTTGAGCACGGGGATGCGGCCCAGCTTGCTGAACTCCGTGGCGTGTGCCTCGTAGTTGAAGGCGCAGGCGATGAGCACATCGAATCCGGCATCGCCGCATTCGCGGGCGGCTTCCACCAGGTCGGCGCGCTGCACGGTGCCGAACTCGGGGCCGATGAATATGCCGGCGCGTTTTTCGGAAGTATGAGGGATGAAGGATGAATTATGAAGGTCCGAATCCGCCTTCGCTGCTTCTTTCCCCGTTTCATCCTTCATACTTCTGCCTTCATCCTTGGCCACGTAGCGTCCTTCGGCGCAGACGCGGCCCTCGCCCGGCCAGAGGGTGAGGGCGGTGAAGGTGATCCGGTCCTCCTTGTGCGCCTGCTGAACCCCGGCGGTCTTGAGGTTCTCCAGGATCATCTGGGGGAAGGACTGCCGGGCACCGTATTCGGGGCTGTCCTCCTTCAGTGTGTCGATCAATTCATCGTCCTCATCCACGCCCAGCACGCGGTGGGGGCTGAGGCTCTCCACGGTAAAGGGACCGGCGACGCGGACCTTCTTCTTGTCGTCGTAGGGCTTGTCGTATAGGTATTCAAACTCGGCCTTGGCGGCGATGGACTTGTCGATTGCCTGCTGCCGGGCAATCTTCGCCTTCGACCACTCGGCATGGAGACGCTTTAGTTCTTCGGACCATTCCTCGCCCGATTCACGCGGGATTTCCCATTCGGCGAAGGAAGTCCGAAGGATGAATGATGAAGTATGAAACTTGGCTCCCTTCTGCTCCTTCATCCTTCTGCATTCATCCTTCATCCTTTCAGCGAGCGGAGCGAGCTTCGCCTGCCACTTCTCCCAGATGACATCGATCTCCGCGTTGTTGGCGATGGACTTGAGGGTGATGTGCGGCACGCGCTCATAGACGAAGCCGTGGCGGATGTTGTGCTGAAAGGATGAAGTAGGAAGGTTGAAGGATGAAGGGTCTCCGCCGCCTTTCCTTCTTAATTCATAGTTCATCCTTCTGCCTTCCTC
This sequence comes from Akkermansia muciniphila, assembly GCA_945865375.1. Classification (GTDB taxonomy): domain Bacteria; phylum Verrucomicrobiota; class Verrucomicrobiia; order Limisphaerales; family F1-80-MAGS106; genus F1-80-MAGS106. The sequence goes on along the minus strand of CAMBEJ010000165.1, from coordinate 11,258 downwards.
ACTATCGGCCAGCAGGTAAAAGGGATAACGCGCGCCCATGATGCGGGCACGGGCCAGCGCCAGCGCCACCCGCGAGGTGTCAATCGTGATCCAGCGTCGGCCCCATTGCTCGGCGACGGTGGCGGTGGTGCCGGAACCGCAGGTCGGGTCGAGCACGAGGTCGCCGGGGTCCGTCGCCATGAGGAGGCAGCGTTGAATAACTTTGGCGCTTGTCTGGACCACATAAATGCTGGACCCCGAATATCCTCCAGCCACCGTGTCAGCCCACACGTTATCGAACGGACTCACGGCAAAATCGTCCAGATACCGAACATAGTAGATACGTTTCCCAGCTCCGTTCAACCGGCCTGAGAAACGCAGATTGGACAAGCCCTTCGCTGTGGTTTTCCAATGCGACCCGGAATCACATGTATATGTCGTGCCTTCAAAAGTGAAATCAAATGGATTACCGGACGGTCCTGCCGAAGAAAGCGGTGACATCAGAAAGAGTTTCGACCCGGCTGGAAGCAATGTGAGGTCGTCTCTTTCCGCTTTCGTTAATGACCGCTGCGTTCCGTCGGCTGTTTCTACCCATTTGTAATACTGGCCCGACCCTTCATCGAAGGTCTTTGGCTTCAAGGGCTGGCGATATTTCATCGAGCCTTTGTGCTTTCCAAACCAAAGAAGGTAATCCGTGGTTTGTCCGAGCAGCGTGCTCTCGAATGCCCCTGTTTTCCTAAATGCGATCTGACCTGCAAAATTGTCCTCCCCAAACACCTCATCCATCACCGCCCGGACACGGTGGACATTTTCATCGCCGATCTGCACGAAACTGGAAGTTGCTGTTGAACTTGATGCCGTAGGGCGGGTCGAAGTAGATGCACTGCACCTTGCCGCGAAGGCCCTCGCGCTCGGCCAGGCTGGCCATGACCTGGAGCGAGTCGCCGAGGATCATGCGGTTGGACCAGTTCTGGTCGTGGGCGTAGAACTCGGTCTTGTCCGCGCCCTTGGGGATGCCGTTGAAGTCGTTGAAGAGGTCGAACTGGATGGACGGGGCGCTCTCCTTCGATTGACGGAGCAGATCGTCAATGAGGGCCTTGGGGTGGACCTTTTCCTGAATGTAAAGCGGCGGGGCGTGGACGACGAGGTCGCTCCAGTCCTGCTCATCCTTCCCGCGCCAGACGACCTGGGGATCGAGGTCGGTGTTGCGGGGATACTTTAACGGGCGGGGACTGGCATCGTTCGGCATGAGCACGGATTGGTGCTCCGCGGTGGGGATGTTCTTCCGCTTGGCGGCATCGTGCTTGAGAGTCTCTACGGATTTGAGAGTGGGAGATTTCTTGGCCATGAATGCGGAAAGGATGAAGGTTGAATCAGGAAGAAAGGGATTTCGCCTTGGCATTCTCGAGCCAAGTGCGGCCCTTGGGGGTGAGGCGGTATTTCTGCAGGCGGCTGTTGGGCTTATTGGGGAGGGTAGGCTCAACGAGACCAGCTTCCACGGCCGGCTTTAAGTAGCGTTCCTCGAAATTGGCCCGGCCTTTCAAGAAGAGGGCTTCTTGGAGTTGTTTGCGCGATTGTTCGCCGTGAAGGACAAGAACCACTCGCCTGACTTCCTCCACGACTTGCCCTGCGACTTCACCGGCGACTTCACCGGCGACGGGTGGGGCGGCTCGCCCGGCGGCGTTTCCTCCCACGGCGGCAAAGGCGAGTTCGGGCTTGCGGCGGAGGGTGATGATGAAGCCGTCGGTGAGGGCGAACTCTGGCTCGGGCAGGCCGGCACTCCGGCAGCGTTCGATCATGTCGCCGGTGCCGGTGCCCATGCGCTCAATGTATTGGGTCAGGTAGAGCGGCTCGGCGAGCAGCGGGTTGCCTGGCACGGAGCCGTGCGGGTGCCGGAGTTGCTCCAACGTCAGGGTCGGTGGCAAGGTGCCCGGATTCCAAACCTCCAAGCGGTCGGCGAAGAGCATCACCTGCACACTGCCGTGGCTGGCGTAGTCGCGGTGGGCGACGGCGTTGACGATGGCCTCGCGCACCACCTCGGGCGGCATCTCGTAGGCGACCGGGGCCTAGTTGCTCTCGGCCTGGGTGCCCACGGCGAGGTTGATCTTGGAGAGCACGAAATCGACGGCCTGATCCACGAGGTCGAAGACCGTGCCGGTGTAAACCCGGTAGAAAGGAATCGGCTTGGCGACCCGGGTGCCGTGGAAATGGGCGCACTTGATCTCCGACGAAATGACAAAGGGCTGCGGCTCGAGCCCGAAAAGCAGGAGCGCGGCGTGGGTTGGCCGGCCTTCCTTGAGCAAATGGAGGTGCTCCAGCACCAGGCCGGGCTCGGTGTCCTCGGCGAGGGGAGACCCGCGGGCGCGACGGGCGATGCCGACGAAGCGGCGGATCTTTTCGTCGGAGAGATCCTTCAGTCCGGCTTCGGGGCTCACCGTGGAGTCGAAAGGGCCGCTGCGGATGAGTTTCCGATCCTCCAGATAAAGCACCAGCGCAGCATAGACGCCGGCGATGAGTTCGGGCGTGCTGCTGAAGCGGCGGCGGATCAATTGCGCCTCAGCCCGCCGCATGAGCGCCTGTATTTTGGCGTGGCGGGCCTGCCTGCCGGTGCCCTTGACGAAAATCAACCGGTGCTTGTGGTGCCCGGTGGCGAGATCGAACTCCCGCTCGGTGGGTGAAAGACCGGCGGCGTCCCCGAAACCGTAATCGTTCCCGAAGAGCCCGAGGTAAACGTCGCAGCGCCCGACCTCGTCGAGATACACCTCGTCGGCCCGGCGGTCGGCGGCGGGGACATCTTCAAACAAAAACGGCTCGAAGAAACGCCGCATCAGGGCATCTCCGCGCAGGTAGTCGCGCAGGGCCGCCCGCTCCCGGGAAAACTCCTTCTGCACGCTGCTAATGAAGATTCGGAGGCGAGTGGGCGGCATGGGCGTTATTGCTTCGGGTCCGTGACCCCGACGAGCATCTTGTTGAACTCGCCTTCGACCTTGGTAGCGAAATCGGACTCGATTTCATAGACATCGCAGAACTCGGCAAAGGCCCAGCGGCCATGCGAGCCGAGGTGGTTCACGCCGGGCACCCAGTAGGTCTTCATGGTGGAGGCTTTCTCCTTCGCGTCTTCGCCCCGGTAGCCTTTGATCTCGACGATGAGGTGCAGCAGGTCAGGCGTGCCGTCCGCGTGCGGCGGATGGCCGTCGTCCACGAGGACGATGAAGTCCGGCAGATACTTCCGCATTTCGGAGGCGTGTCGGTAGGGCACTTCCAGACCGAGGTTGTGGTTCTTCACGTAGGCGACGACTTTCGAGTGCGCCTTGGCCACGCGGCAGAACTCGGCTTCCCAATCGCTGTCCAGCACGACCCAGTTGATGTGGCACTTGGGCGGCGGCCCCTTGGTGTCCCAGCGGTCGGTCTTCGAGGTGTTGAACCGGACGTGATTGGTGGAGCCGGTGGGATTGTAGGGATCGAGCAGGGCTTTGATGGGGCGCTCGCCCACGAAGGCGCGGGTGATGCCGGCGGTGATGCGCTCGCAGGCGATGTCGGCGAGTTCCTGATACATGAGCAGCGCCGGGTAGGTGCTGCCTTTGCACTGGAGACAGGTGTCGAGCCATTGCTTGGTGACGCGCTTGAGCTGGCCGAACAGGTGGAGCGGCGGCGGTTTGGGTGGGGCGATGACCGGCTTGGCCGTGAAGTCGAAGGGAATGCCGAGCACATCGGCATACTCGACGTTGAAAAGGTTCTCGTCGTTGAGATCGTAAGACAGGCGGCGCAGGGCGCGGCCAATGACCTGCTCGCAGAGAAGCTGGGTGCCGAAAGCGCGGACACCGAGGACGTGGGTGACGTTGTTCGCGTCCCAGCCTTCCGTGAGCATGGAGACGGAGACGACGCAGCGGATGCCGGCGCCGAGTTGGCCTTCCTTGCCAACGGTGTTCATGACCTCACGCAGCAAGTCCTGGTCGGTGAGGTTGTCGGCGGCATGGGCGTCTTTCTTGCGCTCGATGATGTCGCGGCGGAACCGCTCGATTTCATCGGTGGCCATGGCGCGGACGTTGTCGTCGAGGGCGTCGCCGGATTCGAGTTGCTCGCTGTCGATGAGGAGTGTGTTGGGGCGCGGGAGAGGATTGCCGGTGGTTTCGTCGAAATTGCGGAAGAGTGCGAGACGACCATTTACCAGAGAGATGGTCCCGTTCTCGTGCTTTTGGTGGAAGCCGGAGATGTAGTCATATACCAGCTTCGAGGTGGCGGTGTTGTTGCAGACGACAATAAAACAGGGCGGGACGGTATTACCCTCAGCCTCCCAGAGCTTGAAAGTCTTCTCGTAGTGGCCGTAGAGGGCTTCAAGCGCGGTCTTGAGCAGGGTGGGGAGTTTGAGCGGGTCGAGTTCCTCACCGGCGCCACGACCTTTCTTGGGCATCTTCGTGCGGATGTGTTTCCATAACTCGCGGAATATCGGCATCTCGTCGTCCGTCGCGCCGACAAGATTTTGTGCCACCGGCACGCGGGGTAGCTTGACGATCCCGCACTCGATGGCGTCCATGAGGGAGAAGTCACTCATGGTCCAGGGGAAGAGCGTGCCTTCCACGTATCCCGAGCCGCTCAGAAAAAACGGTGTGGCGGAGAGGTCCATGACGCGGGCGACGCCGACCTTGCGGTTCACGGATTCCAGACCGGAGATCCAGACGCGGGCGGCTTCGTTGTCTTTCTTGGCCCTCACCTTGGCGTCCTTCAATTCATCGCCGGTGAGTTTGTTGCCCTTCTCGTCGGTGAACTCCGCGTCGTCGGCAGGCTTCTCGCGATAGCAGTGATGGGCCTCGTCGTTGATCACGAGCACGTTCTTCATGCCCATGAGGTCGGGCATGACGCGCTGGAGCATCTGGGTTTCGGTTTCCAGGGTTTTAGGCGCTTCGCCGGTGCGGCCTTGGAGGAGCTGGCGTCCTCCCTTGGAGAGATCGATCCGCTCGCGCAGCATGAAGGCGTGATAGTTCGTGATGACGATCTTGGCGCGGTTCACGTCGTCAAGCATGTCGTGCGGGACGAGTTCGCGGCTCGCGTAGTATGAGCATAATCGACTCTTCGGCAATCGGGCTCCCAAAATGTTCAAGCGCTGGGAAGCATTGGTTTGAGCATTGGAAACTACAGGCATTGCCCAAGAAGACTAGTCCAAATCCACGCAAGGCTGGGCAGAGTTGGGCAGCGGCTGGCGTGGGCAGCGCACAAAAACTTGAACCGTGGCGGCAGGTCCCTGCTCCAGATCAGGACAAGGATCAGGTAAAAGGGTATCAGTTTGGCGACCGGATGTCCGATCAGGCGGTTCGACCAGTTGAGAAGTGATTGAAGCAATACCTTCCGACGGGGCTAGAGCCGCTGCAGACCGCGACCGATGATGCACTTCGTTTTGGTCCGCCGCAGCTCTAGCCCCATCCGCGGCCGTTACTCGGTAATTTGCATGTTGTCCTCCAGCAGAGAGTATTAAGTCTTCGGGATTGGGATGGAAATCAGTGAGTTGGCCCCACGAGTGAAGGGGCAGGAGAGGAGTGATAGTCCGTTGGAGGCAGTGATCCCTGGCGAAGTCATGGCCACTTATTGTTGGGAGGAGGCGCTAACCGTTTACTGCCGAATCAATCCCTCTCACGCAACCAAAATCACAGGCTCAAGACTCATCGACGAGGACTCCTCATTGCATGAAGCGGCGGAGCGAGTTCTGGCACTCATGGCAGGACAGCATCCGGACTTGGTCATGAAGGAAGTCGGGCGATGGATTGTCAACGAGAAGGAAGGGTGGCGACTGCAGTTCAGAGGTTGCCTTTCGCTCATCGTGGCTGTGCCTCCTTATGTGGTTATGGTCTGGCTCGAAAACGCAGGGCTGAGAGGCGCAAGAAAGATTGCAAGCAGCTTGCCTCGACCGTTCTTGGACGAGCTCGGCAAACCTGTTGTGCCGACGCTTACTCAAATGGTGCTGACTCGCTTTGGCAGCGATGAAAAAGTGATTCGGGGATTCACCTGCGGCTCAGGCGTACGGAGTTATTCAGGTGACATCGCCGTGCAAAAGCTTGAAGAAGCAAAGGTGGCGGCACAATTCCTCGATGATCCTCTTGCTGCAATTCGTGAATGGGCACGTGGAGAGAAGCTCAGCTTGGAGCATGAAGCCGAGCTGTGGCACCAAAAGAATGCAGAACGTTACATTTGATGGTTCTGCACCCGTATGGTCAAAATACTCATGCGGCCTCCTTATCTTGGACAATCTTGAATCGCTCAAGCCGGAACGTCGGGACCAAGTCTTCACCTTCATCAGCCGCCTACCTCGAAGTTGCAAGGCCATCGTCACCAGTGTCCAGCTTGAGCCGCCGTTCCGGCCGTTCGACGGTCACTACCTTCCGCTCGAACTGATCGAGGATGATGGAAGAATCGAGAGCCCGGGAAGTTGGTTTGCGGGGACGCTCTCCAAGTTCCTTGGACTTGAGAAGCCCACGCCCGCACCGTCGCCCCAAGAAGAGGTCGAAGAACCGGAGACCGAGCCCGCTGGTCCTGCGGCAGGTCTGGTGGAGTTGCAGATTGCGCTGCCGCCGGACTACCAGCCGCAGGGCAATGTTTTCGAGCAATTCATCTTCAGCATTCGCTACGCTCGTGGACCGATCGCGTTCGAGGTCATTGGATCTGCGAAAGAGCTGGTCGTTCAGGTCACGACCTGGGTGGAAGATTCAGAGCCCGTCCGCCAGCAGTTGAAGGCTTTTTTTCCCGAAGCAGTCGTCCTTAAGACCCGGGATTGCTTGGCGACAATCATGGGTCAAGACGGCGGGATATGGCAGGTCGTGGATTTTGGCCTGGAGCGGGAATTCATGCCCCACCGAGAAACCCGACACGACGGCCGAAACGACTCCAGAAGATGTTCCCGGGAAGGATGAAAACCCGACCGCGCCTTCGTCTGGAGAGCCAGGTGAAAGATCTACGGACACAGGCCTCGAACAGACCAAGGCGGAGAGTATCAAGAACCAGATTATTCAGGCATCTGGGTCATGGGGATTCAGCTACGAAACCGAGAAATCGGTTAATGAAGGAACGGGGCGTGTGGACTTGGTGCTGACTTTGGGGGAGTTGGTGATCGCTTGCGAGATTTCGGCGACCACGCGGGCCGAGCATGAGTTTGAGCGGAGCGTCAAAAAATGCCTGCAAGCCGGGTTCGAACGAATCTTCATCATCTGCAACGCGCCCAAGCGGCGGGCGAAGATCCAGCAAATGGTGGCAGGGGGATGCACGGCTGACGAACAACGCAGGATCGCTTGCGTGACGGTCGACGAGTTCCTGGGACGTTTGTCTGGGCTGGGGGCGGCTCACCAGGCTAGACAGGCGCCTTCAACCGCTGGTTCCGAGCCGAAACAGGCAACCCAGGGTCTTGATGTTTCGGAGGCTGAAAGGCAGAAAGCCACGAAGAAGATCTGGGAGGACATCAGTCGGAGGAAGAAAAAGGACCGTGGTGAAAGTGAGTGACCCCTCAGTGGCGACCGCGATGGCAGAGATCTAGCTTGCGTGCGTATCGCAAGATTGCAATGTTCGCTTATCGAAAATAAGGAAATATGCCGCTGACACGAGTCATCTTTTTTAAAGATGAAGCCGGGCGTGCGCCCGTGCTTACGTGGCTTCAGCAACTCCGGGAGGAAAATGTCAAAGCTTGGGCAAACTGCCGGGCAAAAATCATTCTCCTGAGTCAATTCGGGCACGAACTTCGAAGGCCAGCGGCGGACTTCTTGAGAGACGGGATCTATGAACTCCCCGCCAAGCAAGGGCGCGTGCAATATCGGATCCTCTACTTTTTCCATGGCCGAAACGTGGCGGTGCTCTCGCATGGCCTTGCCAAAGAGGATTCGATCCCCGCCGTAGAGATAGAGAGCGCGATCAAACGGAAGCGCCAGTTTGAACTAAACCCGGAGGAGCATACTTATGTTGAAGACTGAACAGAAGGCCCAGAAGACCAGCGATGCGGTGAAAATCTTGGATCGTATGATTGGGGATGATGGCCAACTGCGTCGTCTGGCCAACGAGGCGATGGTCAACGCCGAGGTTGCCCAACGCATACATGAGGTTCGAACCAAATCGAAGCTCACCCAGAAACAACTTGCCGAATTGGTCGGCACGACCCAATCGGTGATCGCGCGTCTTGAAGACGCCGATTACGAGGGCCATTCGCTCTCCATGTTGCAGAGGATTGCAACTGCAGTGAAAATGCGTCTGGAGGTTCGCTTTGTGTCCGCCAGTCGGAAAGTCATGGCGTGATGGGGCAGGACAGGAGGCCGCAGCAAGAGCCGAAGGAGTTCGATTCTCCGAAGTTGGAAACGAGAGTTCCACTTCCCAAATTGGAGTAAACGCCATGGTGGCCGCCTTGTTCCGCCGCGCCATCTTCTGGAGCCGGTAAAGCTGACTGGGCGGGCGGGCGAGCACCGGCTCGTTCGTCAGGTGCCGCTTCAAGTCGGCGGCGAGACCGTTGGCCGTGTCGTAACGGCGCTGCCGATCCTTCTCCAAGCACTTCATCACGATCCAGTCGAGATCGCCCTTGAGCTGGTGGAGCTGCTCTTGTAGCCGCCGACGTGAGGAGGCGGATTCTTCGGCGCTTCCCGCCGTCCGCCTCGTTACCTCGGCGGCTACGAGCGCTTGCGTAAGCCGTGTGCTGGGTCGCTGCGGTTCCTTTTCGAGGATGGCGGCCGCAGGACCGTCGTGCAGGGTGACGAGGATGTTCGAGGGCTTGATGTCGCGGTGGATGATGCCCTTCTGGTGCGCATGCTGGATGGCCTGGCAAACCTTGATGAACAGATCGAGCCGTTCCTTGGTGCTGAGATTGGTCTGGTCGCAGTAATCGGTGATCTTGACGCCCCGCACCAGTTCCATGACGAAGTAGGGACGCCCCCCTGGGAGCGCTGGCATCCTGCCGGCGTGGCTTCCGGCTCTGTCAGCGTTGCCAGGCTCTCTTCTGGCCGGCGAGACGCCGGCGCTCCCAGGGTCATCCCCGCATCGAGCACCTTGGCGATGTTCGGATGGTCCATCATCGCCAGCGCCTGCCGCTCCGCCTCGAACCGGGCGACGACCTGCTTGGTGTCCATGCCCAGCTTGATCACCTTGAGGGCCACTTTGCGGCAGACCGGCTCCTTCTGTTCGGCGACATAGACCATCCCGCAGCCGCCTTCGCCGATTTGCTCCAGCAACTTGTAACGCCCGATCGTCTGGCCCACCGCTTCGTCCGGCGCGTCCGGAGGGCTGAGCTCTGTGAGGCCCTGACCGGGAGCAGAAGATGGGGACTCGTGTAACTCGTCCCTCCGAACTGCCTGTGTGGCCAGCAGCGTTTCGGGTTGTTCATGCGCGGAGAGCAGCGCTTCGAGGCGGGCGCGCAGGGCGTCATCGGCTCCACACTCGCGGTCGAGAAACATCGCGCGCTCGGCGGCCGGTTTCGTCAGTGCCAGTTGGAACAAGAGTTCTTCGCGAGTGGGATTCATGGCTTGGTAGTTTTGCATTGCTCGCCAGCAGTGTGACCGTCAATCTGCTGGCGATGTTCACGCGGCGTTATCCGGTTCCCGATCATTCGTTCTTCCTGCTCGGCCCGCGCGGCACGGGCAAGAGCACCTGGTTGCGGCAGGTATTGCCGGACGCGCTGTGGTTCGATCTGCTCCGCACCCACACGCTGCTCGGGTTGACGCGGCAGCCGGAATCCTTTCGCCAGCAAGTCGAGGCGCGACCGCGCGGAAGCTGGGTGGTGGTGGACGAGGTGCAACGCCTGCCCAGCCTGTTGAACGAGGTTCATGCTCTGATCGCGGAAACCGGGCGCAAGTATCGATTTGCCCTCAGCGGGTCGAGTGCGCGCAAGCTCAAGCGACTGGACGTGAACCTCCTCGCCGGTCGCGCCGTCAACCGCCAGTTCTTCCCGCTCACCGCTGCCGAACTGGATTACGATTTCGACCTCGACCGCGTGTTGCGCTTCGGGTTGCTGCCGCAGATCCACGCCGAGCCGAAGCACGCGCTCGACGTGCTGGACGCCTACGTGTCGAACTACATCCGCGAGGAAATTCAGCAGGAGGCGCTGGTGCGGAGCCTGGATTCTTTCGCGCGGTTCCTCGAAGTCGTCACACTGATGAACGGCCAGATCGTCAACGTGGCCGGTCTCGCCCGCGACGCCGCCGTCGCGCGGCCCACGGTGCAGGGCTACTTCGAGGTGCTGGTTGATACGCTCATCGGCTTCTGGCTGCCGGCCTGGCAACGCCGTGCCAAGGTCAAGGAAGTCGCCAGCCCGAAGTTTTACCTGTTCGATCCGGGCGTGGCGCGGGCGCTCGCCGGTCGTTCGCGCGAACCGTTGGAAGGGATGGAGCGTGGCTTCTTGCTGGAGACCTGGGTGCTGCACGAGTTGCGCGCCGCGATGGCCTTTCACAACACCGGCGGTCAGCTCCACTACTGGCGTACGCCCCACGGCAGCGAAGTGGATTTCATCTGGACGCGGGCCAAACGCGCCGTGGGCATCGAGGTCAAAGCCTCCGCGCGCTGGCGCCCGGAATTTGGCGCTCCGCTGAAAGGGTTGCTGGCGGAAGGCATCGTCCAGACTGGCTTCGGCGTTTACACCGGCGCAGTGGAACTCAAGGACGGTCCGCTGCGCGTGCTGCCGTTGCCGGAATTCTTCAAGCTCCTGGCGAGGGGCGATCTGTTTCCGTGAGGAAAGGCGGTCTCGGATGATCGGACTCAGCGCCAGGGCGAACAGAGCTTCTTCGCGAGATGAGCTCACGGCTGTTTGCCCTCCGCCTTTCCCTGCCCGCCGTAGCCCGGCGCAGGCGGGTCCTTCGCCTCGACCGCGGCGATCTCCTCCCACGACGGCGCGCGCCAAATGTGAACTCTCCTGAGATCGTCCAGTGCGCCGAGATATTGTTCACATGGGGAGAATGCCACCTTGCTCATCAAGACGTCGGTCGGCAAAGTCAGAAGATCATGTTGAGTGGTTCTATCCCAAACCCGAACCGCTTCGGTTCCGGTGCTGGCTCCAACCACCCGCTGGTCATCTTCGGAGAAGGCGACATCGTTGATACTCAGACGGAGTTGGCCCAGCTTCCCCAAATCCTGGAGGCTCTTCGTTTCCAGAAGACGAATTGTTTCGTTCAGAGTGCAAAGTGTGGACGGCGGCGGGAAAACGGGGGAAAAGGGGCGGTTTGAAATTAATGGTTCTTCGGCTTTGGATACATGAAAAAACCGCCTCCGTTGGGAGGCGGTTTGGGTGGAGGAGGAAAGATTATTCTTTGGCTTCTTGCTGATCTTTCATT
>CAMBEJ010000164.1 GCA_945865375.1 Akkermansia muciniphila | reverse complement strand
CGGCACGGGTGCCTTCGACAACAAGAACGTCGGATCGGGCAAACCGGTGACGGTGAGCAGTGCGACCCTGACCGGCACGGATGCGACCAACTACTCGCTGGGTGCGGTGACGGCAAACAATGCCGCGATCACGGCGTTCGGTCTCACGATCAGCGGCGCGATGGCCAACAGCAAAGTGTATGACGGCGGCACGGTGGCGACGGTGGGCTTCACCGGCGCGAGCCTGGTGGGGGTGATTGGCAGCGAGGCGGTAAGCATGGACAGTTCGGCTTACGCGGCGAGCTTTGCCAACAAGACGATGGGGAGCACCAAGCCTGTGACGGTGACGGGCGTGGCGCTTTCGGGCGGGGACGCGGGCAACTACACGGTGGCGCAACCCAGCGGGTTGACGGCAAACATCACGGCCTTGGGCGTGACTGGAACCTACGCGGCGGCGAACAAGACTTACAACGGCAACGAGGCGGCGGCCCTCTCCGCTCCGACGGTGGTCACCCCGATTGTTGGTGACATTGTATCGCTGACGGGCGGCACGGGTGCCTTCGACAACAAGAACGTTGGGCCGAGCAAACCGGTGACGGTGAGCGGTGCGACCCTGACCGGCGCGGATGCGGGCAACTACTCGCTGGGCGCGGTGACGGCCAACAATGCCGCGATCACGGCGTTCGGTCTCACGATCAGCGGCGCGATGGCCAACAGCAAAGTGTATGACGGCGGCACCGTGGCGACGGTGGGCTTCACCGGCGCGAGCCTGGTGGGGGTGATTAACAGCGAGGCGGTAAGCATGGACAGTTCGGCCTACGCGGCGAGCTTTGCCAACAAGACGATGGGCAGCAACAAGCCTGTGACGGTGACGGGCGTGGCGCTTTCGGGCGGGGACGCGGGCAACTACACGGTGGCGCAACCCAGCGGGTTGACGGCAAACATCACGGCCTTGGGCGTGACGGGAACCTACGCGGCGGCGAACAAGACTTACAACGGCAACCCGGCGGCGGTCCTCTCCGCTCCGACGGTGGTCACCCCGATTGGCAGCGACGATGTCTCGCTGACGGGCGGCACGGGTGCCTTCAACAACAAGAACGTCGGATCGAGCAAGCCGGTGACGGTGAGCAGTGCGAGCCTGACCGGCACGGATGCGGGCAACTACTCGCTGGGTGCGGTGACGGCCAACAATGCCGCGATCACGGCGCTGCACATCACGGGCGCATTAACAGTGAGCAACAAGATCTACGACGGCACGACGACGGCGTCGGTGCTGACGCGTTCGACGGTGGGGGACGTCGGTGGGGTGAGCCTGACGAGCGGGACGGCGGCGTTCGCGGACAAGAACGTGGGCACGGGCAAGACCGTGACGCTGACGGGCGCGAGCCTGAGTGGCGATGACGTCTTGAACTACGTTCTGGACTCGGTCGCGACGACGACGGCGAACAACACGCAAGCTGGGCTTTCGATTACGGCGTCCGACAAAACCAAGACCTATGGCGACACGCTGATCTTTGACACCACGACGCCATCGTCGGATTTCTCGGTTGTTGGGTTAATCTCCGACGACAACGTCGCAAGCGTCACGCTGACGAGCGCAGGCGCAAATGGGCTGGCGAGCACCGGCATCTATGATATCGTGCCCAGTGCTGCGTCAGGAACCGGGTTAGGAAATTACAATATTTCTTATACCCCTTATGGGAAGCTAACGGTTGTCGCGGCATGCGTCGTTCCGCCTGGTGGGACGGCTGCCAACCGGTTTTACATTGGGACAAAATTCGCCTGGACGACCAGTCCAACCAGCAGCACCGCAAGCCTGACGTTGAGTGCTGGGCTTCGGAGTTGCACCGACCTTGGGGATATCCGCACAGCTCGAGTGACATTCGCAACCCGCAATTCTTCGAGCGCCGCATGGACTGCCATCACAGGCGCGCAAAATCTGCCTGTGGGTCTCGTTGATCCCGGTAATATTCACGATGGGACAGCAACTGCCATCGTGCAGTGGAACATTGGTTCATTGAGTGCTGATTCGATTCAGATCGCTATCATTGTGAGCGGCAACTATTTGATGAACGAGCCAGCTACAGACGAGCTTGTCACTATTTCGAAGCCCCCAGCTACAAGTTCCATACTCGGCGGCGCGAGCATAGCCAATGGCACGGATTCAAGAGGTTTCCTCAAGGGAGCGCCTGGTGAGATGACGCAGTTCTTCTTTAACGTGAAATACACAAAGAGTGGCAGTAATCCGCAGGGAAAGGTTTCCATGCTCGTTAGCAGCCTGAACAAACCGGATGGAACACAGTACCCAAGCTTGCATACTTACAGAATTACAAGCACTGCTATCTCTGTTCTCGCGGCGAATACAACGATGGGGACTGCCACCTTCAGCAGCAAATGCAACATTATAGACCTGACAACTGGCAATGGTGTTGATAGCGGTGTCACTATGCAAATCACCATGACTGATGGGGGCAAGGGTATCATTACAAACCCCCTTGGCCTAGGTGACACAGTCAGCCTGTATATTCTCAACAAGAATGGCGGAGTTTGGTTCGCCAACAAACTCGATGCTTCATTAAAGGCCGTCGAATCGCCCGTTGTGCTTGGCACTGGGGATCTTGTGGTCAAGTAAATGGCTTTAGCTTCCAGCATGCATTAAAGCGCAAGGGCAGCCGCATTTTGCGGCTGCCTTTTTGTGTCGATGGTTGTGACCAGGCGAAACTGAACTAAGTTAATGGCGCTTCCATCAACAGATCATTCACGAAATCTACTCAAGTGTGCGGCGAATACATCATCAATCGGGACGTGCCTCTGCGGTAATCCTGGTCTTGCTTTGCGCTGCGGCAGTGCTGCCGTTGGCTGTGTTTTACCATTTCAGATCCAGAGATCGAGCGACGTCGTCAGCGGCGAAAATCGCAACGCCAAGTGAGGAGCGAGATGTAACTTCCTCTCCTGCTGAGATCGATCGAGTGCTAGGTAGGCCGCGTAAATCTGTTTCCTTCCGAAATCCGCAGGCGCACGGCTCACTGATTTCCTCGCAGAATCCTGATGGGCTATTGGGCGTCAGCGCAGCGGCTGCGGAACAGTCAATTGCCAATCTTTCACAATTGGAGGTGAAAGGGCCGTTGAGTTCTGATCAAGCTGCGGCAGTCAAACTGGAGCTACAGCGGTTGGTAGCCGAAGGTGCGGGCAGCATTCCCGCGATTCGCCGGTTTCTACAACAGAATCGGGATTCAAGCCTGGACGAATTGAAAGGTGGGAGTTCCGTCGGTTATCCGACGTTGCGCGCCGGAATCTTTGACGCTCTCCGACAGATCGGAGGGACCGCCGGAGAGTCTCTTTTAGCCGACACGCTCCACAGCACGGGTGATCCTGGAGAAGTGGCGGTTGTCGCGCGGTATTTGGATGAACTAGCTCCTGGGCAACATCGCGAAGAGGTCGTCAATGCGGCGCGAGAAACTCTGATGCAGCTGACCCAAGAAAAGTCGAAGGCGGACGTTGGGCCGCTTTTCCAGATCCTGCAAAACTATGGCGATGGCAATGTCGTCAGCGATCTAACCAAGGCGTTGCCTGAATGGTATTATTCATCGGTTATCGCACTCGCTGGACTATCAGGAGGACAGGGGATTCCTGCATTGATCGAGCAGGCGCAGAATCCCGATGATCGCAGGAAGAGTTTCGCACTACAGATGCTGGCTCAGGTCTCGGCCCAAAATCCTGAGGCGGCATCAGCGTTGATCGAGCAAGCCAAGTCTGGCGAAATGTCCGACCGTGCTTGGAGTCGCATCGCAGCGACGTTGATGGGCGAACAATATCAGTTTGGTGGGCAGTTAATGCAGGATAGAGTTCCTGGTTTGCAGGAGCTGCAACAACGGACGCGTCGCACGAGCGAAACGGGTAATGAAACCTTTTGGAGTGTTACGGCTCTCCCGGATGAAGCCCTGAGCAATCAGCGGACAGCTTTAATCGATCAGTTACTATCGGTAACTTTGAATACTGCTGCTATCAAAGAGCTAGAGAACGCCAGAACAGCATTAAGGGCCAGAGTCAAATGAATGGTCATTGAGGGCACTTATCCCAGGCCGTATTCGGACAACGTGTGAAGGGGTCAGAGATGACTATTGCCTCCGTTGTCTATTTAGCTTCTTCGTCGGTTCCGGTTCTCGATAGTTTACAGGGTTGACCTTCCGTGTTGCAGCGTTTGGATTGGGTTTATCCAACAAAACCGACTTGTGTTCCGACTCGTGCACTAAATTGTTGACCGGATATTTACATGAACCTTTTCCACCCACTAAGCGCTGCGCTCTCTGAATTTCGGGCTGAGTGTTCCAAGCGCTTTCAGGACCAATGTTCTGATAAAGCGCTTCCCCGATTTGTTGGCCTAGCGCTACAGGAACGGCGTTGCCGATTTGCCGCAGGGCTTCACCCCAAGCACCGAGTATCTCGAAATCCTTCGGGAACGTCTGGATAAGTTTTGCCTCATGCACAGTGAAGTATCGCACCGTCCCGTCGCGGAAACGCATCATGTTTTCACCGCCAGGAACACCGTGCCCACCTGCCTTGACTGTTTTTGCAGGCCAGTCCAAATCACTCCCGGTGTGGCCGGCGTAGGTTCGTGCACCGCCACGGAAGATATGGTCCGGGATACCATGCTTGGTGCGAGGGTCAGGAACATCCTTTAGCGCGTCGCGAACGGTGCGCCACGGCTTCAGTTCCGGTTCAAAAAAACCAAATGTATTCCTTAAATTGCTGACTTTTGACAGCAACCCGTTGCGGCAGGTTTCACGGAGCGCCTTTGGAACTTCATGCCTCTCCCAATACGAACCACTCACGAACTTGTCCCAGACCAATCTGTGCTCGCTGTGCGTGGGTGGTGGAAATTTCCAAACGGCGTCAATGTCTGACCGAATGCCGACAATCACTACACGCTCCCGGCACTGTGGAACGCCGTAGTCAGCAGCATCAACCAAGGTGCGTTGCACTCGGTATTTTATGCCGGCGTAACTGTTAAAATCGAGTTTCTCCAGTGCCTTGAAATGTTCCCGCCATGTCGCTTTCAAGGCCGGGTGCGCATCGGGGAACGACAGGCGGAGAATGATGTAGCGAAGGTAATCGGAGAACGATTCGCGAAGCAGTCCCTTCACATTTTCAAAAACGAACGCCTTCGGAGCCAGCGTTTCAATCGCCTGTATCGCATGCGGAAACATGTCGCGGTTGTCGTTGTCCGCACCATGCTTTCCACCCAAAGAAAACGGTTGGCATGGCGGTCCTCCGGCGACCACGTCAATGCCGGAAAGGCCTTGGAAGTCAAAGTTGCGGATGTCGCCTTCAAAAATTCTGTCTGGCCCGAAGTTTCGCCGCAGTGATGAGCAGGCATCCTTGTTGAACTCCACAAACGCACTGTGCTCGAAACCAGCAAGCTCAAGCCCTTTCGCCAAGCCGCCGGCTCCTGAAAAAATCTCAAGCGATTTCATTCGGTTTACCAAGAACGCCGAGATGGTTTTTGACCTTCGCCAAGATGGCGGTTTTCGTTTTATGGACGCCCTTGCACTTCTCAGCCCACTGGCGTCCGGGATGAATCACATCCCAATCGGAGCGTGATTGTTCGTAACGTCCGCTACCTGGGTCGTGATTCCCGAACCCATCAACAACGGTATTCCAAAGCGGGCGGTTGAGCTTAATGAGGGCGGCCTCGACGGTGCTAATCATCTCCGAGCCTGTGTGCTCAAAAATTACAAACCTGCACATGAAGTCATCGGCTTTAAGATTCGGAGCGAGCTTCAAACCGTTGTGATGTTGGCGCAAGCGACTGCAAAGCTCGCGCGACTGATTGTCCGGGTTATCGGATGCGCGAGATTGTCGCCAACCCTTCGGCACGGCTTTGCCTACGTAAATCGGAAAGTCATAAGCCGTGCGATTGAGTTCGGCGTAGCGTGCGTAAAGCGGATTCGAGACGGTGTAGTAAATCGCATAAACACCCCGACCCAAAAAAGAAACCGACGGCGGCAAAGGAAGAACTGGCGTGCCGTTAAAAAACCTGACGGCATCTTTGACCAACTCTGCGAACGCGTCGTTTCGATAAACGTGCTCCGCTCTGTCGAATTGCCTCTGTTTCATCGTTGGGATAGTGGAGCGAAATTTACTGATAGGAATTTGCTTTTCCAAGATCACACCAAGGTAGGTGGTTCCACGACTTCAGGTCAAGGGAATGCATTCCAAAGTCCATTCAAACCTTCACCGTGGATCGCCCGGGGAGGCTTCCAAAAGTGGATTCGGACGGGAATTCCCACTTTTTGAAGACAAAGGGGAGCGTTCCGAGTTGTTCGCACCGTTTTGTCGATGCTGCTGCGGGCACCCCGATTCTGATCTCCTTCCCACTGCCTCAGCCTGCCATACTCCCATGAACCTGCGGCGGTCCTCGATCGGATTCCTCGTTCCATAAGCCACAGTGGCGGAGAATCTTTTCCACCACGGCTGTCTGCCTTCCCTCAATGAAGGCGATGATCGAACTTCGCCAAGGCTATGGTGGACAGGTCTTCATCTCCGCCCCGCACTTGGGGCAGCTCAAGGGATCGATCTCGTAAACTAGCTTGATCAACACGGCCCACCGTTTGCGGGCCTGCTTGCCCCCAGGTGCCAGGGGCTTCTCGCCGCCGGTAAACCGCGCAGAGCCTCCGGCAGGCCGCCTGACAAAGCTCCCCCAACAGCGAGCGATCGTAGCGGAAGTAGATCCGCAGTCGCTTGGGAATCGTGAACACGAACTGCCGGTGAGCCACTTCGGCGCACACCTCCTCGGCCACCCTCCTTCGCCAAGGCTACGGCGGGCAGGCCAGCTTATAAAACGGCGTCTCTTGCGGTTGCCGGGGACGATAAAAACAAACCCCCTCCTTTGCCTCACACACCACAACCCACCTCCCTGAGGAGGCAGGTTATGTCGGCTCACCCACAGTGCGAGCTCCAAATAACCGCAGGAGCATGTTACGCCGCTCCGGCTTAGACTGGAGCTTGGTCGGTGAGTTGGCTCCGTTGAGGATCAGAAGCATCGGCCGCTCCAAGGGCAAGCCGTGGCCCAAGCAGGATGCGTTTGAATTCTATCAGCACCTTAAGCCGCACACGATCCATGTCCACATCAAGGACGCCCGCTGGAACGCAGCCAAGAACGCCGCGGACTACGCTTTCCCGGGCGAGGGCGACGGCTACGTGCGGGAGACCATCAAGGACTTGCTCGCGAGCGGTTACGATGGCGCGTTCTCCATCGAACCCCATGTCGCGGTGGTCTTCCACGATGCGGCGGTTCAAGCCCCGGCGGAGCAGCAGTTCAAGAGCTACGTGGACTACGGCCGGGCGCTGGAGAAAGTGATCGCCGAGGGGCAACCTCCGGTTCTTCCCAGTCGGGCGGGGTGACGAGCTCGGCTCCGCGGCAAATTCTTCGTGCCTTCGTGCCAGCGGGAATTAACTTCGTCCCGCCGTGCCGATCTGGATCAAGATTTGCGGAATCACCCGCGCTGCCGACGCCCGCGCCGCCGCCGAGGCGGGAGCCGATGCCCTGGCTGGTGCCGTCCAGGCCCACCAGATCGAGGTCTTGCCGCTCTCGCCCGCGTGGTCCGGTTCACCCGTCTCGTGCGTGGCGTTCACGTTCGACCCGCCGACCGCCGCGAATTGGCCGATGACGGCTGTGGCGTTGGTGAAATGATCATTGGGTGGACGCGCCAGCGGCTCGCCCAAAAATGTGAGGAACAACTTGAGGTTCCCGGAGTCCGCCTCGGTACCGGGGTTGGCGTAGCCATCCACGGCGATCTGGCAGGCGATGCCGGCGCGCGCGCGAAACCGGACGCGACTGGTTCTCGCCTCGCGATGGTCATCGTTGTGGCCCACCAGCGTCAGTTGGCTGACCGCCGACCCGGTATAAACGCCGAGCAACGTGTCGAACGTGCTTTCGTCGGTGGTGAGACGAACGTCGCCATCGGTCGGCGCCGTCCAACTCCACCAGACCGATTTTCCGCCCGCGTTGAAGGCGTGTTCCGGCTCGCCCGGTTCCTTGGTCGCGCCCGTGTTCCAGCCGACCGATTGGTTCGTGAAGACGATGGGCACGGCCAGGTTCGGCATCGCGATGACCATCCGGTTCGTGAAATGGTCATTGGCCGGCGGCAACGGCGCGGCCAGCAACTGCGGAGACATTGCGGGCGAGGGTGAAGGCCAGGAGCGCGAACAGGATTTTTATGGAAAGGATACCTCCATCGCCCCGTTCACGGGAGAGGCGCGGGCTGGGTGATTCCCGCCAGCCGGGTCGAAAGTGAATTCCGGGCCGTTTGCAACGATTGCACCGCGCGCGCGTTCGATGTCGCGCCCAACATCTCATCGATCAGCGCGGTTTGCTGGTTGATTTGCTCCGGCGTGAAGCCGCCGATGGGTGGCCCCTGGTAAAAGCCCTGGTTGCCGTGGCGGATGCTCCCCGTTTTCATGCGCACCACACGGTGGCCGTCCTGCGCCGCCTGCCACACCGCATCCGCAAACTGATACTGGTCACCGCCGAGGACCGACCCCAGGTAAGCCCAGGTGGTGGGCGGAATCCCTTCCCTCCGCGCCATGTCCACCAGCGCCGCCCGCGCCTCGGGATACTGCGTGGCCGTCTGCGCCAGCATCTCGAAGGCAATCGTCCGCGCGCCGCTGGTCCCCTGGGCCATGCGGATCAAGGACGGAATCCCCGCGCCGTCCGGGAGACTGGCCAGCGCCATCGTCGAATAATAATTCCACTGCCCGCTGGCCTTCTCGAACTCCGCCACCGAGTCCACGCCGCCCGCCTGTTGCAACACCTGGAACAGCGGCCCCACATCGTAGCCCTTGAGGTCGCCGTGCGCGGCCATGTCCAGAGCCTCCCGCGCCGCCTGCGCCACCTCCTGGCGATGCTCGCCGCCCGGGGCCATGGACTCCAAATTGCGCGCCAAGGCCAGGATCTCTCCCGGATCGCCCGTGCCGTGCAGCGCCTCAAGTGTCCCCGCAATGCCGTCCGGCCCCCCCATCTCCCGCAGCGCGTCGAACAAAGCGACGCGCGCCGACGGGTAGCCCAGCATCCGGGCGCTGTCCGCATCGAACATCACATCCTGGTTCTTCTCGAGGAAATCGCGGATGGCCGGAAGACCGCCGGCCCCTTGTGCCACCAGTTGCTGCCACTGCTGTTTCCACGCTGCGGCCTGTTCGGCGGAGAGCGGGGTGCCGGGCTGCACCGGACGCGTGAGGCCCTCCACCATTTGCCGCGTCTCGGCCGTGGCCTGCGAGCGCCGGACAGGCGCGGGTGGCGGCGCAACGACCGGTTCCAGCGTCGGCGCGTTGGCGGAAACAACCACGGCCGTCGGACGTAACTTTTCGGATTCGATTGGAGTCGCGGCCTCCGCCTGGCTTGGGAGCGAAGGCGACTCGTCGGCACCCGCCCCCGTTGAGGAGCGGAGCAGCCGTGGAAGCACCACGATGCCCACACACACCACGCCCACGGCGATGACGGCGGTGATCACCCACGACTGGGCCGCGGCACCGGGTTTGCCCGATGGATTCTGAGATTCAAGTTGCGGTGAATTCATAGTCTGGCGCGTTAACTCGACTCAGATGCTAACCACGAAAGACCCAGTCAGCACAAATTCATTTCAACCAGGAATCAACGGGCATTCCTGAGAGGTTGTTTCAAACCTCCTCGTAGCCGCCGACGTGAGGAGGTGGACGGACTGGCAGTCCACGAAATCCACCTCGTCACCTCGGCGGCTACAGCCGTTCGGGCGTTTTTTGAAATGCCGCATGGTTCTCAACTTCTCCTGCAAGAAAGCCCGGTGGCTTGCGCCACCGGGCTGTTGATAATTCAACCACTGCTCAAGACTTCGGCGGCCTAATTACCGGGCACATCGAAGTCCACTTCGAAGAAGGCGTTGGCCTTCAGCGATATCGTCTTCGTCTGCATCCAGGTGCCGCTGACACACTTGATCGTGTAGTTCAGGGCCTTGCCGACGTGCTTATAGTTGATCTGGTAGAACCCGTCTCCATCCGCGACGGCCGTTCCGACCTGCGCTCCCGCCGCATTCCTGAGCGTGATTGTCGAGCCCGGCACCGGATTGCGAGACGTCGTCACCTGGTTCACACCGGCGACGCCCGGATTCTTCTTGAACACATTCATGTTGCAGATGGAGTCCGTTCCAGTTGCCGCACCGGACACCGAGAAGGCGTAGATGCCGCCATTGTTGATGGTGAACGTCGAGGGCGTCGCGCACACTCCGGGGATGGCGTTCAATGAACCATCAGGGGTGTAACCGCTCGCCTTCTTCAGTCCGTAGTCGAGGTGCATGTTGACGTACACGAAGCCCGAGGCCGGCACCGTCACTTCCACGGCCAGGCTGTAGGTCGGATTCGCACCGTAACTCGCCAGCGTCACCGGAATCGCACCGCCGATGAGCCTCACCGGAATGCCATTGCCCGGCGTCAGACAGCCGCCGCTGCTGCTCGGTGCCACCGAGACGCCGTCGTAGGCGTGGATCGGATTGGCGCCCTGCGTCACGTACGGATACGGGATGGTGAGCGTGAACGCGAGCGTCTCGCCCACGGTGCCAGAGGCGAAGACGTTGTAGAACGTCTGGCCCGGATTGGTGGCCGTGACCTTGTAGCAAGGCCAGTTCTTTGAATCTTGGGTGAAGAGCAACCGGAATTCCTTGCAGGGTGTGATCGGATTCAGGTCGTAGGTGCAGAGCGAACTATCCGTCACCAGGCTCGGCGGCAGGCAGGCAATCGTCTGCACGCAGGTATCCTCGTTGCCGCAGTCATCCCTGGCAGTCCAAGTGCGAGTGATCACCTTGGGAAAAGTGCCGACCACCGTGTCCTGATAGGTGACTTTACCGGCCGTAGGAGTCCCTTCTCCGCGAAATGAGAACGTAATGCAGTTGTCGGATGCGGTGGCAGTGCCCGTTACCGCTGGGTTCGTGTCAGTCGCCGTGATGTTCGGCGGGCAGATGACAATCGGCTTGGTCGTGTCCGCCACGCTGATGGTCTGGGAGGTGGTCGCGGTATTGCCGGAGAGGTCGGTCGCCGTCCAGGTGCGCACATGCACCACCGGGCAGGTTCCGCTGCTGCTGTCCACAGAGGTCAGCGTGGCCGTGCCGCCCGTATCCGAAGCGGTCGGCTCAGCGAAGCTCGGCCCCGCCGGGCATTCAATGTCGCTCGGGTCCGGCACCGGGCTGATCGTCGGATTGGTCGTGTCCGCCACGCTGATGGTCTGGGAGGTGGTCGCGGTATTGCCGCAGAGGTCGGTCGCCGTCCATGTGCGCACATGCACCACCGGGCCGGTTCCGCTGCTGCTGTCCAGAAAGGTCAGCATGGCCGTGCCGCACGTATCCGAAGCGGTCGGCTCAGCGAAGACCGGCATTGCCGGGCATTCAATGACGGTCGGGGCCGGCACCGCGCTGATCGTCGGCTTGGTCGTGTCCGCCACGCTGATGGTCTGGGAGGTGGTCGCGGTATTGCCGGAGAGGTCGGTCGCCTTCCAGGTGCGCACATGCACCACCGGGCAGGTTCCGCTGCTGCTGTCCAGAAAGGTCAGCATGGCCGTGCCGGACGTATCCGAAGCGGTCGGCTCAGCGAAGACCGGCATTGCCGGGCATTCAATGACGGTCGGGGCCGGCACCGCGCTGATCGTCGGATTGGTCGTGTCGGCCTGGGTGCTGAGGAAGATGTTCAGGGCACTGAGATAGGGGGAGGAGTCCGTGCCCACGCTCTGGTTGCCGGGAAAGATCGCCTCATCTCCGGTTTCGACGAGGAGGAACCCTTTGCCGGTATCGGCCCCGGTTCCGTAGAAGTAGAAAGCTTCGTTGTTTTGCCCGTCCTTCTTCCGGCGCGAGATGGAACCTTGGACGCTGACCGGCGTTTCCGACGTGTTGGTGTAGGTGATGTAGCCCGCAGTGTTGTTTCCGCTCTCCACGAAGGTCACGTCGTTCGGATTCGCGGAGGTGAAGGCAAAGCCCGAGCCGGTCACCGGCGTGGTGATCTGAATGGAGTTCGACTGGATTTCGTAGTTCGCACCCGTGCCCTGGAAAATGATGTTGAAGACAATGCGTGCAGCGTGCGCCGGCACGACGGCGAGCAGACACAGAAGGAGGGCGAGCAAAGGGCGGCGTAGGTTTCTCATAGAGTTAAGAGTTAAGAGTTAAGGCAGTGGGCAGGTTCAGAACCTCGCCGGTGTAAACCTGCTCAGCCTGAACCCGCCTGAGACGCTCGATGAATGCGACTGATAGAAATTTGCCTTTCCAATATTTAATTATGTTAGGTGGTTCTACGACTTCAGGTCAAGGGAATTCATTCCAAAGTCCATTCAAACCTCCACCGTGGATCGCCCGGGGAGGCTTCCAAAAAAGTGTAAACCAAGGGACAGACAAAGTATTTGATTAAACCTAAAAAGAGCAGTTGAGGGTCTCGAATTCTCGCAACTCATTCCATTTGCAATTTGTTGTACAAATCCATGTTGCAACCAAGAAGGTGAACTACGGAGCAGTTGGATTCCATA
>CAMBEJ010000163.1 GCA_945865375.1 Akkermansia muciniphila | reverse complement strand
CTCCGCATCATTCCGAACGATTGACGGATTTGTCACGAGACCATTCCAGAAGTTCTGCGTTAATTTGCAACGAGTTACGCTCGAAAACCACACTTGTGGTCTCAGGAAAGGTTCAGCGCAGTTTCCGAGGGATCAGGAACTCTGAAGCTCCGCATCCACAACCGCTCTGCAAAGCCTTTGGGTCAAATAAGGGTGCCCACCGCTCCAATAAAGCACCCGTCTCATCATGTCGTCCGCATCAGGACGATCGCGCCCGCTTTGGACGAGTCTGGACTCCAAAGCCGACGCCAAGGGCGCTGTTTCGCTCTCGCTGAAATCCGTCAATTCGATCCGCTGCCCAATGTTGAATGGCGTCATCCGCGGATCTCGGATCAAGTCCGCCGGCATCGCCATTCCCAGGAGGCAAAAGGTGACCTGGTTGAACTCCCTGTCTATCGCCCGTCGATTGTAGCATTCTCGAATCGCGGCAAAAAACTCGTCGGTGCTGAATGGGAGACTCCGGACGGTGTCGATCTCATCCACAAAAACGACGAGTCTCACGCCGTTCGAACCGCTGCCGGACGAAGCCTCCGCGTGGCCCGTCCGGATGGCCAGTTTTGGCAAAACGACTTGCTGTAACGCAGCCATCATTCGCTGCAGGGGACCGAGCCGGGTGTTTCCAGTCCAAAACTCTTCTAATTCGTCCTCCAACCGCAGTTGATTGGCCATCCGCACCACCAGGCCATCGTACCACTGTTCCGCGCTGAGGTTAAGGCCGATTGCAGTGAGATCCAACACCACGACGTCCATGCCTCGGTTCTTCAATCTCCCCGCAGTCCGAACCATCAGGGAGGACTTCCCCATCTGTCTTGAAGTCAGCACATAACAGAATTCCCCAGACAACAGCCCAGACATCAACTGACGATCCGCAGGCCGCTCCACATAACACGAAGCATCGTGACGCAGGGTGCCTCCTGTGACGAAGAAGCCGGTGTCGGTCAGTGACCTGTTCGTCTCAGGCATCATAGTTTAACAATGGGGATCCCCTGCCGGCCGCCTCTTGCGCCCGCGGTATCAGTTGGAGACCCTCAGTTCAGCAAGTTTTTTGGCGGCCTGCGCGTTCCCCTGCTTTGCGGATTCTCCGAGCAAGCGCAACGCTTCGACCCGATCCATCGTCACCCCATCGCCGCTCAGGTAACGCAGGCCAAGATCGTATTGCGCGTAGGCGGAGCCTTGCCTGGATCGTTGAATTTGAAACTCCAACGTCTTCCTCGCCACTTCCGACTGCGCCTCCCCGCTCTGAGGTGTCGTGACGGCGTTCCCGCCGCGCACTGCGAAGCTGTTCCCTGCGGATTGAGGAAACGAATTGGGCATCGGAAGAGGCGCCACCACCACGGTGGCCCCAGGAGGCAGAAAAGTCCCCAAAGCAGGATGAATGCGCGTGCGTCGTGTCACCGCATAGATTCCCTGGCCCACAACCCCGGTGCAGCACAGTTGGACCAGGATCCCCAGAACGAGTGTGCCTTTGAAAAAGCGTTTTGGTTTCATACGAGTGAACGGGTTCGAACCCGCCGGGACGGCTTTACTGCGCCGTCCAACCGCCATCGACAAGGATATCCGTGCCCGTGATAAAGCCTGCGGCATCGGAACAGAGATACAGCGCCAGCGCCCCGATATCCTCCACGCGCCCCCAACTGCCTAGCGGGATGCGCGAAATAAATTGCTGGTTCGATTCTGGATTTTCAATGATCGGAAGGTTCATTTCCGTTGCGATGGGTCCGGGGCTGATCCCATTGACTGTGATACGTTCCGGGGCCAGCTCAAGGGCCAGGGCTTTTGTAAATCCCAGCAGGCCTGACTTGCTCGCGGCATACGCGGTCCGGTGCGGCAGCGCGACATGGCTCATGATCGAAGTCATGTTGATGATCCTCCCGTAGGATTGACCTACCATCAGCGGCACAAACTCGCGGCACATCAAAAAGGCCCCGGTCAGGTTCGTGTCCAGAACCCTGTGCCACTCCTCCATCGTGAACTCGGTCACCGGTTTCCGGACATTCACTCCGGCGTTGTTGATCAGTATGTGCACCTTCCCAAACCGTGCTGCCACCTTAGCCCGAAGCGCCGCAACGGAGGCTTCTGACCGCACGTCGCATTCATAGCTGACGGCGTCCCCCCCGCCCTCACGGATACCCTCTTCCACAACTCCCAGAAGTTCCAGATCCCGCGAGACCAAGACACACCGCACCCCAGCACGGCTAAGCGACTCCGCCATCGACCGCCCAAGGCCCTTGCTCGCGCCGGTCACTAATGCCACTTTTCCAGAAAGAATCATAGTTCGAGTCTCATACTGCTTCAGTTTCACTGTCCTCTCAACACAAAATCCGCGCCCTTTCAGGATCATAAGGCGCGCTTAAATAGGCATCTGCCCCGACGCGCTCCCCATTCACGTCCACCTCGTATGAGCCGCGGCGCACAAAATCAGCCGTTATGATTTCGCTGTGTTTGACGTATCCCATCCCCACCGCGCCCCCGAGCGTGTGGCCGTAGGAACCGGAAGTCGTGTAGCCCACCGGACTTCCGTTTCTCAAGATGGGTTCGGCCCCCCAAAGAACAGGGCCGGGATCGCGCAGAACAAGCGTCACCAACTGCCGACGCCAGCCCGTTCGCTTCTGCTCCACAATCGCCGTGCGCCCGGTGAAATCCACCCCTTTGGAAAGGGCCACCGCGAAACCGAGCCCCGCCTCCCATGGAGTGTCATCCGGCGACAGCTCGGCGCCCCAGGCACGAAAACCCTTCTCAAGGCGCAGCGAATTGATGGCGTAGTGGCCCGCGTCAGCCACTCCAAGATCCCGCCCCGCATTCTTCAGCGCCTCGTAAAGCCCAAGCGCCTGGCTCGTCGAAACATGGAGCTCCCAACCCAACTCTCCTACATACGTCATCCGCACTGCCAGCACAAGGGCCGGTCCTATGTCCACCCACTTAGCCGCGCCAAATGGAAAACCGGTGTGGGAAAGATCCGCCTCCGTCAGACGCGAGAGCAAGCGCCTCGAGTTGGGCCCCATCACACCCAGCACGGCCCGCTCAGCGGTGATGTCCACAACCTCTGCATGCTCCTCCTGCCTCCGCTGCCGCCCAACCCAGTCCGGGTCCCGCACGGTTTGCGCGGAACCGCTCACGAGATAAAACTCGTCTCTTGCAACGCGGATCACGGTGAGGTCGCTCTCAAATCCGCCCCGTTTATTGAACATCCCCGTGTAAACAGCCTTTCCAACCGCCGTGTCCACGTCGTTGCCGCAGACGCGCTGGAGCAATCCCGCGGCATCGCGGCCTTTCACGAGAAATTTCGAAAAACCTGTCTGATCGAAAACCGCAACCGTTTCCCGTGCCGCCCGATGCTCGCGCGCGTGATTCTCGAACCAGTTCTGGCGGCCGAACGAATAAGCGACCACCGGTTCCTGACCTCCCGAGACGAACCAATTCGGACGTTCCCATCCGTTCTTCACCCCAAAACAGGCGCCTCCCGACTCCAGCCGTCCATGCAACGGGCTCTTCCGGAACCCGCGCCCGGTCTCATACTCGCGATTCGGCCATGCCATCTGATAGTGCAACCCAAGAACCTCGGTCACACGTTCGCGCAAGAATCTGAGGTTGTTGAAAACGGGGCCGAAACGCCGAATGTCAACCGGCCAAAGATCCATCGTGGGCTGTCCTTCGATGATCCATTCAGCCAGATATTTCCCCGCCCCACCGGCACTTGCGATCCCCACGGAATTAAACCCCGCCGCCACGAACAACTTTCGCAGCTCGGGGGTCTCGCCTAGTAAAAAATTATTGTCGGGAGTAAAGCTTTCCGGGCCGTTGACGAACTTTTCCCAACCGGAGGTTTCGAGGCATGGCAGGCGCCACTTTCCCGCCGCCAACGGTTCCGCATATTTCTCCCAATCGGGCTCCAGCAGTTGAAACGAGAAACCGGGTGGAACAGGATACGAAAGCCAAGGCTTGGTGTATTTCTGAAAGGCGCCAAGCATGATCCCATTTCCTTCCCCTCTGAAGTAGATGCAGGCGTCGGGATCACGACCCAACGGGAGCTCATCGGTGGCCCCTTCGATGGGACGGCTCACCACATAATGATGTTCCACGGGATACAAAGGAACATTCACGCCCGCTGCCAGCGCCAGCTGCCGCGCCCACATGCCCCCGCTCAACACCACCGTCTCCGCCCGGATGGTTCCCCCCTCTGTCACCACTCCTGTAGCCACACCATCACGGTGCTCAATCGCGTCGACCCGCATCTTCTCAATCACCCGCGCTCCCCGTGCCCGCGCTCCCCTCGCCAAAGCCACCGCCACCTCCTTCGGAATGACTTTGCCATCGTGTGGCAGCCATGCCGCGCCCTTCAAATCATCCCAACGCATCAAAGGCCACTTCTCCCCGGCTTCGCTCGCGCTAATAATCCGAGCCTCCACCCCCATCAACTCAGCCATCGCCGCCGTGCGCCGCAACTGAATCATCCGGTCCTCCGTGCGGGCAACGATCACGCTGCCCACCTGTTTCCAACCGACCGAATGTCCTGTTTCCTTCTCCAGCCCGGCGTACAGCTCGGCGCTGTACTGGTTCACCTTGGTCATGCTGTTGCTCGTGCGAAGCCGCCCAACCATCCCCGCCGCATGCCACGTCGTGCCACCACCTAGCTCGTTCTGCTCCAGCAACACCACGTCGCGTACTCCAAACAGTGTCAGATGATAGGCAATGCTCGCCCCAACCACTCCGCCTCCAACCACCACGACCTTGCACTCTGATGGGATTTGATCGCTCATGATTCCTTTATGTCCTATTTGGCGAATTCCACGAAGCGCGTTTCCCTCACCACGGTCACTCGGATTTGCCCGGGGTATTGCAGCTCATCCTCGATCCTTCTCGCGACGCTTCGAGCCAAGCCGAATGCCTGCTGATCGCTCACCTCGGCAGGCTGCAGAAGGATCCGCAACTCCCGCCCAGCATGCACCGCAAAACACTTTATCACACCCGGAAACTCCAAGCCAATCCGCTCCAGATTTTCCAGCCGTTTCAAGTAGGTTGTCATGCTCTCGGAACGCGCCCCAGGCCTCGAGGCGCTGATCGCGTCGGCGGCGCTCACTAAAACTCCCAAAACAGTGGTGTGCGGCACTTCGTCGTGATGCGAGGCCACTCCGTTCACCACATCGTCCTGCTCCCCGTGACGCCTCAGAAAATCCGCCCCCACAATGGCGTGCGAACCCTCCACCTCTTGCGTCAACGCCTTCCCGATGTCGTGTAGAAGCCCAGCCTTCTTCGCGGCAGTGACGTCCACCCCCAACTCCGACGCGATCAACCCTGTCAGTTGGGCCACCTCGATTGAGTGATCTAAAAGATTCTGCGAAAAACTATGCCTGAACCGCAGGCGGCCCAACAGTTTCACAACCCCAGGATCCATCGGGGAAAGTCCTAACTTGAACACGGCGCTTTCCCCCGTTTTCATGATCGTCTCATCCATCTCCTCGGTCACCTTCGCCACCACTTCCTCGATGCGGGTGGGGTGAATGCGTCCATCCAAAATTAGACGGTGCATCGACTCCCGCGCGATCTCCCTCCTGACAGGATCGAACGCCGAAAGCACCACGGCGTTGGGGGTGTCATCGATTAATACCGTCACACCGGTGGCCGCCTCGAACGCCCGGATGTTTCTCCCTTCACGGCCGATAATCCGACCCTTGTTGTCCTCTCCCTGGAGTGCCACGGTTGCCGTTGTGCTTTCAAAAGTGTGTTCGCTGGCGTAGCGTTGGATGGCCATCCCAATGATGCGTTTTGCTTGACCCTCCGCGTGCGTCCTGGCTTCACCGATAACTCTATTCGAAAGCTTGTGGGCATCTTCCATCGCCTCCTCTTCCACCTCTTTCAAGAGTGCGGCCCGGGCCTCCACGACCGTCAACCCGGAAGCCTTCTCAAGCAACAAGCGACGCTGCTCAACCATCTCGAGAATCCCGCGACGCTCGGCTGCCATGGCCTCCGCCCGACGCTCCAAATCCATGTGCTGCTGCCTTAAAAACTGCTCCTGCCGGACCAGGCCCTCAATTTGCTGGTTGATCAACAGTTCACGCTGCGACACGCGCCCTTCAATCTGGACAATTTCTGCCCGCCGCGCGCAGCTCGATGCCTCCGCCTGCTCCCGAAGTGCCATCGCCTGCTCGCTCCCCACGATCCGCGCCTCCCGTAGTATGGATTCCGCCTCGCGCCTCGCGGCGTCCACTGCGGATCGCCCCTCCTCTCCCGAAGCGCGTTGCGCCTTCGCCGCGAGCCATCGACAACACAAAAACCCTACGATGCCACCCATCAGCCAGGCACCGAGGTATCCCATCACAAGGACAAGTTCCGCGAATAACATTGAACTCGTTGTTTCCAGGCAGTGTTAGCTGACCTTCGGCAAATCAATCGCCTCGTGCGGTGCGATTCCTGCCGCCGCCGCTTGATGAAAACGACAGAAGCCGCTCCGGCGTAACCAGGCAATCCAGCCCCACATCATGCGCCTCGCAAGGGAGCTCCGCACACAGTTGCTCCTCAAACGCAACCCCGCACGCAGTTCCCACGACCCGCGCCAACAAACGATCATAAAACCCCCGCCCCCTGCCAAGGCGGCCACCGGACAGATCGAATCCTAACCCCGGAACGAGGACCAAGTCCAGTTGGTTCCACTGAACGACAGGGCATGAGGCGGACGGCTCCCGAACGCCAAAACGGCCGATGCCCATCTCTCCATCCCTGCCCCGGACCTCCACCGCCACATACTCCTCCATCGTGGGCTCAAACCTCAAAAGCGCCACCCTGCGTCCCTCCACAAGCCGATCCTCGACCCACGGCCAGATGTCCGGTTCGTCAGCCAAGGGCGAGTAACACAGCACGCAACCCGCCTCACGCACAAAATTAAACTCACGCAACCGTCCCCTGATCTGAGCCGACAACTCGGTCTTGTGAGCGGGTTCGATCGCGCTCAACTTTCTTTTAAATCGGGTGCGTAGCGCCACTTTGACTGGCTCCGATATATCAGCTTCTTGTGGCATCACAGGCTCCCCGCCATTTCTCGAGTCGTTCCCTGATCTTCTTCTCCGCCCCTTGTTCAGTCGCCTCGTAGTAACGTTTCGTAGCCCCAAGGTAATCCTGCGAGATGTGATGACCTGGAAAATCATGGGCATATTGATAGCCAACCCCATGCCCAAGCCGCTTTGAACCCTCATAGCTCGCGTCGCGCAAAGGCGCCGGAACTGGAAGCGTTCGCCCCTGCCGCAGATCCTCCAAAGCCGCGTCAATAGCTTTGCAGGCGCTGTTGCTCTTGTGCGCCGTCGCCACATAAATCGCGGCTTCGGCAACCGGAATCCGCGCCTCAGGCCAGCCCACAAATTCGGCGGTCTGATGGGCCGCAACCGCCAAAATCAACGCCATCGGGTCCGCCAACCCCACATCCTCCGCGGCACAAATCAAGATCCTTCGAGTGATGAATCGAGGATCCTCCCCAGCATGGATCATCTTCGCCAGCCAGTATAAAGCCGCGTCCGGGTCGCTCCCGCGCATCGACTTGATGAAGGCCGAGATCGTATCGTAATGCGCATCCCCGTCTCCGTCATAAACAAGGGCTTTCTTTTGGATGCATTGTTCGGAAACCGCCAGGGTGATGCGCACTGTTCCGTCGCCACCGGGTTCTGTCGTCAGGCAAGCAATCTCAAGGGAATTCAGAGCCTTGCGTCCGTCCCCATCGGAGACGCGAGCAAGATGTTTCAAGGCCTCTTCATCGACCTGCAACGCCATGAATCCAAGGCCGCGGTCGCGGTCACTCATCGCGGCTCGCAACAACCCCATAACCTCGTCCTCGGTGAGCGGGCGCAGCTCAAAGATTTGTGAACGCGAAACCAGCGGGGAGTTCACGAAGAAAAATGGGTTGTGCGTGGTCGCTCCAATCAGCCGGACGGTCCCGGCCTCCACATCCGGCAGCAAAACGTCCTGCTGCGATTTGTTAAAGCGATGGATCTCATCGATGAACAAGATCGTGGGCTTGCCTGTGTTCGCCAAGCGGTTTGAGGCCAAAGCCAGGACCCGCCGCATGTCTGCAACGTTGGATTCAACCCCGCTCAATCGTTCAAAGCGCGCGCTGGTGCGCGCCGCGATGACGGCGGCCAAAGAAGTTTTGCCAGTCCCGGGAGGGCCGTAAAATATAAGGGACTGAATGCGGTCAGCCTCGATTGCCCGCCGCAATAAATGCCCAGGCCCCAGTATATGAGTCTGGCCGACATACTCATCCAAACACCGAGGCCGCATCCGCTCTGCCAAAGGCGCGGCAAATCCCTGTTTCAGATCCGGCTCAGGAGACTTGGGCGGAGCCCGTTGAGGTAAGGGCCCAAACAGGTCTGGTTCCAACATGCAATGAATCCAAAAGCGGTTTCAAAAAAGAAACCCCACCGTAATGCCGTGGGGAACAGTTCCTTTGAACTTGATTGAAACAGGTGGAGCCCACTCGTCAACGTTCGACTTCCAGTCAAGGCCTGTCGGCTGTTGATTAAAGCAAGGGCTCCGGTATGGGTTGTTTACGGTCCAAGGACTTAGTTTCGGTACACGAACATGGCAGGGTTCAAATAGCTCTCGATCGCCCAAATACCGTGGCAAAGAACAACTAGACCGCACGGTGGACATCTCTGATCCAGCGATCCTCTCTCAGTCGCTGCACATTCTTAGATTAGACCCGTGAACTCAAGAAAAAAACGGCTTTTGTTACCAAAACGTGCGCATCTCAGATTTTTCGTGCTCGCGTTTCCTACTCGTACTCGTACTCGTACTCGTAATCGTAATCCCATGAACCGCCGATTCGACCACGAAAAGCTGGAGGTTTACCAAGTATCTTTGGCTTTCATCACCTGGCTTGAGCCGATCCTGCAGAAATTGCCCAAGTCCCTCTCTGTGACCGACCCATTGGATCGGGCCAGTACCTCCATCCCTCTGAACATTGCCGAAGGCAACGGAACATTCACTGGAGCGGATCGTTGCCGATAGTTTGACAATGCCCGTGGCTCCGCTTTGGAAAGTGCCGCCGCCCTGGATGTGCTCGTGGCCAAAGGCCGATGTTCTGGGGAGGAAGTTCTGTCAGGAAAAGACCGCCTCTGGAGCGTCGTTTCGATGCTAGTCGCCTTGATAAAGGCAAACTCCGATTACCGGTTGCACGAGGGAAACCCAGGATAGGATTACGATTACGATTACGATTACGATTACGATTACGATTACGATTACGATTACGATTACGAGAAGATCTGGAAAAATCTGAGATGCGCACCTTCAGCACGCGCTCGGCTTCTCGTCAGCTCAAACTCCCATCTCAATGCAAGCGTAGGCGTTGTGGTTGTGGATGCTCTCGTAGTTCTCAGCCTCCACTTTGTACCAAGTTACCCAAGGATGCTCCTTCAGACGCAGAACGACGTTGCGCACCAGATCTTCCACAAAAACCGGATTCTCGTAGGCCCGCTCCGTCACCGCTTTCTCGTCCTGCCTCTTCAACAAGGCATAGAGCTCACTGCTCGCCGACGCCTCCACCAACGCGATCAGATCTTCTATCCAGATAGCTTCTCGCGACCGGATCTGAACGGTCACCGTACCGCGTTGATTGTGCGCCCCGTAACGGCTGATCGCCTTCGAACACGGGCACAGTGTTGTCACCGCCACCTGCACAGCCATCAAGAAATCGATCTCTTCCCCGAACGCTGACGCCTCAAACCGCCCCACGTAATCCATCACACTTTCCATTCCCGAAACGGGAGCCCGTTTGGTCAGAAAGAACGGGAACTCCATCTCCAGGTGGGCCGATCGCGCGTTCAATTTCCGCTGCATCGCCCGCAAAATGTCTGTGATGTTCTCCACATGCACCATGTTCCTATGCGCGTTCAAAACCTCGATGAACCGGCTCATGTGAGTTCCCTTGAATTCCTTGGGCAAATCCACAAACATGCCGATCGTCGCCACCGTGTTCTGGATCGCATGCGCCTTGTCCCGTATCTGAATCGGGAACCGCACCCCTCGCACACCAACCTTGTTGATCGGCAGTTCGCGATGGTCCGGCTCGCTCTGCTTGTCGTGAAGCTCTGCGCGGGATACTGCCTTGAGGGCTGGTTCTGTGGCTGCCAATGATGTCATAAATTCGATTCCATCCAACCGCCCCGCGCAAAGATTTAAGACCATGAGCCCACGGGAACGACACACAGACTCTAACGAAAAAAACGACGTTTGCAAAAATATTGTTCCTGAGTTATACCTCCCTCAACGAGGTTCGCTGCTTTGCCTTCGAACCGTCTGGAGGTTGTTTTTACAGTCGCGCCATTTCATTCTTTCATCGCTATGCCCCACACCATCACCCCTGCCTTGCCAAGCTTTTTACGCCCGCTCGCCGCATGGATGCTGATCGGATGGCTCGGCCTCACAGGAGCCCACAACCTGGCATGCCTCGGAGCTGACTCCCAACGGTTCACAGTAGGCACCTACAACGTGGAAAACTACCTCGACTACCCAAAAGGCACCCGCCATGCCAAAACCGAGCCAGCCAAAGCCAGGGTCCGTGAGGCCATCAAAAATCTCAATGCAGACATCCTCGCCATCCAGGAAATGGGGAGCCTCGAAGCCATTGTCGAATTGCAGGAGTCACTCCGAAAGGAAGGTCTTAACTATCCCCACCGCGAGCTCGTGCAGGGCTGGGATACGAACATCTTCGTCTGCTTCCTCAGCCGATACGAGATCACAGCCCGGCGTCCGCATACGAACGAAAGTTTCCTCATCAACGGGCGACGCCTCCATGTCAGTCGCGGATTCTCAGAAGTCGACATCCGCCTGAATCCTGCTTACCAAATCACCCTGATCTCGGCGCATTTGAAATCGCGCCGCGTCGCGGTTCAAGCGGACGAAGCGGAATGGCGAGAACAAGAGGCCCTGAAACTTCGCTCTATCATCGACCAACGCCTCGCCGCGAACCCGCGCGTGAACCTCGTGGTTCTTGGCGACTTCAACGACACCCCGGATTCGCGTCCTATCAAAGCTCTGGTCGGCAAAGGAAAAACCTCACTCGCGGACACCCGTCCCACGGAGCGAAACGGCGACTCCTACACCGCCAGCGAATCGAGGCAGGACCCTCGCCGCGTCGCCTGGACCCACTTTTACGCCAAGGAAGACACCTACAGTCGAGTCGACTACATCCTCCTAAGCCGCGGGTTGGCGGCCGAATGGCAACGGGCAGGCACACGCATCCTCACCCTGCCAAACTGGGGCCAGGCTTCAGACCACCGCCCCATCGTGGCCGAGTTCCTGGCTCAAGAACGCTGAAGTGACACCCACGGATGACACGGATAACAGGGATGAGGAAAGGGAGCTGAGATGGGTACTTTATCCTGGAAAGAGCAATTGAATTAACCGCAAAGAACTCAGAGAACGCAAAGTCAAGCACTTGTTGAATTCTAACAGAGGAGTGAACCTCATCTGGGCGGTGATGCTTTGAAGAATCATCGTTTTTCGCAACCCATTGCCTATGTGTTCTTTGCGATCTTTGCGGTTAAATGAACTGCCGGATTAAGGTTTATCCGTGTTATCCGTGTTATCCGTGGTTAACTCTTCCCATTCTGCGGTAGATATTGTCCTCCGAACGACACCTCCCGGAAACCGTGAGTTGCACCCCCCTCCCCCGCAGATTCGGGGTAAGAAATTTGCTTCCCATTTTCCACACGAACGATTAAATAGTAACGAGTCGCTCACTCGTTCTACCCATGCTTTTCCAAGCTTTTTCTCCAAACTCTCCCGCCTCCTCCACTGCGCGCTTCCCGCGCGGAAGGCTCGCCGGGTTCACACTCATCGAACTCTTGGTCGTCATTGCCATCATCGCGATCCTCGCGGGCATGCTCCTGCCCGCCCTCTCCAAGGCCCGCGAAAAGGCCAAAGCCATCAGTTGCGTCAACAGTCTCAAACAGATGGGCATCGCCACCAAGATCTACGGCGATGACCACGACGGAAAGTTTCCTCACACTTTCCAGGTGCGCGGCGACAATGCCATCCGGCGAGCTTGGTTCAACATCATCCAACCCTACACCCAGACAACCAACCTGCTGCTCTGCCCCTCCCGCACCCGCAAATTTAAGGAGGTGGTCAACAATTACCCCAGCGGTCAGGGGGATAAGGCTGTTTCCAATTACGCCATGAACTTCAAGCTCGGCGGCTGCGATTGGCCAGGTGTTTGGGACATCAAAGATTGGCCGCAGGTCAAAGACACCGCCATCCGGAACCCCTCCTCCACCGTCCACCTCACGGACGGCGGCAGCCGCCCGGTCAACACCAAGGACCCTCTCAAATCCGTC
Organism: Akkermansia muciniphila; assembly: GCA_945865375.1. Taxonomy (GTDB): domain Bacteria; phylum Verrucomicrobiota; class Verrucomicrobiia; order Limisphaerales; family F1-80-MAGS106; genus F1-80-MAGS106. The sequence continues at coordinate 394 of CAMBEJ010000163.1, read as the reverse complement.
ACCACCGCCAGCGTCGAAAAGGCCGGGTGCTGGATCGTTCATGACCCGGCCAACGATGCCCCATGCTCCGGGTGCGTGGTCTCCACCGGCGACCCCAACTGGGGCGGTCCGCACCTCCGCCATGACGGGCGCAGCAACGTCTTGTTCGCGGATTCCCACGTCGAGGCGATGAGAGCCTCCAGATGGTATTGGTCTGGAACCCCTTGGCTCATCCCCGACCAGGGCGGCGCGGGCGCGATCAATTAGTGACATCCCCGCCACCACTGATCACTGACGACTGACGACTGATCACTTTCTTTTGAACCTTTTCTCGCCGGCGGCATTCCACTGGGTGTAGATGCCTGCTGTGGTGCCATCAGAAAAGTTGCCGATCTCCCAAGCCCGAGCTCTGGAT
>CAMBEJ010000162.1 GCA_945865375.1 Akkermansia muciniphila | reverse complement strand
GTGCGCGCCGAACAGGACTTCCTGAAAGTTTCATTGATGGATTCGTGGTTTAATCGGGCAACGAAGAATCCGGATGACGCCAAACGATTGATCCGCTCACCGGATTGGTTGGGGAAGCTGGCTGGATTCCCGCCCGAGCTCTCGGAATTAAAGGATTGGGATCACGCCAAGACCGCGGATCAAGCACCCGCCGGGGGGGCGCGGGCGGCAACACCCGCGGAGGAACTGTTGAAGTGGTTTGCGGGCTACGAGACCGAATTTAAAGAGCTTGATACGGCCTGTGAACGTTCCCATGCCCGGCTCGAAGGCGGCTTCGATCAACCGTTTTCGACCAATGTTGTGAACTACGTCAATCTCCGCACCGTCGTCCAAGCTCTTTCGGCGCGCGCAAGAGCCAACCTCGTTCTCCGGCATGCGGACGACGCGATGCACGATTTGGTCGTTATCCGCCGGTTGATGGACGTTCTGCAATCGGCGCAACCGACGTTGGTGTCCGCCATGATTCGCGTGGCGATCGTGGGTTTATACGTGGACATTGTAACTGAAGGCTCGCGGGAGGGGGTTTGGCAGGAGCCGCAGTGGATGTCCATCCAGGAACAAGTCCGATCGCTTCATCTTTGGGCGGATGTCGCCGAATCGATCCGCGGGGGCGAGCGGGCCGCGGTCATCCACATGTTGAAAAAGTATCCGCGCAAAAGACTGGCTGAGAGGGTGGTTGAGTCTTTTCGCCTTAATTCGACCCCAACAAGGCCAACGTGGATGACTGCCGGCGGCGTTTACATCCTGTTCGCTCCGCGGGGGTGGTTCCATCAAAACCTGCTTTTGGGCTCGCGGCATTGTTATCAACCCTACCTCGATGCCATGGGTGCTGGCCAGGATCGGATCGATGCGAGAGGGCTGGATCAGGTCATCAACGGTTCCGGTGACGTCTTGAGTCAGTGGAGCCCCTACAACATGTTGGCGGGGGTGTTCACTCAAAATTTCATCAAGGGGTTTCAAATCGCGTCTTTCATCAAGGGGTATCAAACCGTGTCAAAAAACCAAACCTTGGTCAATGAGGCCCACGTCGCCTGCGGCTTGGAACGGTACCGTGGGGCCAACGGTGCTTACCCGGAGACGCTCGAGGCTCTCGTGCCCCAATTCGCAAGCAAATTGCCGCACGATCTCTTCGATGGAAAACCGCGCCGCTACCGCCGTACCGACGACGGCCGATACCTCCTGTACTCCATCGGTTGGAACAGCAAGGACGACGGTGGGAAGATGGAGCCGCCAAAAGAGGGCCATCCCAAAGCGCCATGGAGCGACGACAAAGGTGACTGGGTCTGGCCGGGCGTGCCGAAGCGGTGAGAACGGCGGATTCCTTTGCCGTATCAATAAAGTCGGAGATTAACTCAAAGACGCAAAGAGTTTCCAATGTTGTTGCCAACGAAGATTGGGTCACCATTCAGTGAATTCTGCACGGTACCCGCACCCCGGCATTCACAAGTTGTCGGTGGCTGCGGAAACCGGGGAGCGGGCTTCAGTGAAGCCCGCCCACAGTCGCTTTATCAGCGACAACTTGTATATGCACGGCCCGCATCCGGACAACAGCAGACTCTCTTGCTTTGCGTCTCTGCGCCTTTGCGTTGAAACTTGGCCGCACCCGTTACGAATTAGCCATGTGTTCAGTGTTCTCTTTGCAGTGAGAAAAGCCATAGAAGTGTCGCTATATTCAAGAGCAGCCGTAAGCGTCAGGGCTCTGCGAATCGTGATCAGATTCCCCGACAAAGAAACCTAGCAACGGGCGCTCGGCAAACTCATTCTTCGATTCTCCGGCAAGAGCTGAACTTCGGGGGAGTTGGCGGTGCCTTCGTCCGCCTTGAGTTTTCTGGCCGGCGAGGGCATCCGCTTCACGGTCATCGGTCCGGCTCCCCATGAACGGCTTGCGTCGCTACGAAATTCTGGTGCCCCTGTTGTTTAACGACGGCCGTCCAGTGCCGCGGCCGTTGTTGGCGCAAACGTTCACCGAACTTCATTCTGCTGACCAGCTTGACGAACAAAACCCATCCAGCGTGCTTTCCAATTGGCGCAGTGTCTTCACCACATTGAGAACCGAGGACGGAGTTCCGAAGGAATCAGTGTTCAGTTATCAATCGAAGACGGAGGGAGTGATGAGAGTTACGCATTCTGAAATTTGCTGCGGATTCCGATGAAAGTCGGAGCCAGAGGGGTCAGTCAAGAATCGTAAACATTCGGTAAACCCGGTGGGAGGAAAGATTGCGAGCGAATTTGCCCACCTCCACCGTCAAGTTGTGAAAGCACGACTCGGTGCCAAGGCCGGTGAACTCAATTTCACACCCCGGTGCCGTCCAGTGGTTTCTGAACTTGTGGATGGGACAAACACGATCCCATCAACCACGGTATCCTCAATGATGAATTGGCCGGCAGCAGACACGGGGTCATGCTGTGGCGGGTGATCTGCCAGCTCCAGATATCGGCCAGATCCGCGTCTTTCTGACCACCGAAATGTTCAGGCATGGTCAACGGTGCAGCATTTTGAAGAACTCGTTTGAGAGTGAGGAGACGAGGAAACCTCCAAGCAACGCGCAGATCAAAGTGAGCAAAACCCAGGCCCACCAATGAGTGGGGATGGCGATGGGCTTTGAAGGCTGCACGACCTCTTTGGATTTGAACCGTTCCAACCCCATCCAGAGCGCTGCTAGCGAACTGATGCCCAGCGAGGAGCAGGCGACGTGACCGGTCCAGGCCTTCCATTTCCAAAACTCGTAACGAAGGCTCAACCAGAGGACCACAAGACCCATCAGGCCTCCCCAAAACCACGAGGTCAACACCAATGCCCTGGACCTAGCGTTGGCGGACAAGGCGAAGCTGAACGAAAACACGGCCAAAGGAAACGCCAGGACCAACCCATACAACATGTGTGGATCGACGTGCGTGCTCGTCCGGACCAGGCCCGTGTCCAGATAGAGCCGCGCGATGGCTTGTGATAGATCCAGCCCGAGCGCGAGCAGATCCAGGATTGTGAAAACGATCAACATTCCTCCGGCTACCACGACCCGTGCGATGAACCTTTCCTGCCTTGTAGCGGGAAGCGCGAACGAGAATTCTTCGCAGCCCTCAAGCACATCGCTCCCTCCAGCCGCCGGCCCCGCTACGAGGGCGTAGACCAGGCCGAACATAAGAATCCAGCCAGGATTTATGAACTGAGGAAGCGTCCAGACAACACCGAGCCATCCCGCAATGAAAATCAGCATCAGCCTGCTTTGCGCCCGCCACTCAAAGCGCATCAACCCTTTCCAGAAAACAAGGTTCTGCTCGGCTGCTGGGCTCGTCGACACCCCTTGAGCAAGGCCGACGTCCGGATCATCAGCCCCTTTCTCATGCAGGATCGGTTCTCTCATCATTCTTCAGTGTCGCTGTCGTCTCTGAACAGTTTCCAAGGGTAGCCTGGATCGAAGGAGGGCACCATGGCGCGCGCCTTCATGAACCCATCGGCTTCCGACGGGGCGGAGGAGATCGGCGATTCGGGATCCCAAAAGATTTGACGTCTCACCACGGCACCGTCCCTGCGCGCGCGCAGAACAAGCCCTTGGAAGTCCCGGACGGACGGCGACTCAAGGTTCGCTCGTCCGAGACCATGGAGCTGGCAAGCCGCGACTCCCGCATTGCCTCCGGCCTTCATAAGCTTGCGCCAAGCTTCGTCGTCCCAACCCAAAGGTGTCAGATAAGAACGATCCACAGGCCTAGTGGGTACTGCAGGCTCCTGGCTTCCCTCGGCGGCCTCGGCAAAAGATGAGCTGGGAAGAGCCATCGTTGCGTTGTCAAACACGGGGCCCGGGAGCGCGCCTTCCACCAAACCCGCCCAGTTTTTGGTCTTGTCCGATGGACAGATCAACGTTCCTCTGCTGGGGAGGTAACGGGTGGAGGTCAAGTGGCCCAGATCGGGAGAACGACGCTCGTGGTCGTCAAGGTACATGTCCAATGCCAGGCTCAGTTGGTGCAGGTTGGCCATGCATCGTGCCCGGTGCGCCGCTTTCTTTGCGGAAGCGACGGCTGTCGTCAGGAGCGTAGCCAGGACCGCGACAATCGCGATCACGGTGAGCAACTCAATCAGTGTGAACGCACACTGCGCAGGATAGGATCGGCCTGGAGCCATGGTGCGAAGGACTTAAGGCTGGGGCGAGCGTGTTTGCAGGTGGCGAACGCCATAGTCTTGCAATGGCACCCAGAGCCCGGCTTGGAGATTTCCGCTGGCGTGCGTCAGATCATAATAAAGGCATCCAGGCATTTCGGCCTCCCCCGTTATCTCGAGTCGCACCGGTTGGGTAGCGTCGATGAAGGTGAGCGTTTCACATTGTGCGACCAGAAGAGTGTCATAGCTGAGGAGTGCCTGGACCGATGTCGGAAGAGGGAGTTGGTTGAGCAGAGCGAAAACACCGGCGCCATTCAGCACATAGGTTTCAAGGGTGGGTTTGGTTGTTTTGCCGTCGCCTGGTTTGCCGATGAACACGACGTCCCCTTTCACACTGACAGGGTGAGGCCATTCCCTAGGCAACGCATGGGAAGTGATCCACTGCGCCTGGGTGCCATCATAGCTTGAGGCCACGAGCCATTCGGACCCGTCCGTGGTGTTTTTCGCGTCCCACTGATTGCCAGTAGTGTAAAGCACACTGCCGCCAAAACCCAGGCCGACAAGCTGTCCAGGGATGTTCACCGGCTTGCGAAGCTGGGGCGAGGCCGGGTCCGCATAATCGATGACGCTCAGGTAGTAGCGTTGCACCCAAACTCCAAAAACGGGCTGCACAATTTCGGTGGTGCCGTCGGGCTGCGGTTCGAGGATTGGTTTCGGCGGCAGTTCCCCTGGCAGCAGGCCGCCTTCCACGAAAGTGCTTGTCTGGTAGCTGACGTACACGAGACCCCCCGAGATTTGCGGGTCGCTGTAGTTCCAACGCCCCATATTATCCTGGGGTGCCAGCTGGGTTTTTGAAATGTAAGAGGGCTTTTGCGGGGTGCTTACATCGAACGCAAACAGAGTTCCCTGCGTGTTGCCGCCCCACCACGGGAAGGCGATTTTAGAAGCTCTGCCTTCCACGGCGACATCGGCCGCCAATCCACGCCACCACGGGCCCCAATACCCTCCGCGCGAGGACCAAACGAGAATGCCAGGCTTGGGCCAGTAGGGGGCCAAATCGCCCCCATAACCGGGGTCGGCAAGCGCCGTGCTGGTTTCCCCAATCACGACGAGTTGTGGCAATCGGGAAAGATCGAACACGGTGAGTTTAAAAACACTTTCGTTGGTCCTCACCGGCCTGCTCGTCTGCTCCTTCTCGAACCACTCCCAAGTCACCTCGGACGACTTCGCTTCTGCCAGAAACAACTTGTTTTCTTGAATCGTTCCGCCCATCACACGGAGCCCTGGTGTGAGCGGCATGGAGCTCAGCAAGGTGTCCAACTGGGCGTTCGCGACGACGCGCAATAGGGAAGTGGAGACGCCGGTGTAGGCGCTGCTTTCGTCGAGTTGAATTTGGTGATTTCCGCTCACCCACACGCGATTTGCGGCCCAGGAGAGCGTCGTTTTGGAGCGCACCGCCGGCTTGTCCCGGTTGGTGGCGTCCACGGTTAGCAATTCGCGCCCTGAAATCGACAGGATGCGGTCGTTGAGAGCGGTGGCACGCCTCGGTTGCATCGCGTGGTCGATCACACCGCGAGCCTTGAGAGTTTTGGCCTGCAAGTCGAGGTCCAGAATCTGGACTCGCGCTGCGTAGCCATTGGTCGTGTAACCTTGGTAGGGCACCAGGATGAGCCCCGCTTCCGGAAGGACAGTGAAGGCTTTCTCATCTGAGTTGGCTTCGCTCCAGGAATAGTTTTCGCCCAAGGGCACTTTGCTAGAGAGTTTCGGCGCTTTGGTGTCGCTGACATCAAACAAAGAGACAGCCACCCGCCATCCGTTTGTGTTGTCAATGCCGATGGTAACCAATTGATCGCCGAGGGGTTGGATGTAGGTGGACCAGCCTGGGATGTGCAGCTCGCCAGAGATCGTGGGCTTGGCGGGGTTCGAAAGATCCACTATCCAGAGGGGATCAATTCGTAGAAAGGTCACGATATAAACTCGGTCCCCATCGAAGCGCGTGGCAAACAACCGCTCCCCGCGGCCCAGTTCGATTTGGCCAAGCTTGACGGGAACCGATGGATTTTGGAGGGAGAATGTCTCCAAGACTGTCACCGTCTGGCCACGCTGTTGAACTTCTTCCCACCGCTCTGAGATGAGCGTCAGCACCGTGCCGTTCAGGTGGATCTTGAACTTGTCCTGGATCACCCCCCTGGGTGTGATCAAGCTCGTCAGTTGCATGGAGCCGTCGGGCTTTGAAATGTCGATGCACCGGACCGTTGCTGGGCCATTCCAGTTCTGGTTTCTCAACGCCACAAACAAGAACTGATCGGTGGCCGTGATCACATTGCCATACCCGGCAAACCAGAGAGTGCCGCGTGTTTTGGGAGACGCCGGCTCCGCTAGGTCAAACGAAGTCACCACGGCGCCCCACTCCCATGTGCCATCCTTGGCCCCCGAAACAGGCCGGTATTGTTGCGATGCCACGTAGAGTGCGGAACCGACCATCCTGCTCTCCTGAATCGATCCTGGAAGATCCATGGAAGCCAGGATTTTCGGCTCGCTGCCGGTGCTCACAACGATCACCTGGCTTGTTTCCTTCTCGCCCCATCCGCAGCCATTGCGCGCCAGAAGCACCGCAGTTCCGTCCCCCAGGATATACATCTGCTCGCCTACGGCGGGCATGGCCAATTCACCGCGGATTTGCGGCTCCTCCAGGTTAGAGATGTCGATCACCTGGAGTCCACGGTATTGGTTAAAGAAGTAGAGGGTTCCGTTTTGGATTTTCCAGATGTCGGACTCGACCACGCTTCTGTCGGCAGTTGCGGTGCCCTCCGCCGTGCGGTCGGCAATTCCCGCAACAGGCACGAGCGACTTGTTGGCGTCTTCGGCGAGCACTGATCCGCTGATAATGGCTCCGTTGAACTGGTTCGTCCCCTTGTAAAAAGAAAGGGGCAGGGGATCGGTGGAGTCGGCGCGAAGCCGAAGTAGTTCGATGGCCGGACCTTTGAGCAGGCGGAACGTCATGGGGCCTCCCTGGCCCTCTGTTCGTTGCACCAGCCGAGGTTGCCAGGCCCCTGCACCCAGACGGTCCCTGGACTCCAAAGTGACTTTTAGCACACCCGCTGGGATGTCTCCTTCCACGATCACATTCTCCTTCTCGATGCGAACGGCCGTGATCACTGGCTCCCTCAGGTTCGTCACAATGCCACCTGCGACTTCAATCTTTGGCAAGGCGTTGGCAATTTCAACGCGGGGGGGTGCTCCGGACCAGCAAGCGATGGCACTGGCTTCGAGGATCAGCCCCGCGACAATGAATAATTTTGGAAGACATCGTTTGCTTTGGAAGTGGGACGGTTTTGTTCTCATAAAACAGTTGGATTTTCTTGGGTTGAAAGTTCTGCCCACTGAGAAGGCTCGGATTCAGATGGGCGTTCGAAGAGATCAATGAAAATCTCCTCGAGGTTCATTGCAAAAATGTTGACCCGTGTGCCACGCAAGGCGCGCACGTGGTTTAATTGATCCTCGTTTGACAATTCTACGAGAGCCGTGAACACAGGGCCTTCAGATCGCGAACGCCGTGTGCCTGGGATGGTGAACTCAGGAGGGACTGAGTCGCCGTCAAATACGACCTGCACCCGTTTTGTGCTTTGAAGCCACTCATCAAGCCGGAGCGAACGCGTGATGCGGCCGCGATCCATCATGGCCACATGCTCCGCGATACGTTCCAGATCGCCGATGTAGTGGGTGCTGAACATGATGGTGCACCCGTCCTGCCAGCTCAGGGAATCCACCAGGCTCGCAAGAAGCTCTCGCCTCGCGATGGGGTCTAATCCCGCTGCCGGTTCGTCCAGGAACAGAACCTCCGGTCTCGTAGCCAAAGCCAGGAGGATTGACGATTGTCTCTGTTCCCCTCCCGAGAGATGGGCTATCGGACGCTTTAGAGGGAGCTCCCATCGCCGAGCCAGCACGCGCGCCAGATCGGGATCCCAACGCGGGTAGAATGAGGCGTTGGACCGGCTCAGCTCATCCAACGTCATCCAGCCTGGCAGTTGTTGCGATTGCGAGACATACGCCACACGTTGTCTCAGTTTATGCGGGGCATTCCAAAGGCTGGCACCGAAGACTTTTGCCTCTCCCTGATCCGGGCGCAGAAGTCCCATGAGCAGCCGGAGCGTCGTTGTCTTGCCCGCGCCGTTGCGCCCGATTAGTCCGTAAACCGACCCCCTCGGGACTGCGAGGTCCAGACCACTCACAGCCACGATACCTCCCCTGAACGCCTTGGTCAGATTTCTAGCTTCGATGACAATAGAGGCATTCATGCTCCGCTCTCCCTTCCCAGAACGCGAAGTTTCATAGGGAGCATGGCTTCCTGTCTCTCACCCAAAATCAAGGCCAACTCAGCATCCACAATCTCGAGGACCCGCTCCGGTCTAGCGCCCATCTGGGCTGATTCCACTGCCAACTGGCGTGCGATTCGGTGAAGCGCTTTTTCACGATCTTCGACCGAACAATCGGATGCCTGATGAGATAAGAAAGCACCCCTGCCTTGACGCAGTTCAATGACCGCTTCATGGACCAGTTCGTTGTAGGCTTTGACGATTGTGGTGGGATTGACGGTGATCGATTGAGCGAGCTCACGGATGGACGGGAGCTGGTCGCCCCCTCTGATGGCTCCCGACGCGGCGTAATACTTGATCTGATCCATCACCTGGCGATAAACCGGAATGCCCGAGTGGGGATCGATTTGAAAATGGAGGTTCGCAGACATCGCTTCACTTAACGACTGTATGGTAACACCCATACAGAGTTTGTCAAGCGGTGTTGAGGAACCCAGGTGTCAAAGGTAGCTCAACCAAGCTGCTCGACTTCTCTGTTTCACACCCGCGAACCAGCGGCAGGCGGGAAAAAGAATCAGCACGATCATCAGCCAGACGGCGTACACCACGGGGAGCCCGTAGCCGTAGTCGCTCGGTTTGTCGAGGATTTGCAAAGAATCCACCACCCAAGGATTTTCGAACAGCCATTGGGCCCGGCCGTAGCGCACGTAGGCGAACAGCACAGCGGCACCGTGGAGAAGAGGGAGGTGAATGAGATAATAGAACAAAGGCACGCGGCCGAACAAGATGAACGGACGTCCGATCACCCCCACTCCTCTGTCAATGAGTGCCAGCAGCGCTATGGCTGGTCCGAGAGTCATGAGCAGGTAAAGGAGCGAGGGAGGATACTTCGTGCAATTCAAAAAGGAAAACAGAGTGAAGACGCCCTGTTTCTGGGATGACCAGAGCTGCGCGTCGCCGTACAAATTCGTCGCGCGCAGGAGAACAAATGAGACCATGAGGCCGGTCCCTAGACCCAGGAACCATTTTCGACGCGAGCCCTCTTCGCGCAGGAGAAGGGTCCCGAACCCGTAACCCGCAGCCATCACGCCGATCCAAGGAATGAGCGGGTAGGCGGCGGTAAATTGGTAGCCAGGAAGCAGCTGGATCGCGCCGCCGTGATGCAAAATCTGCCACAGCCAACCGAGATCCGCGAACGCCTGAGTGCCGATGCCATCCAACAGGTTGTGGAATGCGATCATGATGATCCCGAAGGCCGTCACCGCCCAGACAGGGAGGTAAATAAGTCCCGCTAGTGCGCACATCGACCATCCCAGCGCCCAAATGACAGCGCCGCCGGAATAGTGGAGACTCCAGTTGAAGGACCAACCGAAGTGCACAACCGTCAACTCGAGCACCACCAGCCACAAACCCCTCGTCAGCAGGAACCCGGAGAGTTGTGATTTGGTTTTCCCCCGCGTGCTGGAAAGGTAAGCGCTTGTTCCCGCCAAAAAAACAAACACGGGCGCGCAGAAGTGGGTGATCCACCGGGTCAGAAAATACGCCGCATTGGTCTGGGTCAAGTCAGTCGGGTCAAACTTGGCACCCGTGAAAAAGTCCCGAACGTGGTCCAGCGCCATGACGACCATGACGAGGCCGCGGAGGAAATCGATGGACTCAAGTCTGGGGCGGGTGTTCGAGGCTCTGCCGAGGAGTTCTTGTCCGGCCAGGGTTGCCGCAGTCGATGTGGTTTCGGTCTTCATTGTTGCTGGAACTCATTTCAAAAGATGGCGCGTTTGTGCAGCTTGGTCGAACTCCTGACACAGACAAGCCAGAAAAGTCAGCAGTTCTCATTTTGATCGGCAAAGTGGAGCGGATCTCCAAGCCTCAGACCTCAGTAAAATCGGTTGAAATCGTGATCTGAATGCGCCACCCCAATTCCTCCATTTTTCGTAATCGTAATCCTCGGGTGTGGCCCTTGAAACAGAGGGGTGGATTGCGATTACGATTACGATTAGGAGCGGGGAATTGGAGTGGCGCTAGCGTCAGGCTAACGCTGCGCTTGCCCCGTAAAATAAAGCGGGACTTTTGTTAATCGATCATGTAACTGATGGTGATGATAACTGCATCGTCAATTAAGCAACGACTGACTGAGCCTGAAAACGTGAAGATAGTGATCGGGCTACTCGGTAGCGATCCGGCCCCCAGTCGCCGGGGACTGGCCAAGAAGATTTGTCACCGTCTGGATCTGAGGGACGGCAATGGCGACTTGCAGATGGCCACGACAAGCAAGGCGCTTGGAGAGTTGGAAGGCCAAGGATTGTGGACACTTCCCGAGCGACGTACCTCCGGGCCGCAAGGTTGGAATCCGACGCGGTTAAGGGAGTCGGTGGCCGCCCCGAGAGGCATGCCTGAGGTACTCGAAGAGGTCGCTGGACTGCGCTTGATCGAAGTGGCCGATGAGGAACATCTGCGGATATGGAACGAACTGATGATCCGTGAACATCCTTTGAAGGCGTGCCGCCTAGTGGGCCGGCAGTTGCGCTATCTGATAGCCTCCGATCATGGCTGGCTTGGAGGAATAGGCTTTGGCAGTGCCGCGCTGCACATGGAGGGACGCGACACTTGGGTTGGCTGGAATATCTCGCAGAGGAGCGAGTGTTTGGAGCGGGTTCTGAACATGAGTCGGTTTCTGATTCGGCCCGGAGTGCGTTGCCACAATCTGGCTTCGCATGTCTTGGGACTGTGCGCTCGGCGCGTCGGCGGGGATTTCCAGCGCCGCTACGGCGTGAGTCCGTGGTTGCTGGAGAGTTTTGTGGAAACGGGGGCCTATGATGGTTCCTGTTACAAAGCGGCCAATTGGATCCCTGTGGGGGAGACCAAGGGCCGTGGGCGCAATGGGCCACACAAAGCGGGCAAGAGCATCAAAGATATTTATTTGTATCCATTGGTAGATGATTTTCGTGATCGCATCGGAGTCAAGCCAGCCACGATTGAAGCGTTGAGGATGGAGAGTGGCTTGGACAGTGCAGGCTGGGCTGGGCAGGAATTCGGGAATTGTGAGCTGGGCGACCAGCGATTGACAGATCGGTTGGTCAAAATTGTTTCGGTCCAATCGGCCCAACCCAATGGATCCTATTCCCAAGCCAACGGCGGCCAGCGTCATGACCTCAAAGCGTACTATCGTTTCCTCAACAATGAAGGTACGGAACTCAATCTGGAGAGCATGCTCAAGAGTCATCGCAGTCAAACGATTCGCCGGATGAAAAATCAGGAGACGGTCCTGATCGTGCAGGATACCACCGATCTGAACCTCTCGACTCGAAGCCACTGTGAAGGGTTGGGGCAGATTGGAACCAACCAGACCGGAACTATAAGCCGTGGATTGCGCTTGCATAGTTCGCTCGCCCTGAGCCAGGAAGGAATGCCTCTGGGCTTGGTGCAACTGCACGGCTATGCTCCGCAATCGGCTGAAGGCAAAGACCCACAGCGGCCGATTGAAGAGAAGGATTCCTATCGTTGGATGCAGGGCTTTGAGCAGGCTATGGAGGTGGCGGCACTCATTCCGGACACTCGAGTTATTAACGTGGCTGACCGCGAAGCCGATATGTTCGAGTTGTTTGACTTGCAGCGTCGTCAAACAGGCAGAAAAGCCGAACTGTTGATCCGCGCCAAATCCGATCGTTGCTTGGAAGCAACCGAACTCAAGCTCTTCCAGGAGTTGGCCGCCGCGCCACTGGCCACGACGGTTTCAATCTCGGTGCCGCGCCAGCGTGAACATCTATCCAAGCCCTCAACGCCGGGACGATCTGAAGGGCGAGCCCGAGAAGCTCAAGTCGAGATTCGCTTTAAAGAGGTAACTCTCATCGCGCCCAATGCGGCACAGACGCGCGATCTTGAACCAATCACCCTCTGGGCCATTTACCTAGTGGAGAAGAATCCTCCCGAGGGTGCCACTCAAGTGGAATGGCTGCTCTTGACCACAATCGAGGTCCTCTCGGCCAAGCAAGCCCTCAAATGCATTCGGTGGTACTGCCGACGCTGGCGAATCGAGGAGTGGCATCGGGTACTAAAGAGCGGATGCAACATCCTGGACCATCAAAACCATACCGCCGAGGCTTTGCTGCGAGCCATCGCCATCGACGCCGTCATCGCGTGGCGGATCATGCTGCTGGCCTTGCTGGGGCGCGAAGTTCCCGAGTTGCCCTGCGATGTAGTCTTTGATCGCTACGAGTGTGAAGTTTTGGATTTGCTCAAAAAAAAAACGGGATAACCAAACTCTCACTTGGTGCAGCCATCATTATCATTGCCAAACAGGGCGGGTATCTCAACCGCAAGTGCGATAGGGTGCCGGGATTCGAGGCGCTATGGAAGGGCTACTCCCGCTTTTCCGACATGGTTGAAATCATAAAGCTCGACAGGGCCGCTCAATCCACAAAACGATGAACCATTCGGTGCGACACTTTTATGGGGCAAGCGCAG
>CAMBEJ010000161.1 GCA_945865375.1 Akkermansia muciniphila | reverse complement strand
GCTGCGCGAGATGTGGCACTAGATCCGAAATCATCTTCCCGCTCTGTCCGCGCGGACGGAACTCATACTGCGGTCTGGCGAGGTCCCCCGCCGGTCCCTGAAAGGTCACCGGTGGCCCTCCCGCCAACGGCTGGCCATCGTGCCGGATGAGGGCGGGCTTGTAGTCCCATGTCTCGAGCTGGCTCACGGCGCCCGCGCAGAAAATGACCAGCACATTGCGCGCCTTTCCAGCAAAGTGAGGCAGACGGGGCGCGTAAGGACGCGCGGGGTCGATCACAACCGGTGGACCCGCCAGAAGCCTGTCACGGTCCAGCAGGCTGGTCAGGGCAATGGCTCCCAGTCCGGTCGCCGTGCGCGAGAAAAACTGGCGCCGGTCCAGTAAGTGCAGACCGGTGGCCGAGAGTTGCTCGGCGCTTGGGATCGAGCTTGACTGTGTCGCGAGGTGATTCATGGCAGGAAAAGAAATTCGTTGCTGTTGAAAAGAGCCCGGCACAGCGCCGGCAGTCCGTGTTCACTCACCACATCCGCCGCCTCGTGGATCTCGCCGAGCTCCGGGTCGCGTCCCAATCCCAATTGATAAACCCGCCTGATCCGCCTGGCAACTTCCGCGCTCGCGCCTGTTTCCGCCCCCACGCGCGCCGCAAAGGCCTCCGACTGTTCGATCGTAAAGCGGCTATTGAACAAGTTCAACGCCTGGATCGGCGTGGTGGATTGTCGGCGGCGCGGCGTGCTCTGGCCGGCATCGGGGCAATCGAAGGCGCCAAAAACCGACTCCCGCTCCATTCGTACTTTGTGGGCATAGATCATGCGCCGGAGGCCATCGCCACTGAAGGACTCGATCGGAGGGAAGCCGGTGAGGCCCCCCCGGGCGGTGAACACATTAAAACCGGGCCCTCCCATTTTCAGATTCAAGCGACCGTTCACGGCAAGCATGGAATCGCGGATCGTTTCGGCTTCGAGCCGGCGCGCGGGAAATCGCCACAGCAACCGGTTGTCGGCATCCAGGGCCATCGCCTGACGGTCGATGCGGCTGGACTGTCGAAACGTGGCGGACATCAGGATAACGCGGTGCAGGTGTTTGATCGACCAGCCGGAGCGGATGAATTCCGTGGCGAGCCAGTCGAGCAGCGCCGGGTGGGACGGAAGCGAGCCGTTGTTTCCAAAGTCGCTGGCGGTCTCGACCAAGCCGAGTCCAAAGTGCCCCTGCCAGAGACGATTCACCATGACCCGGGCGGTGAGCGGATTGTCGGGGCTGGCGATCCAGGATGCCAGCGCGACGCGGCGGGCCTGTTCCGCCGCCTCTTCGGGCAGTTTGAGCGAGCCCAGGGCACTGAGCACCGCCGGTGGCACAATCTCGCGGGGTTGTTCGGGATCCCCGCGGTGGAGCAAATGCGTGACGTCCGGCTTGGAAAAGCTGCCCGCAAAAACCATTTGTCCAGCCGTGAGCGAGGCGATCCTCGTCTCCAAAGCCTTCTTTTCCCCCAACAGCCGGGCGGCCGTCTTCGCTTCGTTCGGGTTGAGTCCGGCGGTGGAAAAGGGCGTGGACGTTTTATCCCCCGGCGCGTACTGCCGCCGGTCTTGCGAACCGGCGACCGTATGCCACACACCCGAGGCGTCGGCGGTTTCAATCCGGTAGTCCAAGGCCAGTCGGTCCGTGAATTTCTCCTCGCGATCGCGGCCCCAGACAACGCGGTCGATGTTCTGGGGCTGCGCAAACTCCAGTTCGACCCAACCGCGGCCTTCCTCGTTGGAGATCCAACTGTGCGAGTTGCCGTAGCGCCCATCGTGGATGTGCTCCAGCTTGTGGATGGGTGAATCCGGCAGGGTGCCCGAGGCCGTGGCCTTCGTGCCGGCGCTGGCGAGCGCGACGTTCCGCGGCTCCGGCCCCGTTGTGAAGACCTCCAGCTCATCGAAACACGGCGCCAGCGAGGAGCAGGCGAAAACGCTGAACCGCACTCGCCGGGCAACCACCGGCGCAAAACGGTCGGTGGTCTGACGCGGGTTCACGGCGGGTCGAAGCGGCTGAACGAACGTTTCTTCGTTGAGGCGGGCATCAGTCTGACGCCGAATAATCGGTGTCACTTGCGCCAGCGGCTCAAACTGCCCCAGTGCCTGTTCGATCTCAGCGACGCGAGGCTTCATTGTCTCGGCCTCGCGGCGGCGCGCTTCAACCTCCGGCGAACGGACCGGGCGTTCCCCATACTGAACCCCGGCAAAGAACGCCTGCAAGGAGTAATAGTCACGCTGAGACACGGGATCGAATTTGTGATTGTGACAGCGCGCACAGCCGATGCTCAGTCCAAGAAATGTCTGGCCCGTGGAGCCGACGATCTCGCTGAGCGAATCTTGCCGGGCGAGTCGTTTTGACTCTTCATCCGCCCCGATCTGACCGGGGAGCAGCGCGGCGGCCGTGACAAGGAATCCGGTGGCGGCATCAATGCCCGTGAAGTCCCCGGCCAATTGCTCGAGGATGAAGCGATCGTAGGGCGTGTCTTCGTTGAAAGCCCGGATGACGTAATCACGATAAGGCCAGGCGTTTTTACGCTCGGTGTTCACCTCGAAACCATCCGTGTCCGCAAACCGGACCACGTCGAGCCAGTGCTGTGCCCACTTTTCGCCGTACCGCGGTGAGTTTAGCAGTTCATCCACGACACGTTCATAGGCATCGGCGCGCTGGTCCTTGAGAAAGGCACTGACCCGCTCCGGCGATGGCGGCAGGCCCGCGAGGCTAAAATAAACACGGCGAAGCCAGCTCAGGCGGTCGGTGTCGGGTGACGGGCGCAAGCCCCGTTCTTCCAAACCCGCCAGGATGAAGTGGTCGATACCACCGCGCGCCCAAGCCTTGCCGCTTGTCGGGGGCGGCGCGGGGTTCGTGAGAGGTCTGAACGACCAGTGGCCGCGATTGATTTCCTTCGCGGAATCAACCGTCGCTGCCGCCACGGCCAACGAAACCATCGTGCCCGCAAATAGGAGTCCAATCGCCGCGGGAAGGCGGCGGACGGCATGCATGATGGGGTCCGTTGTCACTGTCATTCGGTCCGCCAGATGAGTGATTTTTCTATCACACGTTCAACGACGCAGGTGATTCCATAGTGTGCGATCGTTGTGTTCACGAATCATTCACGGGCGAAGTGCCAATCTTGGTGAGCCTCCATTGGACGGGCAAGCTCCTCAGCCGCTTCCGCGTGGTGCGGTTGGCTACGACGGCGCGGTGAGCTTTTCCCTCAAATCGCTACCCGCCAGCGCTTGAAAATGGCGGAGATTGAACGTATAAATCCGATCAGCGCCGCTCTTCGCCGCTGCGGCAAGGATCAGCGCGTCGTAGGTGGTCCCTCCTTCTACGCCGTCTGATGCGGCCTTTTCCAAGGTTTGCGCATATTCTTTCGGGGTCAGTTGAACGAGGGTGAAACCATCAATCACATTCTTCGAGATCAGTTGCCAGGAAACCGTCGGCGCAACGCGCTCCGAACCTGGAAGCCGCGTGAGCACCGCATACGCCTCGGCAAGACTGTGCGCCGCGACAAAGCCCGTGTCCTTTCCGGCCTTGATTCGTTCCAGGACGGGGCGCGCGGCATTGTGTTGCGGATGGTTTTGACGAAAGGCCGCCACAAGCACATTCGTGTCGCAAAACACCTTCATCGCTCCCCTTTCGTTCCAGCGCGCACCAAGTCATCAATCCGCTCCTCACGCGATTCGGCCACAAAGTCGCGACCCTCCGGTAGTGGTTCCCCACCAGAGATTACGAGGACTCCGTTCACCGTCACTAGGCGCACCACAGCTTTTGTCGGGCGCAGCTCGATGGCATCCCCCTTGACTTCGACCGAGAGCAAATCGCCCCCTTCGAGTCGAAAACGCTCGCGAAGGCGCTTTGGAAGGACCAGTCGTCCGGCTCGATCTATCTGAACCGTGTCAATCATGGGAGAAATGGTACCATGTGGTTATGGGAAATGCCATGATAAATGGAATAGGTGTTCTGCTGCCCGTGCCAAGTCATCGGCCTTGCAGCACAATTCCAGCTACCCTGCCGAGCGCTGGGTGCTCTCGGCGTACTCGAAAAGCATCAACCTTGTCACCGTAGGAATGATCCGCTTCAATGCGGCAAAGTGCTCGTCCGCCCTTGTCTTCATCTGCTCTTTCAATGTTTTCGAGGACTTTTTAACCACGGATTTCGCGGATCCAAACAGATGGAACAAGACATTTTCTGAGTTCATCCCTTTCTGGCGCACAAAAAACTCCCCTCGTTGTAGTCGGTATCGATGAACCAGCAGGGGATGCCGTCGGCGTTGTCGCCGTGGACTTCGCCAGTCTGAGGGTGGAAGACATCCACGCCACGCACAGTGATTTGTGCGTCGTGGTCGCAATCCTTCTGATCCTTGTTTATCCGTGGTTGTACTGCTGATTTCAGGTTCAACCGAGGCGTGAGTGGGTGCCGTCGCAGAGCGCGCCGTTGCCGCTGTGTTTGCAACCGCAGAAGTAAACCGTGCCGGCCTCTTCAGCCTTGAACGGTTTCGGAGCAAAGCCGCTGCCGCGGTGCGAGCCGTCGCAAAGCGGTTGGCTCTTGCTCTGGCCGCACGCGCACCAGAAATAGGTTTTCCCGGCTTCGACGACGACCGGATACGGTCCCTTTTGCGGAACGATGGGGTGGCTCATGATCTGTGGTGTAGTTGAGAATCAGAAATCGCACAATCTCTTTTTGCTCAGCGAAGATTAGCGAGGATGAATGGCTAACAGTCGCACGCTCAACGCCGGACCTGACCCACGCCAAATTGATCCCCATTCCGGGATGGCTGGTCCCCCGCGAAATCAATTTCCAGCATCTTTTCGCTTTGCACACCTCCCCCTTTTTCGTCCCGGAGCCCCGTTAGAATACGGCGGGTTTTGGTTTCGATCACATCTCCGGTGGAGGGATAAGCGTATTGGCCGTCGATACTGAATGTGATCCATCCCGGCTGATCCCGAAGCGGGATCGAAGCCACTTGCTTCGGCGGCATCACGGTGGCGTCGAAGAGGTGCAAGCGGCTGTTCGCGGCGTCGGTGAGCCAGAGTTCCTTCTCGTCAGGCGTCAGCCCAATACCGTGACTGGGGCAGCCATGACGCTTGGTCGGGCCTTTGGCGTACCCTTGCACTTCGACGCGGCCTAGCGTTTTTCCAGATTCCAAATCGCCGATCTCAAACCCAAGTAGGTTATTCACGTTCACATAGCATCGAGTCCCGGCTCCGTTCACAGTGAATGGGCGGATGGCGGCACCGAACGGCCCCACTTCGCGGATTATTGTATGACCCGCAGTCTCCGTCATCCGCAGGAGGGGCGACTTGAGTCCTGCCAAAAAAGCGTGCTTGCCGTCCACGCTGTAAACTGTGTTGTGCGCCCCGGAATCCGGAACCAGCTTCTTGATCACCTCCCCGGAGAACGCATCGATCACATGCCAATGTGCCTGCTCAAGGGATGGGAGATACAGCACCTTTCCGTCAGGTGCCAGAGCCATTCGATCACAGCCGCCTTGATACGCTTTTTCCCAAAGCAGCCTCCCGGAAACAAGGTCGAAGCTCATCAATGTTTTGATCGTGCTGACGTAAAGCCTTTGAGTGCCTGCGTTGGCGGCGATGCCTTTGACATTCAGCGGCTTCCCCTTCTCGTCCAGACCGGCCGAGGGCAGGCGCTTCAGGAACCGATGTCCTCGGTCGATGTCGAACACAAGAATCCCATGGCCGCCGTATTCCAGGTAGTCGCGGATTCCAGGCGTCGCCACATAGAGAAGTCTGCGGGGGGCCGAACGTGAGTTCTCCGACTCAGCGCTTCGAAGCAAGACGAGCCAAGCAAACGCCCACAGCCAAACTCCTAGCCTGAGCGAACCGACGAGAGGGGAACCGAACGAGTGGATGTGACGAGAATTCATAAAGAGATCCGAGCGTGATCGTGAGATCGTGACACGAGTGATTGATTACTCAAGCACGGAGAAATGGAGGGCAGAAGGTCTCATTTTGAAAGATGATAGCGTGTTTTCGACCTAAAACTCACTCCGGAGGAGCCTCAAGCGGTCGCGAAACCACTCCAATCAACCACCCAATGTGAGTCGAGTTGGGTCAAAGATCCACCCCACAGCTCGTCGTCCTCACTCAGTGATGCGCCCATTGGGGATAGCGGTTGGTGGCGGCATTTTGTTTCCCAGGCGGATATACTGCCAGATCGCGTCGAGTTGTTTCGCGGCATCGCCTTCGAGCAGCTCCGTGAGAGGGCTTTTCCCCTGGTCGAAATACAGGGGCATTTTAGTTTGTGGATCGATGCGTAACGGATTGGTTAGCCATCTTCTGTAATATTCAGGTTGCAGACGTTCGCTAGAGAGCGCGAGGTTGATGCCGACGCTCTCAAAGACCTGAGTGGGCCCCAAGGAGGCCACTCCGTGACAAGAGATGCACGAGAATCCTCCATCCGCAGAAACCAATTTCTGTCCTATTTTTGTGAGTTCAGCGTCGATCGCCCCTTCGGCAGAGGTTATTGCAGGGAACCCATGGGAGTGGGCGAGGCCTGTCGCGAGCCCTTCTGCCCAGGCCTTGAAGGCAGGCATTCGTGATACGATCCAGGGCCGGGGCTTGTCGTGGATCTCGCCGGCGATGAATTGTTTGGTCCATTCCGGTTTCAGCTTTCCACCCAATGATTCGAGGGGCGGAAAGCCATCGAACTTGCCATGGCACTCGATGCAGTTGAGATGGCGGACCGAGCGCGCAGCAAACTCGTTGGGCACATGGCGCTGAAGCGAGCTCTTATCGGTGGAGAGAAATGCCACCAGAGCCGCGCGTTGGATCTCGGTGAAGCTGAACCGCGGAGCTTTGGAGCCACCGTGAGTCGTGGCCGCCAGGCAACCCATCTTGAAGGACTCAAGTTTTAACCCGGCAAGCGTTGGAGAGGCGAACCGATTTTCAATCTTCAACGTGTGACAGTTCAAACAACCCCGGGTTTGCACCAATTTTTTGCCATTCCCAATCAACGCAGGGGACGGAGCAGGAAGGGGCCCATTCGCCTTGGGCTCAGCCTGAGAAGTGAGGAATGCGGCGAGGTTAGCGGACTCCTGGACTGTCAGTTTGAAGTCGGGCATTCGGATCCACTGGTAATGCTCGGTCGGCGACCTGAGAAAACTCGCCAGGGCTCCTGACGAAAACTTGTCGTTGGCCTTGCTGAGCGAGATTTTGACCGGGACCGTTTCGGTGGCACCTGGGTTCTGGTGGCAGGCAACACAATGGAATGCTTCGAAATGTTTCTTGCCCGCTTCGATCGATTCGGGGACCGAGCTCGCCGGCTCGGTCCCACGCGCGCCTCCGCTTGAAAGCGTGGCAAGGAACGCCGCGATGGATTCCGCCTCTTTGACGGCTGACTCACCGTGGAGAATCGAGGGCATTCGCGCAGATGCGCGAAGGATTTGAGGGTTCGTAACCCATTGGCTCATCCAGGCGGCGTTTCGGCGGGAGCCGATCCCTTCGAAGGTCGGGGCATCTGATTGAAGCTCAGGAACGCCCGATGAGAGGTTGTCAGGCGGGTGGCATTTGGCGCAGCGGAAATCGAGGAAGAGTTCGCGTCCGGTATGGATGAGGGAGGCTTTTTCGAACTCGGACGTGGGGTTGAACCGGAACGCATCTGGGGTGACAGGTTCAGCGGGAAATTCGTCCGAGGACCAATAAAGGCGCAGAATTGAGTCTTCCTGGGCAGGGCTGGTGAAAGTGACTTTGAATGTGTTGGGCCCCTTATTCAACCTGACGGGTTTGCCTGGAACACGAGAGGCGCTAGAACCGGATGTTTCCAGGGCGGAGGCTCCATTCGCCTCGATTTTTAGAGCCCCGCTGGAGACTGCGTGGAACGTGAAGTCACCTCGGAGATCCACGGCAAGTTGGCCCTCCCAGGTTGCGGTGAAGGGTCCTGGTGCGACAAAGGGGGACGGAGCACGGCCTGCGGGGACATAAAGCGCCACACCCTGGGCGGAAGACACATCCGTTTCTGAATCCGTGCGGAACGTCAGCATCAGACCTCCCGTGGACTGAGGTTTGAGCTCAGCTGCGCGCAGTGTGACAGTGAGGAACACACAGCAAGCCACCAAACCCAAGCGCCACGCGGGTGTCATGATGAACTCAACCATGAGTTTTGTTTTGCCAGTCATCCACTTGGATGAGGCTCCGCGCGGTTCGGTTTTCGTGTCCATCACTGGAAGGAGTCAGCCCATACCCCAGATTAAATGCAATCGGTTCCGCCTCGTCATGTCTAAAACCTCAGAACTTGAATAATTTTCCTCCCAAACTTTTTCAAACCTCCTAGGATGCCTCTCCATGAAACCCATCCTGAGAATTTCGGTAGCGCTGGCTTTTTCGATCGGGCTTCGCCTCGCCCCCAATTTGATCGCTGAAGCGGCTCGCGTGTTGCCTGTTGGCAGCTTCCCTGCCGACCAGCGTTTGAACCCTCCCAAAGACCTCGACGGTTACTTCCCCTTTTCACCGCCGGCTTCTCGCGCGGTGTGGGATGAAAGAGCTCAGGAGGTGCGCAAGAGGCTCCGGGTTTCTCTGGGGCTGTGGCCGGAGCTGCCAAAAACGCCGCTGAACTCCGTGATCCATGGGCGGATAGATAAGGACGATTACACCGTCGAAAAGGTCTATTTCGAGAGTGTCCCTGGTTTTTATGTCAGCGGGAATTTGTATCGTCCCAAAGGGAGAACCGGACGACTTCCCGCAGTCCTGAATCCCCACGGGCACTGGGCCAATGGGCGATTTTATGACGATGCAGCCGGGATCAAACGGGAAATTGTTCAGGGTGCCGAGCGCTTCGAGGACAGCGGACGCAGCCCTCTGCAAGCGCGCTGTGTGCAGTTGGCGCGCATGGGCTGTGTGGCGTTTTTTTATGACATGATCGGGTACGCAGACAGCCAACAGATATCCCAAGAACTGGCTCATGGCTTTTCCAAACAACGACCGGAAATGAACACCACCGAGAACTGGGGGTTGTTCAGCCCGCAGGCCGAAGCGCGTTTGCAGAGCGTGATGGGGTTGCAAACGTGGAGCTCGATCCGTGCGTTCGATTTTCTGTCCAGCCTGCCGGATGTGGATCCGAACCGGATTGGTGTGACAGGGGCAAGCGGGGGAGGAACGCAGACCTTTATTCTGTGCGCGCTGGATCCTCGCCCGACGGTGGCGTTCCCCGCCGTGATGGTGTCCACCGCCATGCAGGGCGGATGCACCTGTGAGAACGCGTCCCTGCTGCGCATCGGGACCGGGAATGTGGAGATCGCCGGGTTGTTCGCCCCGAAACCGCTGGGGATGACCGCTGCGGATGATTGGACCAAGGAGATGGCGGCGAAGGGGTTTCCGGAGCTCAAACAGTTGTACCAGATGTTGGGGGTGCCCGACCAGGTCCTGCTCAAGCCTCTGATCCATTTTGGCCATAACTATAACCAGGTGAGCCGTTCAGCGATGTACGCATGGATGAACAAACAACTGAAACTGGGCTTGTCTGAACCCGTGGTGGAAAGGGATTATCAGCGGTTGACCGCCCAAGACATGACCGTCTGGGATGCCGCCCATCCGAAGCCGCCCTCAGGGCCAGCGTTCGAGAAGGGTCTGCTCAAGTGGTGGCATGAGGCCGCTCAGAGCGAACTTGCCAAATCGCGTGGCAATCCCGGTTCGTACCGGCAGACCCTTTTACCTGCCCTGGAAATCATCATCGGCAGAAATCTCGACACGGCCGGCCAGGTCAGTTGGAAGCAATCGAACAAGGTGGACAAGGGCAGCCATCTCGAGATGTCTGGATTGCTGCGCAACGAAAGCCAGGGTGAGGAATTGCCGGTTGTCTGGCTTCACCCGAAAGACCCAAAATCCCACACGGTGGTGTGGTTGAACGAGGACGGGAAAGCCGGGCTTTGGGATGCCAACGGCGTACTGAAAGGGGATGTCAAACGATTGCTGGATACCGGTGCCACGGTCGTGGGCGTGGACCTGCTGTTTCAAGGGGAATTTGTTGCGACAGGAAAGAAGGTCGCCACGACGCGTCGTGTAAAAAACCCCCGAGAGTTCGCCGGCTACACGTTCGGGTATAACCACACTCTGTTCGCCCAGCGGACTCACGATGTCCTCACCGTTTTGAAATACGTGAAGGATCACGAGACGAAGTCTGAACGCCTGGATATTGTGGCATTGGATGGAACAGGCGTGATCGCCATCGCAGCACGGGCTGTGTCGGGCGGAGCGTTGAACCGCGTCGCGGCAGAGACTTCCGGTTTTCGGTTCGGAAAGGTGTTGGATCTGCACGACGTCAATTTTCTCCCTGGTGGTGCCAAATACGACGACCTCCCCGGGTTGCTTGCGGTCGCGTCGCCGGCTGAGTTCTGGATTTCCGGCGAGGATGAGACAAGTTTGAAACTGGCGCGAGCAGCCTATGAACGCGTTTCAAAAGCGGACTCCCTCGCTGTTTACAAAGGGACCGCCCCGGATCGGAACGGCGCTGCCGTGACGTGGCTGTTGAAAGGGCGTTGAGCCTAGATGTATGAGTCTCACTTTGAAAGACCGATGGCTTCGCCGCTCGGCGTCCTTCCCCGATGGAGCGAGTGTTCTCGCGAGCCCTGGAATCGCCCCGGAATGTTTGCCGAAAACAAAGTAAAACCTGAGCAGAGTTTTGCCCCACCTTGGAGAATTTTTGTGTCAAAATGTTTCCTATTACTGCCCGGGTCCGCGAGTTTTCTGATCGCCTGCTCGGTTTTGATCGTGCCGGCTTCTCTCTGGACCCACGCCGCCGAAGCCCCCGCCTCCGCCATGCCTTACAATCCACTTCTCGTTGAAAGCACTTTGCCCTACCACTTTCCACGGTTCGACCTTATCAAAGATGAATCCTACGCGTCCGCCTTCGAACTGGGCATGGTTGAGAACCTGAAAGAAGTCGAGGCCATCGCCACAAACGCAGTCCCCGCAACGTTCGAGAATACCATCGTCGCCCTCGAAAGATGTGGAGAGTTGTTGGGGCGTGTGAACCGGATTTTCTCCAACTTGATCGGCACTGTGAGCAACCCTGGGATGCAGGCCTTGGAGAAGGAGCTGTCGCCCAAGCTGGCCGCGCATGGCGACGCGATCAGGTTAAACAACCCCCTGTTCGCTCGAGTTCAAGATCTCCACAATCGTCGCGAATCCCTCGGGTTGGATGCGGAATCGAAGTGGCTTTTAGAACGTTACCACAAGGATTTCGTCCGGGCGGGCGCGAAGCTTTCGGAAAAGGACAAAACACAGTTGAAAGCTCTCAACGCGGAACTCGCGACACTCCAGACCGCTTTCGCGCAAAACGTTTTGAAGGAGTCGAATGCCCAGGCCATTTTGGTGGAAACCCGCGAGGCACTATCCGGCCTTTCTGAAAACGCGATCGCCGCCGCGGGCGCAGCGGCCAAGGCGGACGGCAAGGGGGGTTTTTTGCTCCGATTGATGAATACAAGCGGACAGCCCGCGCTCTCCTCTCTAAAGAACCGGGCTCTGCGTGAACGCCTCCTACATGCTTCGCTTTCCCGCTGCAGCCATGGCGGAGAGTTCGACAATCGAGCGAGCGTGGCTCGCATCGCCAAATTGCGCGCGCAGCGGGCTGCCTTGCTTGGGTTTCCAAGCCATGCCGCTTATGTGTTGGAGGACCAAACGGCGGGTTCCATCGACGCCGTCAACGGGTTGCTGTCCCGTCTGGTGGCCCCGGCGATCGCAAACGCCAAACGCGAAGCCGCAGATATCCAGGCTCTCATCGATCAGGAAAGCGGAGGCTTTAAACTCGCCGCGTGGGATTGGGCTATTTACTCGGAGAAAGTCCGCGCGGCCCGCTATGCCTACGACGAGTCGCAACTGCGTCCCTACTTTGAAATGAACCGTGTTCTGGTGGATGGCGTGTTTTTTGCCGCCACCAAATTGTATGGCATTACGTTCAAGGAGCGAACCGACCTTCCACGCTACCACCCAGACACGCGGATTTTTGAGGTTTTTAACCAGGACGGATCGCGGCTCGCATGTTTCATAGTCGATTGGTATGCGCGCCCCTCGAAACGCGGGGGCGCCTGGGCCAACGCCTACGTGCCTCAGTCGAGGCTCCTGGGTCGGAAACCAGTCATTGCGAATCATCTGAATATTCCAAAACCGCCCGAAGGCCAGCCCACGCTGCTCACCTACGACGAAGTCAACACGGCCTTTCATGAGTTTGGCCACGCGTTGCACGGAATGTTCTCTAGCGTCCTCTACCCCCGCTTTGCGGGCACGAGCGTGCCCCGTGATTTCGTGGAGTATCCTTCGCAAGTGAACGAGATGTGGACTACGTGGCCCGAGATCCTGAAGCACTACGCCAGACATTATCAGACCGACGAACCTATCCCGCAAGAATTGTTGGACAAGGTACTGGCCGCCTCCAAGTTCGATCAAGGCTTTAAGACCACCGAATACCTGGCTGCCGCGTTGCTCGATCAAGCGTGGCATCAGCTCAACCCGGAACAGATTCCGGAAGACGTTCCCGGCTTCGAAAAAGCGACGATGGCCAAGGTAGGGCTCGACTTTTCGCCCGTGCCCCCCCGCTACAGAAGCGCCTACTTCTCGCACACGTTTTCCGGGGGCTACTCCGCCGGCTATTATTCCTATATCTGGAGCGAGGTTCTGGATGCCGACAGCGTGGAGTGGTTTAAGAAAAACGGCGGGCTCAAGCGTGAGAATGGCGATCGTTTTCGCAAACTCCTTCTCTCTCGTGGCGGCAGCGTCGATTCCATGCAGCTCTACCGAGATTTCACGGGTGGCGATCCCGACATCAAGGCGCTGCTGAAACGCCGGGGGCTGGATTCTGAGAGGCCTTAGTCCAGCGTGGCGGAAGGAAACCTGCGCGAGCTAAACCGTGCTCGGGCCAGGAGCTCATCTTTACCTTCAGAAATCGGGACCAGACAAATGTTTTGAATCGGGCAATGTCAGCGGATGCTAGACGCCGTGCGCATGTGTGGTCGTTGGATCAGTAAAATTGTTTTGCAGCGAATCAGCGCCCCAACTATCGAGCCCGAGCCGCCCAGCCGCCAGGAGTCGATCAAGGAATTTTGTGTA
>CAMBEJ010000160.1 GCA_945865375.1 Akkermansia muciniphila | reverse complement strand
GGCTGGAAGGAATCCTTCGCGCCCAAGAGCCCGGTGGCCAGTCCCAGCGGCTGACCCCTGCCGAAATCTAAACCCGGCCCGTTCGTTCTACCCGCGAAACTCCCCGCCGCGCCGCCGGCGCCACACGGCTCCGCCGGACGGTTACGTTGGACAGGCAGCGGGGTTGCAGTCCCTTGCAGGTCAATCCACGGAGGCGCTCTTGGCGGACCCGCCGACGATTGGGCGAGAGGGTTTTCGAATTCGGGTCAAACCGGCCAAAACCGCGCCCGCTGTCTTGGTCATCGGCAACGACGCGCGGGGTGTTTTGTTTGGGGTCGGGCATCTGCTCCGGCAATTGCGCCTGTCGACCGGCGCGATCACTGTGGCGGATGATCTGAGCGTGACGACCGCACCCAAATACCCGCTGCGCGGCCACCAGCTTGGTTATCGTCCCAAGACCCACTCGTACGACGCCTGGGATCTGGCGACCTGGGAGCAATACTACCGCGACCTGATTGTGTTTGGAGTGAACGCGGTGGAATTGATCCCACCGCGTTCCGATGATGACGCGGATAGCCCGCATTTCCCACTCCCACCCCTGAAAATGATGACCGGCATGTCTCAACTCGCCGATGACTACGGGCTGGATGTCTGGATTTGGTACCCGGCGATGGATCAGGATTATTCAGATCCCAAGACAGTCGAGTTCGCACTCAAGGAATGGGCCGGGGTATTTCGACAGTTGCCGCGCATCGACGCGGTGTTCGTCCCGGGCGGCGATCCCGGACACACGCACCCGAAGCATTTGATGGCCTTGCTGGAGAAACAAACCGAAGTGCTGCATCGCACGCATCCCCAGGCGCAGATGTGGGTTTCCCCTCAAAGTTTCAACAAGGAATGGCTCGATGAATTCCTCGCGATCCTGGTGAACACCCAACCGAACTGGTTGAGCGGTGTGGTGTTTGGTCCGCAGGTGCGAATAAGCCTGCCGGAACTCCGCGCGGCCATCCCAAAGAAGTATCCCATCCGCCATTATCCTGACATCACGCACAGCCGCCAGTGCCAGTATCCGGTGCCGGACTGGGACACGGCCTTCGCCATCACCGAAGGGCGCGAGTCCATCAATCCGCGGCCGTTGGACGAAGCCGCGATTTTCCATTTGTTGCAACCTTACACGGTCGGATTTCTGACCTATTCCGAAGGGTGCAACGATGACGTGAACAAGGCGGTGTGGAGCGCGCTGGGTTGGAACCCGGACGTGCCAGTCATCGACATCCTGCGCGAGTTCAGCCGGTACTTCATCGGAGACCGTTACACGGACAGTTTCGCGCAGGGGCTCCTCGCCCTGGAGCGCAACTGGCGCGGACCTCTGATCTCCAACGACGGCGTCTACACCACGCTCCAGCAATTCCAGCAAATAGAACAGGATGCCGCTCCGCGGGATCGGGCGAATTGGCGATTTCAGCAGGCGCTGTTTCGCGCTTATTACGATGCCTACACGAGGAGCCGTTTGATCCATGAAGCGACGCTCGAAGATCGCGCGATGGAAAAGCTGCGTGAAGCCGGACGGCTCGGCTCACGCGTGGCAATGAACGAAGCGGAGGCCCTCTTGAATCGCGCGGTGACCGAACCGGTTTCAGTGGATTGGAGGACACGTGTTTTTGAGTTGGGCGAGGCGTTGTTCCAGAGCATTCGGATGCAATTGAGCGTGCCCCGATACCAGGCGATCGGAGTGGACCGGGGCGCGAGCCTCGACACGATCGATTATCCCTTGAACAACCGGCGATGGCTGCGTGAACGATTCGAGCAAGCGCGCCGGAATCATTCGGAAGAGGAACGGCTCCGGGCCATAGACATCATCGTGGACTGGACCAATCCCGGTCCGGGCGGGTTTTACGATGACACAGGCCATCTCGGGTGCCAGCCCCATGTCGTACGCGGATTGCCATTTGAACAGGATCCAGCCAGCCTGTTTTCGGCGAAGATCGGGTTTGAAGAGGGCGACGTCGTGGACGAGCCGGACGAGAAACCCGAAGCCGCAATGCGCCTTTCCTGGCTCGACCACGCCGAGTCACTGGTGGATCAGCCGCTCAAGCTACGCTACGACAACTTGGACCCCGGCACCCATTACAAGATCCGCGTGGTGTATGTCGGCGACAGCCCAAAACGTCTCATCCGACTCCTGGCCAATGACAAATATGAGATCCACCCGCTCATCAAAAAGGAATTCCCTTATCGTCCGGTCGAATTTGACATCCCGCGCGAGGCAACATCTGGCGGCGGGTTGGAACTTAGTTGGAACCGCGAGACGGGACTCGGCAGCAACGGACGCGGGTGTCAGGTATCAGAAATTTGGCTCATCAAAAAGTAGAGAGGACATTATTAGCTTGCAATCCGATCAGTGTGCCCGGCGATGCACGCGTGAAGCCATCCTGCTGCGGTGCATCCCCGAGTTGTTGGTGGCTCCATCGGGCGCAGCGGTCGTCAGTGACGACCGCCCACATGACGACCGCCCACATGACGACCGCCCACATGACGACCGCCCACATGACGACCGCCCACATGACGACCGCCCACATGACGACCGCGTTCAGTAGCCCCATGTTTTCCGCCCCTGGGTTCATTCCACCAACAAGTTCGGGATGCACGAGCCCTGCTGGGGGAGGCAGTTGGAGACTTGACCCCGGCTGGAGGAAATCCACACTCTCATTAAGCTCTTGAATACCGTGACCAAACACTGCCTGGTTTTCTCACTCACGCTCGCGTTCGTCTGGACCACGAACCTGCCGAACTTTGCCCAAACTCTCCCGGTACCCGGAGCCGAAAAAGTTCTGAATCTTGAGGAGTATCGCAAGTATGCCCTGACCCACGATGGGGATATTTCACGTGGCGAAAAACTGTTCACGGACGAGCAGAAGCTCGCCTGCGCAAAATGCCATTCGATCGATGGCCAAGCATCCAAAGCAGGGCCGGATTTATTTGCGGCGGGAGATAAGTTCGGGCGCCGCGACCTCGTCGATGCGGTGCTCATGCCGTCGGCAACCATTGCCCCCGGCTATGGCACGATCATAGTGGAAACCAAAGCCGGGATGGAATACCAGGGAGTGCTCAAGCAGTCGACAGACCGCGGCGTCCAACTCATGGGTGCGGATGGCAAGTTGGTGAGCATCGCCACGGCCGACATCAAGGAGCAGCGGGGCAGCACAGTTTCGCTCATGCCAGAGGGAGTGCATGCGGGTCTCTCGCTTCAGGAGTTCACCGATCTGACTGAATATCTCGCGACGATGCGGCAACCGGAGACCGCTCTCGTCAGCAATCGTGGGATGCCGAGCCTTATTCCTCAACTGGCAAAGCTCATTACTGCGCGACCCTTTTTCACGCAGGAACTCCGAGTACCGCGCGGGAAGGTTCAGACGGGTCTTACCGGATTTCATCAGGTGCCTGGATTCAGCAATGTTTTCCTCGTGCTCCATCAACAGGGGATGATCTGGATGATGACGAAGAAGGCGAATGCTGAGGAATCGACAGTGTTCGCCGACCTCACCCAGGTAGCTTTCAGCGACCGCGGGCCGAACGGTTTGCTCGGCATGGCTTTCCACCCCAAATTTCCGGAGAACAGGAAGTATTACCTAAAGTACCAGGTCTTTGAGGAAGGCAAGGTGACCACCCTCATTGTTGAGAAGCAGTTCGCGGCAGACTTCAAGCAAGACTCCGGACGGCCACCCCGCCGGTTGATAAAGATCGTGAGCGTGGCGGAAGATCACGGCGGCGGCTGCCTGCAATTCGGGCCTGATGGCTTTCTCTATTTTGGCATGGGCGACACGGGGCCGCATAACGATCCCAACGGACACGCCCAAAACTTGCAATTATTGCTTGGAAAAATGATGCGCATCGACGTCGACCACAGCGAGGGCGACAACGTTTACTCGATTCCCAAAGAGAATCCGTTCCACGGGTGGTTGAACGCGCGGCCGGAAATTTGGGCATATGGATTCCGCGAACCGTGGCGCTTCAGTTTCGATCGGTTGACAGGCGATCTCTGGCTCGCGGACATTGGGCAGGACCGGGTGGAAGAGGTGAACATCGTCCGCCGTGGGGAGAATTACGGGTGGAATGTCTACGAGGCGTTTGAACCGTTCTCCAATCAGTACCGGAAGGAAGGGAGGAATTTCATTTCACCCCTGTTCGCCTACAAACGAAAATACGGCAACTCGATCACCGGCGGCCACGTCTATCGCGGGGACAAGAAATCCTCGTTCTACGGCGTGTATCTGTTTGGGGATTACACTTCCAAACGCATCTTTGGTATGACTCAAGAAAACGGAGCCCTGAAAACCGTCCGCCAGATCGGGAGCATTCCCCAAGGACTCGTCTCCTTCGGCATCGATGAAGCGGGAACCATCTACGCGGTTGGCTTCGAAGGCATGATTTACCAATTGGATTTCACCGGATCACGTTTCGATGAAATCAAACGGGATTAGTCGGAGCCTCTTTCCCGGCGAACTCAGTCTCGTCCGCTGAATGCCAAGCCCCAAATTGTGTCCAAAAGGCCATGGTGAACTCCACCACCCGCCGCCGCGAACTCGGCGTCGGCTCCCTGCGTGACCTCCATTTCAAGAAACGGTGGCAGTCTGCAGCGGCTTGAAGAAAGCAATGGTGTGGATTGAACCTTTTGCCCGCCAGAGGGGATGAACGCGGAGGATCGTCCAAAAGAAGTCAAAGAATTCCACTTCAAAACTGCCTTCTTGAAAACGGCCCCGACTCGGGGTACACATTTCCATATGTGGGCCACTCTGAGAGCGATGTTTGATGGGAAGCGTTTTTTGCCTGAAATCGCCCCTCCGCTGGCACCTGGAAAAACCTATCTTTTGGGAGTTGAAGAGGCCGATTCCAACCTTATTTCATCAAAGCTACCACCCCTCCGCCAAGCCATGCAAAATCAAGCTTTCCTCGACGATCTTGAGCAGGTTGCGGAGGATTTCACGGCTCTGGACGCAGAGGACTGAATTTTTCCGCGTGCGCTACCGCTGGAAAATCTTTCTTGTGAACATCGATCCTGTTGTGGGCTCAGAACAGGGCAAGACTCGTCCGGTCCTCGTGATCAGCGCGGAGGAGATCAACCAGATCCTTCCCGTTGTCAACGTTCTACCACTGACCACCCTCAAACCCGGTCTGGGCTATACGCTTGCGGGGACAATTCGGACGAGGCATGTTATGCGGGATGAAAGATCACTCGCTCATCGACGAGCGCAGCCTCGCTTTCGACCGGCTCCTCCGGGCTAGAGTCGAGGCTGATCCGCATCTGGTGGACAAAGCCCGGGAGAATGTGGAGCGATGGTTGTTGACGTGTGCGCCAGGAGTTCGTTCCGTGCTGCTGGAGTGGCGTCAAATTCTCTCCGGCCCGAGGGATCAATTGCTGACCCTGATGACCAGTACTGACGAACACGCCACTCGACTGCGTCAATCGAGTCCGTTTGCGGGTCTGCTGAGCCGGGCTGAACGGACGGCGATTCTTCGGGAGTTCCAACACCATGACTCGAGCGCAACTTGAGCACATCATCCGGGCGTCTGCTGGAAACGCCGACACTTTGGAAATCGTGATTATTGGGAGCCAGTCAATCCTGGGAACCTATCCCGACCCGCCGCCAGAGCTGACGGTGTCGATGGAGGCGGACGTGTTCCCAAGGGACAACCCTGCGAACTCGATACTCATCGATGGGGCCATTGGTGAACGATCGTTTTTTCACGAAACGTTTGGTTATTATGCCCACGGCGTGGACGACACCACCGCGATTCTTCCCCTTGGTTGGGATGCGCGGTTGGTGCGTCTGTCAAACGAAAACACACGGGGGGCCACCGGATGGTGCCTCGAAGTGCATGACCTGGCCGTGAGCAAACTGGCGGCGGGCCGTCAAAAGGATCTCGACTTCGTGAAGGCCCTGTTCGGGCATCAACTGGTCAAGCTCGACATCGTGCGCGAGAGATTGGCCGCCACTGTCTTTTCTAAAGAGGAATGCAAGGAAATGACATGGGCAAGATTGGATCGACTGATCCGCGGTTGAACCAGATCCAATGAGATTCCAGACACTTGTGGCTGTTATTGAGATGCACCCCAACCCGCTGCACTCGAAGATCAGAGCACTGGGGACGGCATAAGCGCCATTCGGGTCAGTCAATAGTAACATGTTCTGGTTGCGGCTCCCTCAGAAGGGCCTCGTGGCCATGGTCCCACCGAACGTGAGACGATCGGGTTCAGGCAAATTCCTTCGATTGTTTGATGCCATCCGGGGGCACGGATTCCCTCAACTGGGATGCCGCAGTGGAGCGGGAACGGATTTGGAGTTAACGATACTATTGACTGACCCCTTTTCCGGACTCGTCTGGTCCATCAACTCGATGGCCGACCGGAAGTTCACCGCAGGCTCCTTAGCCACACGTAGGCATGGCTGGCTTCTCCGTTGCGCAGGGCGGCTTGAACGGCTACGGTGAGGGTATGAAATTTCGAGTGATGATCGAGCCTGACGAGGATGGTATGTTTGTTGTTGAATGTCCCGTGCTCCCTGGTTGTGTTTCTCAAGGCAAGACTCGCGACGAAGCCATCGCGAATATTCGGGATGCCATTCAGGGTTATCTACATAGTATGGAAAAACACAGCGAGCCAATCCCCGGCCCGGTGGCGGAGGAAATCGTCGAAGTCCCGGTATGAGCCGCCTGCCCGTCTGCTCCGGTGCCGGTGCCGTCAAAGCCTTTGAGAATTTCGGTTACGAAGTGGACCACCAGACAGGCAGCCATATTGTTTTGCGCCATCCGACTGGCCGCCGGCTGACCGTTCCCAACCACCGCCAACTTGCCAAGGGCACACTCCGTGCCCTCATTCGCGAAGCCGGTCTCACCAAGGAACAGTTCAGTGATTCGCTTTGATCGGTGGCCCACCGCGGACGTCTCCGGGCGGCGCGAAACGTTTTCAGCGCCGGGCCGTGTAGTCGGCATCATTTTATTACGAAGAAGACTTGAAGCTTGCTGGTCGTACTAGCGCTGATTCACCTTGAACGCGTGAGTATTGTGGCCGAGATCAAGACTGCGCCAATGGAGTCGTGCTGTCAAATCCCGGCATCCTTGGCGGCACTCCTGTCTTTCGTGGCACACGCCTGCCGGTGCGGACGCTGTTCGATTACCTCGCGAACTGACTCTCCCTTGATTATTACATCGAAACGTTCGAGGGCGTCACGCGAGAGCAAGCTCAAGCCGTTCTGCGGTATGGTTGGGAGCGCATCGCAGCGGAACTGGCGAGTTGAGAGTGCTGCTCGACGTTTGCACACCGAGGCAGGTCCGTCAGGCGTTGCCGGATCATGACGTTCACACTGCGGTAAAGCTGGGTTGAGTGCGACGCACGATGATGAGGTGTGTTCGCGCTCGCGAGCAGCCGACGTATTCGAGTTGTCTGAGGCCAATTTGGTCGGGTTCGGCCATTTCGGTAAGGATGACGACAGAGCTTTCGAGCCCTTTGAACGAGTGAATCGTCGCGCAGCCAATGGTTGAATCGGTTCCAGATGTCTTCCAAGTGAGGGGAAATCCGGCAACCCGATCACCCTCTCGCCATTTGGATTTGCCCTAGGCTTCAGGCGTCAGGATCATGATTCTACACCAACGCCTCGCTGCACACGATTTTCGGGACGGGGCGCCCCACGGCATGCAGGCTTCTTCGGCCAACCCAATCGCGGAGATTGTGCTGGTCGTAAATGCGACCGAGCGCCTTCAGGAGCGGTTCACCGTTCACCCCGTTACGTCGGAGAAGGATTACCTCTCGATGAACGGCTCGAGTAATCGGCCCACGGAAGGATTTTTCGAGGACGTTAATCATTGCTTTCTGGTCTTCGTCCGTGCTGGTCGCAAACAACACGCGCAACTCGCGCAAGACATAGTGCTGTCCGTGGCTCAACGACAAGGTATGCAGGCGCTCGGCTTGCCGATGCTTCACTTCTTCGGCGAACTGACGTTGCACCTTCATCACGGCCGCGTTGTATTCCATCGGCACTGGCTGGGTTTTCAGTTCCGGGCCGCACTTGATCGTGCCAAGAATTCTCGGAATATCCTTCGACACAACCGCCCCGCAGGCATCGAGCAGGAACAATTGCTGGAACTTCTTCGAATTCTCACGTTCCGGATACGAGGCTTCACAAAAAACGTAATGTCCCTTGAGCGTAGAGGTCTTGGCTGCGCGAATGCCATCACGCAAGTCGGCGATTCGCTTATATTCCGCCGGATTCTCTTTTCGCAATTGCCGTAAAATCTCCTCGGCTTCGTTTAGGTCGAGGAACTCATCTTCCTCATCCTCAAACAGGCTCATCTGGCCGCCATTCTTTTTCTCGTAAATCGCATACATCGCGTCTTCGTTAAGCCTCTCTGTGCGGTCAAGAATCTCCGAATCCTCACCGATCGTGTCGTGGATTTCCTGGATGCGATTGTGCAGCTTCTCTTTCAAATCCAAATGTCGGTCGAGCGCCGTTTCCGGAAGGAAGTTGAAGCCGTAAACGACGTCGTGATCGCTGCCGATGCGGTCAATGCGCCCGAACCGCTGAATGAGCCGGACCGGATTCCAATGGAGGTCATAGTTGACGATGTTGTCGCAGTCCTGAAGGTTCAATCCCTCCGCCAGCACGTCTGTCGCCACGACCGTGAACAACTCTCTCTCACCTGCCATGAATTTGTAT
Organism: Akkermansia muciniphila; assembly: GCA_945865375.1. Classification (GTDB taxonomy): domain Bacteria; phylum Verrucomicrobiota; class Verrucomicrobiia; order Limisphaerales; family F1-80-MAGS106; genus F1-80-MAGS106. Next base: position 4,380 of record CAMBEJ010000160.1, on the reverse strand, counting down.
TCCGGGTTTGCTTTCGGCGCGAACCGACCCACGACTCTCGCTTTGCTTTTATCGCCACTGAAAATCACGTCAATGTCGTCTCGTTTCCCACCGGGATTCAAATTGTCGTGGAGGTATCTCGCCGTGTCGGCGTATTGCGTGAAGATCAACCGCTTTCCATCTTTGAGTGGCTTTTTTTCCAGATATTCTTTCAACTTTTGCAACTTGGCATCCTGCTGCGGGATGATCGGCTTGACACACTCCAGGATTTTTCTAAACAGCTTCACGTCGTGCTCGATGGCCCCTTTCAGGCGCGGCAAATCAAAGTCGGCGATGTCGTACCGGCCGGACACCCGCCGCAGCGCGTCCATCAAATCCTGTTCCTCGGCCTGGTTCGGTTCGTAAAGAATCGCTTGCGCCTCGTCGCCCGCGGGAACAAAGCCTTGCTCGAGTGCTTGCAAGAATCGCTCATGAACGAGAAGCAACCGGCGGACAGTCTCCTTGAACGCAAAGACGCTCGACTCGAATCGTTTGAAGAGGAGGATGCGAATCAGGCCGCGCAGCGTTGCGCCAGCTCGGTGCAAGCTGGCGTAAGGTTCGCGGCGCTGTTTCCCGGCAGGCACGTAATTGTACAGGCCGTAACGGGCGTAAGTGAGTTCTTCGCCCCAAGGCTCGACGGCTCGCCGTCTCTTTGCCTTGCCATCGGCAGGTTTTCCGATGTAGCCACGCAATTCTTGATACAGTCCACGGTAAGTGTCTTCGATGCTGTATTCAATCGTGTCCAGTTCGCGCTTCGGAAAAAACTGATGCCGTCCGCCGACCATCACATACGCACGCTTCCTGCCCTCGAGATAATCGCGGAACTGCGACGGATCAACCTGTTGGTGCGTCTGGGAATCGAAACCATACCAGCGCAGGATGTGGTTGCGCGTCCGTCGGATGAGGATGTTCGCCAGCAAATCTGGCAATTTCCGCTCCCCCCTTTCAATCAATTTGAAGTATTGCTTGAAGTCCGGCGGATCGATCGGCAAATCCGTCTTGTCATCCTGATGGAACAGTTTGATCTGCGAATAGACATCCCACGCGCTCTTGTTGCGTGGCGTCGCCGTCAGAAAACAACAACGCCGGCCAGTGCTTAAGAATGCCTCCACCACCTTGTAACGCTGGGTGTCGCGATGCCGAAGATTGTGGCTTTCATCTATCAACACGAAATCACGGTCTCTGTAAAGCACGTCTTCGAGCAGCATGTTCACCGCCCTGTCGTCCTCCTCGCGCAACATTCCCATCGAAAGCACCCGCGCGTTGAGATGATACACCTCGTTGTATCGTTCCCACATCTCCGTGAGCGGCGCGGGACAGAGGATGAGCGCTCGCGCATGATCAGTCCGCTCGAAATGTTTCACAATGGCCGCCCCGATGTAGCTTTTGCCCAAACCAACCACGTCCGCCACAAACGCGCCACCGTAATCCCTCACAATCTGCACCGCCTGCCGCACCGCCACTTTCTGAAAATCGGCCAGTCGTTTCGTGATTTCGTCGTCCCACAAAATATCTTTTTCGTCCTCGCCTTCGAGCCGGTCACGCACCAGCGTGTAGATCGTCTTCATGTAAACGTCATACGGGCGGACGGAAGCCACCGCCCAGGACTGCTTCATCTCCCGCATCAACGCCTCGTCGAATTCCTGCGACTCATCCCAAAGCCCGTCAAACCACTTTCCAAGCTCCGCGTGATTGTCATTGCCCTGCACCAGCACGTTCAACTCCGTGTTGTGCGTGACGCCGGACAACGTGAGATTCGACGAGCCGATGATGGCGAGTCCCTCCTCGTGACGCTCAACCGGTTTTCCGCTTTTATCAAACACCTTGCCGTAATCGAAGATATAAGCCTTCGCGTGCAACCGGCCTTTGGTGTAGACCTTCACCTTGAGCCGCTTCTCCTCGACCATCCGCACCAGCGTCCGCACCACCGACTGAGCTTCATCCGTCTGGTCCATCAACCCGATGGCTGACCGGATGTTGCCCGCCGTCTCGTCAGCCATGCGTTTCGTTTCCGTGCGCTTGGGATACGCTTCGGCTTCCGCCGCCTCCGCCACCAAGTCCAGCCGTCGGTAGCCCTCGGCCAATTGCTCCAACGTCTCGCGGTTCGTGGTGTTGCCGATGAGCAGCCGCAACTCCTTCACGCCCGCCAGCCGCTGCGCGATGCTCTCCAGACCCGAAAGGAAAAAGTAACCGACCGCAAACCGTGCGGACTCCGTGGACGACAGGATGCGGTTGATGTGATCAACCAGCTTTTCCTTGCGATTGTCTATGATGTCGTGCGTGGGCATGGGCGTTTTATCCTTGGATTTCGAGCGGTTCGTTCCCTACGATTCGCCCGTGACATTCACCCGGTATTTTCTGGCCATGCGGGAGCGCCCCGACCGCGTCATGATCCGGCTGGAGTGGATTGCACAAGCCGTCGAACACCCGGAAAAGGAAGTCGTGCAACAGGACGGAAGGATTCGGCGCTGGGCGCGGATCGAAGCAATGGACGGACGCGCCTTGCGTGTGATACTGTTGCCCGATGGCGAAACCGTGCATAATGCGTTCTTCGACCGGTCATTCAAGTTATGAAAATACGATACTTTCAAGACACCGACACGCTGCACATCGAGTTCAAATCCGACGACGTCGCCGAGACGCGCGACCTGGATGAGAACACCCTGCTGGACGTGGACAAGGAGGGCCGCATCTTGAGCATCACCGTCGAACATGCCAGCGAGCGCGCCGACATCCCGCGCTTCTCCTTTGAACAAGTTCCCGCCTGAGGGCTGAAGCGTGATTTTCATTTGCTGACGGCCTCCACGATTTTGATTTCCTCCGGCGTCAGGCCATAGAGGGCATAAACCTGTTGGTCTATCTCTCGCTCCAACGCGCTCGTGTCGGCGGCGGGATTCTTCTGCTTGGCGGCAAGGATGCGCTCCACCAATCGCTCCACCGGCTTGTGTTGCTCGCTCGGCACGGCGGGAATGGGCTTGCCCCAACGGGGCAATGGCATCCGGCCCAGGGTTGCGAGGAACGAGCTACCCTGGGAACACGAATCACAATTCCCATCAACCCCGACGGGGTTGCGGCGGATGGGCGGGCAATGAAGGACGCAACCCCGTTGGGGTTGTGACCGGCGCGCGACCCAGACCCAGGGTAGCTCGTGCCTCGCAACCCTGGGCTTTGGGACGGAATCCCGTTGGGATTCTGGGGCGCGGCATTCATGCCGCTTCAACGTGCGACGTTTCAACGCGCCAGGAAAAACCGGACGCGGCTCGCAGTTCGGATGGTGAAGCGGCGTGAACGCCGCGCGCCGGTTCATGCGCTGGCCTCCTCCACGATTTTGATTTCCTCCGGCGTCAGGGCGTAGAGGGCGTAAACGTGTTTGTCTATCTTGCCCTCCAACGCGCACGTGTCGGCGTCCGAGTCGCTTTTCTTCTGTTTCAGAACGTCATCAGCAAGGCGCATAATTTTCTCCTGCTCCTGCCGGGTCGCCGCAGGGATCGGAATCCTCCTGAGTTTGTTCACCTTAACTTGGGGGAATGCGTTTTCTTTCTCTTTGAACTGATTCTGAAAGAAGAACTTGATGAGATTGGAATTCAGAACGCCGAGAACGAATTTCAAATCGATTGGCACGCCAGGCCGAAGTCGCGTGGTATGCACCGAGTTTGTCGAGAAGCATTGGCCTTCATCGAGCGTGGCAATTATCCCGTCCGCCGTTTGTCTGGTAACGATCTTTGAATCGACGAGAAAACGTGCTTGATCGCCCAGAACTGCAATCGAGGTTGGATGTTCTTTCTGGCGCAATTTGATTGCGTCCTTATCCCACAAGAACCACTTGCCTTTCCAAGTGATGGGCAAATACCGATGGAAATTCCGTCCCTCAATCAGCTTCACACACTTACCTGACACCTTCTGTTCTGTGACCAGCCACTCACGGAATGGACCGGGATTGATTCCATCTTCTACAAAGCAGAAATCATTCAAGACTGTGGGAACTTGCAACATCCTTTTGATGACCTTAATCGCACCTTCACGGCAATTCGCCGGGTTTGGGGATGTGACTGCGGCGGCGTGAGTTAGAGATATTTGTAGACGGAATGGGTGTGAAGCCCCACCATCTAGTGGGATGAGAGCTCCCGAAAACATATCCGTTGGCCCATTGGTGCCAAGACTTACCACCCACGTCATCACCGAGAAGCTCGCACGGCAACGCTTCAATCATCTGCTGGAGGCCGAACACGCACTGGGCTCACGCCATCCCAAGGGCCGCTCGCTCTATCAGGTGGTCTGTCGTGGCGAGGAGTGGGTCGGACTGGTGCTCTGGACCGGTGCCATCTGGCATCTCAAAGCCCGCGACCTCCATCTGGGATGGGA
>CAMBEJ010000159.1 GCA_945865375.1 Akkermansia muciniphila | reverse complement strand
TGAGAAAAATTCTCGACTGCTGCCACCCGTAGGTGTCTGGACCGTGTCTCAGTTCCAGTGTGGCTGGTCGTCCTCTCAGACCAGCTACCCGTCTTAGCCTTGGTGAGCCGTTACCTCACCAACTAGCTGATAGGCCGCGGGCTTATCATAAAGCGTCAGGCCTTGCGGTCCCCAACTTTAATTGTAAAGGAATGCTCCCAAACAATCATATTCGGTATTAGCTCGCCTTTCAGCAAGTTATTCCCAACTTTACGGCAAATTACCCACGTGTTACGCACCCTTGCGCCACTCCAATCAGGAAATATTGCTACCTCCTAACTAGCGTTCGACTTGCATGTCTTATCCACGCCGCCAGCGTTCGTTCTGAGCCAGAATCAAACTCTCCGTTATTTGTAAAACGTTAGTCTGATATTTTTTGGACACTCGTCCAAACTGCAAGATATTACTCAAATGCTGTTATACTAACACAACAGCGATTGAGGGGCTCTTACTTATCGCACAATTCAACTTTCAATGAACAACGGACACTTGTCCGGAAATCTATAGCCTCTTGACGAGACGCAAAGTCACTACCTAAATAATTCATAAATTATCCGGTAGAACCAAATCTTTTACTGTTTTGAGATTAAACTTTGTTTACGTTTTTGTCAACCAGTTTTATTTGATAAAAACTGACAAACAGAGCTTTTCAACCACCACTCTCGCTTCCGCAGTTTGTCTCACAAAGAACAGGGACATTTCTACCACCTTGCAGAATTTGTGCAAGAGTTTTTTTAAATTTCTTTGCGATTGTTTTTGTTCCATTCGCTCCCAGCCCTATTTTCCCCACGTAGGGGAGCTCCAAAACCGTCCATTGTGGACAAAATTCTTCGATCGCAGCCCGGTTGGTCCGAGCGGAAGAATCCGCATCTTCCAACCCCGATAGCACCAGTATCCCTTGAGCTACGTGGCACTGCTTGCTCGTCACATAGCACATTCGGGCCTGGTTGATAGCCCCTAGCCGGTTTCTAACCACCACCACAAGCCTCCCCCCTATCGCTCCGATGATATCCAACATCGAAAACCTCTCAGCAATCGGCGTCAGAAGGCCTCCCACTCCTTCCATCAGCACAAGTTGGTTTCGTTGACGGTGCAGGTCGATCCACGTGACGACTTCCGCCATGTCGGGTATCGCTCTGCCACCCATTCTGGCGGCGATTAGAGGCGCGAATGGCGCGTCGTAGTGCCACGGGTTGATGAGATCCAGGTCCGCCTTATTTTCCTGACCACCCAGGAGTGCCTCCGCGTCCTCTCTTCCGCCACTCGAGAACGGTTTTAGGGCCACTACGCCGAGGCCCATCAGCTCCGCATGCCTCAGCAATAATCGAGTGATCGTTGTTTTACCAACTCCAGTATCGGACCCCAGAACACACACAACTTCGGCAAGCGATCCCATGGCATCTCCGCAAATTACCTATTCCCATCCAAAGTGGAGAATGCTGACATCCCTGGCGTTCGCCCTGCGAACCAGGGCTTTGAATCGACGCGTGTAGGGGGGCATTTGGGCCTCGACTGTCACCTCAAAGGTGGCGGACATGACACCGCAGAACCTTTGTATCAGCGCCACGTATTGCGGTCCGAGTCCTGCTATCCCGGCCAATTCAAGGACGCTCCTAAAAGGTTGGTCGTCCTCTGTTCCTTCCATGCCATCATACCCGGCTCGGCGCTGGAGGATCGCTCCAGCGATGTTCGCATCCACTCCCGGAAGCAGCTGAAGCACTGAGGATGTCGCGGTGTTGATGTTGATCTGCGGAGTGCCGAAAGTCGTGAACAACTCGATCAAACCAACCCCGGAATAGGTCGTGCCAAGGCTCATGGAACGACTGCTCACCGTCTCCTGGAGTGATCGAAGGTTCTGCGGAGCTCCTCCCTGACCCCAGAAGAGTTCCGGAGTGACTCCCCTGATCATCAGCAATTCAGCGATGTCATCGAGCGGTCCGTTTTTCGAATAATACGGCGGGTTTCCTCTGAGATATTCCTCAGACTCAGCCCCGTTGAGCCGTGGGTTTTCATCCACATCCTTCCAATCGAGGATCGCGTCAACCAAGGACGACTGCACGCCGGCGTCCACGCCCATGAACGTAAACGCGCGCTGCAACAATTCTTCGCTCGCGATGTTGATATTCACTTTTCGTTCACAATCGACGATTTTTACCGAGAACGATCCGCCTCCGAGATGCACGTCGGTGAGGTTGATTTCGGACAGGACGTCGTTTGTCATCCCTGGTCCCCCAGCCCATTTTTGATTCAATGAAGCGAGGCCTGATTCCCCAGGGATAGAGAGGGTATGGCCGAGAACATAACGGGCCAGCTCGACCCCGGAACGACCCAGCCATTCAAGATCGGGCTCCAGGTTGGCATTTCGCGCGAGCCGCGTCTCAACCAACATCGAGTAGGAGAATCCTCCGGCCAGGATGCCCAGGGCGACGATGACCAGCATCACAATGACGAGGGCTATTCCGTCGCTTCTAAGGGGACCCGATGATCGAGGGATGAGCATGGTTCAACTCTTCAGCGTCCGACGCTGTTTCCGCGCGACAACGGAGTGCGAGGGACTGGAGTAGCGTTGTTGGTGCGCGAGAGATCGGCCGCTCCTGGAACGCCTCCGGGAACTTGCAGAACCGCCGGAACTGCGATGGAAGGAATGTTGACGATTCTTGTGACGATTTCATCCTGAGAAAGTGGGCGGTGATCATTCCCAACACCTTGCGCCAGGGAAACGCGCACCAGCTTGGGCAACTGATTGGTGTAAACCCATTCGTCGACCCAATCCGCCGCGCGTTGGTCCCAAAACGTCAGTTCAAAAAGCCTGACATCTTTGGCCAGCACGACCGGGAACGCCTGTTCATCCTCCTCGGTGTCCATGCACAGCGGGGTCTGGCGGACAACCAGTTGGTTTTGTCCTTGCTTGCCCCGTTCCACATTGAGTGTGACCCGACGGATGCCCAACCCCCCGAAGCGGGAACTTCGGGGGAATGACTCAGGAAGGTGGCTCGCGAAGCTCAAACTTGAGAAAGTGCCGTCAGGCCCCCCTACGAAGGAGTAGTAGCGTTGGTTGGCGGTGAACATCTGCGCGGAAACGAGCGCATCCTGGATGACTCTCATGGCTGCTCTGCCTCTTTGCGCATCCTCCGCCGCTTTCGACCCCGCCTTGGACGCGCGCAGAATCGAGGACCAACTTGAGTACATGGCGGTCAAAACAAAGGCGAAGATTCCCATCGCGACCATGATCTCTATGAGGGTAAACCCTCGATGATAACTCTGTCGGCGCAGAGTCATCGCCTCCGTCCTCCCACGGTTGCCACGGAATCGGGCCTCCAAAGCAACAGGCTAGACTTGCTGGTCAGAGGATTTCGTTTGCCATTTTCATAGATGGTAAAATCCACCTGGAAAAGGCCATTTGAGCCGGCGAGAAAAATCTCACGCTGCCAGCGGGCACCTGGGTAGGCCTGGCCAAAATCCCCTGACTCAGTGCCCTCTTCGAGCCGGTTTGTCAGGACCAAATCCGGCAGCAACATCCCGATATCCGGAACTGGCCTGGACAGACTTCTAGCAGCCCTCAAACTGCTCGCCGTCAACTCCAGGATGGCGAAGATACACATGAAAAACACTCCGACGGCAACGAGGACCTCGAGAATGGTGAATCCGCGATTTTTCATTGCATGATGTCCATGTCAGCGATGGCCGTGATCGGGTCAAGGGTGATCATGGTCCGTCTTTGCTGTTGCCAGTTCAGAATAATCCTCAGCTCGTCGCTCATGCCGTTGGGATGGAACCGAACACGGGTTTCCTCCGCTTCCATTAGATCTCGCAGATTCACGAAGAGAACTTCGACGATGATGTCCTCGTGGAGCCTTGCGGAGAAGGGAGGTGTCGCGGCAGCCGGGCTGGAGCTTCCCGCCCTGGGGACGTGAACCGCGCCTCCGGATCCAGAGCCGAAGGTGGAGCGGGGGTTGTAGCCCGAACCCGAGGTCACCGATCGCTGGGGCGCAGGGGACTTCGCCACTGAAATGGAGCCATCTCTGGCCCGGATCACCAGGTCATAGGGCTCTCCGTGCAAGATCGCCTGCGACCGCGCGTTGGTGCAGGCTTCGATCACGTCCCGAACAGCCTGCTGCAAGGGATCTTTCTTGGCAGCGCGAAAAATCGAGGGCACGCCAATCCCGAGACAGATGGCCATGATCGCCACGACGATCATGATCTCAATGAGGGTAAACCCCCTTGTTTTGTCGCGGTGTGTGCTCAAGATTTTCCGATACTGGAGGTCACGGCAAACATGGCCGAGAGGATGCTGAACAGGAGGCCCCCGACGCCTGCCGCCATGACGATGATCATGATGGGTTCGATCAGGTTTGTCATCACCCGGAGGGCTATGTTGAGTTCGTTTTCGTAGGTTTCGGCAAGGTTCTGCAAGGCTCCAGGAACATCGCCGGTTTCCTCCCCAATCTTGAGGAGGTCGAGCATCAGCTGCGGGAAGATTTTGCTCTTGGCGAGCGGCTGGGCAATGGTTTTGCCATCTGTGACTTCCTCGCGGGTTTTTGAGATGGCGTTCTTGAGAATCACGTTCGGCATGATCTGCTCCGTGATCTTGAGTGCGGTCAGAACGGGAACACCATTTTGGAGGAGCGTGCCGAGGGTTCGGGCAAACTGGCCGAATAGATTAAGCCGGACGACCTTCCCGACGACCGGGGCATCCATCTTAAAACGATCCAGGGTTCGACGCCCACCAGGTGTCGCCTTGTAGCGTTGGAAAACAATCACGACAACCACCACGACACCGACAAGAATCCAAGAGTAATGACTGAAGAAATGGCTGATTAAAATCAGCACCTGAGTTGAAGGCGGGAGGGGCACCCTCATTCCCTCAAAAATCTGGAGAAATTTGGGGAGCATGTAGCTCATGAAAAAGAAAACGACCACAACGCCGACGCAAGCCACGATGGTTGGGTAAATGAGGGCTGATATGAATTTTTGTTGGACCTCGGCAAACCGTTCGAAGTGAGAAGCCAAGCGTCGCAAGACCTCCTCCAAGGCACCGCTCTGCTCACCGGCGCGCACCATGTTGACATACATGTCGGAGAAGATGACCGGCTGGCGGGCCATGGCGTCGGAGAGGCTCCGCCCTTCCATGACGTCCTGTTTTAATTGTCGGCTGACGTCGGAAGGGATCCCCTTGGACTCGAGGTGCGTCATGCTGTTCAGGGCAACGGTCAAAGGCATGCCCGAGCGCAGCAGGTTGGCCATTTGCTGCGTGAATGTCGCCAACTCCTTGAGCCCGGGTCTCCTCTGACGACGTCCAAGTCCCCGGAGCAAGGAAGGCAGACCATCCGTCGTGGATTGCTGTTTGTCATGCTTGTCCTTCGCGCGCTCGGGTTTTCCGCCGCCTTTGGAAATGAGCACGGAAACAGGGAACAATCCTTGCCGCTCGATTTGAGCCAATGCCGCAGCACGATCGGGGACGTCCAGAACGCCCGTGACCACTTCCCCCGACCTTCGGCGAGCCTTGAAATTGAATTGAGCCATCGACTAGAAATGTTAGAGAGGTTAAACGCCTGAAGGCACGGTAAGTTGCACCTCTATTTTACTTTGCTGCGTTCGCCCCAGATGCGGGCCGTTCATCGCAGGCTCTGTGGATCGCCTGTAACCGACCAGATCAAGAGTCACGTGCAAATAGCCCTCCTCGCCTAGGCGCTTGTTTATCTGCGAGCGCAAGTCGGCATCCAGCAATCTGGAGAATTCACCGGGGCCGACTTCGATTCTGGCAATGGCGCCGCTTTTGACCTCGTGGTGGCGCACCCGCAGATCATGAAACCCCAGGGATCTTAAGCAACTTTCAGCGGCCTCGATCATCCCAAGCTTTTCCAAGGTAACAGGTTCGCCATGAGGAATTCGCGAGCTCAGGCAGGCCATTTGGGGCTTATCCGAAGTGGGCAGTCCCAGGAAGGCCGAGCACTCCCGGATCTCCAACTTTGTCCAGCCAAGCTCCTTCAACGGAGCACGCACATCGAATTCTTGAGCGGCCTTGGATCCTGGACGCGAATCGCTTTGGTCGGACGCATTTTCGCCATAAATGATTGTTTTGACACCCAGCGATCGAGCAATGGGTGCCATCTCAGTAAACAGCTCAAATTTGCAGAAGTAACAACGATTAGCAGGGTTGGCCACGTATTGGGGGTTCTGAAATTCGCGGGTGAGAACCGTCCTCAACGGAAAACCGAACCGCCTGGCGATTTCGACGGCATCGTCGAGTTCCTGCCGGGGAAGGCTCGGCGAATCGGCGATGACGGCCAGAGATCGATCCCCGAGGGTCTGGAATGCCACGAGTGCGAGAAAGACGGAATCGACACCTCCTGAGTAGGCGATCAAACAGGATCCTCGTTCACGGAACCAGTTACGTAGATTATCCAGCTTGTCAGAGCCCATGGGCGACAAGCATGCCAGCGGATCCAGCGTTTGTCGAGCGAGGCCACTGGGTCGCCTCGCATTTCATGGAACGAAAAACCGCAAGTTGCCATCGGACGTCTCGGTGGCATTGATGTTCAGGATAATGCCGAGGATCCGGAAATCATTAACTTGCTGAACGCTGCCATGGCTGAAAGCGAGGTTGCCGGCATTGGCGCCGTGACAGACTGCCTTTTTCCATTTTGCCTCCCGGCCACCATTGGGCGTGCCGATCAAAAAGCAGGCGATATTGTCGGGAAGGTTAGCAACCTCAAAACCACTCAAGTTGCGATCGCCCGCGAGGATGTGTCCCGGATGTCTTTCGTCCGCATCATACCCGAGAGAAAAGCTGATGTTAGTCATGGCGCAGTGGGCGAAATTTGTGGCCGCCCTGCGTTGAGTTTCGCTTGGGCACAAAATTATCCGTGGAGTTGCCAGTTCATTGGACAGCACGGATAATTGCCGGTTCGCGGTCGCATTATCGGTGCCGTCCGGCTTCATGCCACCCAGATTTTGATCGACGAGCCACGAATATTTCCCATCGAAATCGTCGCCCCAGAGCCGCATTCCGAGGCCGATTTGCTTGAGGTTATTCGAGCACTTAATTCGTTGTGCCCTCGCTTTGGCTTTCGCCAGTGCGGGCAGCAACATGCCAGCCAGGATCGCGATGATCGCGATGACCACAAGCAATTCGATCAGCGTGAAGGCTCGCTTTCCGGTTTGGTTGATCCCTTGCATACTACGTCACTTCCGTGTGGCTCTCGATTAGCATCCTATGGCGTGATCAATGACGAACCCCTGTAGAACATCTGAGGGCTGACGGCGGTGTTCGTGCGAACGACCCAGCCTTCCAATGCCCTGGTAGCTCCCATGGGATCATCGCTGAACGTTCCGTTGATGGTCGAGGTAGATTGCAATCTATAATACAGTCCGCGGAGGGTGTTGAAGCGAACCTCGCTGCTCCCATCTCCTAACTGGCGCAGAGACAGGGTGACAGGACTTTGGGCCACCGAGCCGTCAAAGTATTTCTGAGCCAGCGCCCAAGCGCCTCGTCCACACTCAGCACCCACGCGACGACCAGACCCGTCGTCCGCTGGAGGATGGATGCCACCCCAGATTCGCGACAAGCCCACCTGGTCGGCGGCATCGTAATAGGACGCCCATTGCAATGTGACAGGCTGAGTGGGACCGAGCTCGTTGACTAACTTCTTGATGGTGTAGGAACCCAGACCACCGGGGAAATAGGGCGAACCAGTAATACCAGTCATCACTTCCGCAGCCGAACGGCTGAACGTGCTATGCCCAGAGACGTAGCCAGGGAATGCCGGCGTCACAAATGTCTTTTTCTGGTAGGTAATCCAACTTTCAGCATGCACCCATCTGACTCCACTCGTCTGGTTCGCAGGATCTTCCGGCTGTCCCGGCCATGAGCGAGCCGCGATTTTTCCAGGCGTCAGGCCGCCGTGGCGGCCGGAGGCGACCGTTTCAGCAGTGACAAGCTCGATGAGATCCGGGACGAGAGGGAGGCCGTTCTTATGATAAGACGGCAGGGCTGGACTGCTTGATTGGCCATTGCCGCCCAGAAACCGGACGGCGCTGAGCGGACGCCATCCATCGTAATAACGTTTTATGCTCCATGCCGCGCAAGCCGCATCGTGCAAGGAGGCATTGAGGGCGAAATAGGCTTTCACATCCCATTCCAAATCGTCAACGACAGGGCCTTTGCCTCCAATCCGTTTCACGGTCAACGAATCATCCGCGACGTGGTTGGCGACAGAATTCCAGTGACCAGGGGGCGTTTCGGAGCTTGGGCCGTCGGCCCAGAATTCAGTAAGCGCCCGGGCGAAATCGCCGCGCAAGACGTTGTTCGGCGTGTAGGGCAAACCCGTGACCGGATTGGTTGCGTATCCGCGCCCATCATTGGCCCCAAGGGTGTTGTTCCCGAGGGTTGCGGGGGAAATGTCAACGATGACGCCGTCACTGGTGGTCAGTTGGCTGCTGTAACGGATCACTTCCACGATGTTCTCTTTGAATTCGGCGTCACTGGCCGTACCTAAAAGCGGTGGCGGTCCCGGATCAATCCATGGCTTCGATTCGTCCCTGCGTGTCAGGGCGAACGCCCGCACTCCAAGCCATTGCGCACCCAGATATCCTTGAAGCGGATTCTGGGGAAAGCCATTTTGGGCCACGGAGTTGGCCACAATCGCTCGCTGCCACCGGTTGATATCAACCACCGTGTGGTTCGTGCCGTCGGTGATTCCGGGCAGCGAAACATTGATGGGCGGATTGAGAAACACCTAGCCGCCCTGGCTGGCGGGAGCGCCGGGGTAAGCGATTGGTGGATTTGCAATGGGATAAGGCGTGCCATTCGTCTGACGAGAACCGTCATTGATAAACCAAGCTGAAACCGCGTCGTAGATCGAATTGCCGAGTCCGGCCGGGGTAGAAGTGTCGCGCGAAACATTGTTGATATCATACCCCAGTGCGGTCATGAAGCTGTCGTCCATGCGCAGAATATTGGTCGCGGTTCTGGAATAGGCGTGTCGTTCTTTAAGCATGCGGTAAGACGCATAACTGATCGACTCATGCCTTGCCGCCGCGACGTCGGCGGCTGTGTGTTTGCCGCGATAGATGAATCCCACGGCCCCGTTCGCATCATAAGCCGCCCATGTGTCATACGCACAAACCGAAAGGCTGAACAGGTTGCGCGCTTGACCGGGGGGATGTGGCGTGTCCATCCGGATACCGACAAGCCCCTGCTCGTTCCACGCACGTGCTATGCTGTTGGACGCGGCTGCATGCGCCTCGAAACTCATGCAGCAGGACAAAAAGAACAAGGCATGGACAGTCAGAAGTTTAGTTCGATGCCGGACAAGTTGAAGCGCGTCAACAAAGCCCATTGCTTGCTTATTAATCATGGCGGCGGATCGTGCATGATATTTTATCAACCGCCATACAGAAGGGATGTGCCGCAGGAGCAACGACGCGGAATGGACAGCCTCAGGGGTGAAATGTTTACCCACCCACGACAAAGAACGCATCGGTGGGAGGTCCCCCTGCGGTGCGAAGGGGACAATTATCAGAACTCAGCAAAAGCGGTTGAAATCGCAATCCGGACGGGCAACTTCAATTCCTCCATTTTTCCTGCTCGTAATCGTAATCCTAATCCTGATCTTCGGGTGTTGGCCTTGAAACAGAGGGGTGGATTACGATTACGATTACGATTACGATTACGATTACGATTACGATTACGAGCAGGAGCAGGAGCAGGAGCAGGGAATTGGAGTTGCTCGAAAACAAGGCTGAGCAGGGTCGTTTTACTGAGTTGAGATCATAGAGCCGTGGTCGAAGCCCCCGTGATAGGAGAAAGTTTGGCGGCTGGAACAACTGCTTCCGGCTGCGGATGCCGTGAGATGGGTCTTGGATTGAGCACGACGTGACTGTTGGCAGACCGACTTAACGGTAGAACGGCTGCCACGTAAGCCAGCGGGGTCCGTAATGTGGAGCTGGCTTGCCGGTTTCGATGGCCCCGAGATCAGGAGCACGACCCGCGAAGTCTTCATTGACAGTGGGGATCACAAGGCCCGCGTCAACGGCTTTGCTACTTGGCTTAAGGGTGAAGTTCAGATCCATCGCGTGGTAAACAGCGTGGCGATTGGCGTGGCCGGGTGGGGATAGCTTTTCGAAGATGTCGTAGTCGACCTCCACGGAGTGCGTTTCCTCCCCCGTCGCGTTCTGGTAATCCTTCAAGGTTGAAAAGATCTGCCAGTCTTCCTTTTTTGATTCGTAAGCGTTCGGTCCGATCTTGGGTTTGAAGTAGCGGTACTGCTCCTGAACTCCGCGGTTGGGACGGTAACCGTTGTAATCCGTCGTGTTGTGGGATGTGGAATTGGCGAGCGTCAGGATGCCGCGCCCCGGTGTGTCTCGCCCGAGAAACAGATTGTTGCGGAAGTGCATGTTGGCGGAGGGATCGCCGAGGAGATGCTCGCCTATGATGGTGTTGTGCCATACGAAGAGGCCAGCGGGCTTGGCGGAAAATTTAAAAGCAACACCTGAGGGGACGTGGTACAGCAAGTTGCGGATGAAATAGACGGGGCCACCAAAAACCGGCTGAGCACTGTAACCACCTTGGGCCGCGTTAATGCCACGGTTGTTGAAGACGCGGACGTTGTGGACGCCTCCATCGGTCTCGATGAAGTCGTCATTGAACATGTGCATGTCGTTGCCGTAGATGTCTATTGAGGAAGCGCGCCGGTCAGGGTCGCTTTCGGGCGTTCCGTAAGTGGAAATGCCAATAGCGTCATGAAAATAGGCGATCGCATTGCGGGCGATGACGTGGCCTGGGCCGTAAACCTTCACGGCATAGTAACTGGTGAGCAAGTGAGAGCCGTAGGCAGGAGTGGGCCACGAGATCCCACCCGGTTCCCGCGGGACGCCGCCCCATCCCACCAGTCGGAAGCGGTCGTCCCGGCCGAGGAAGAGATTGTCGGCAATGTAGAAATCGCTCGAGCCCGCGTACTCGGTCGAAACACCAAAACCGACGTTTTCAAAGCGGCAGTTTTTGACCGCAAGGCCGACAGCGCCGAGGACTTCCTTCTGACCCGCGAAGATCGCGATGTCGGTGTTTCTGAAGGTGAGACTTTCGAAGATGTGATATCGGGAGGCCATGACGTCGAAAAGCCGATGGTTGCCGTCGCCGTCGATGACCACCTCACCATCGCCGGCGGCCTTGATGGTGATCGGTTTTTCGGGCGTGCCTTTGAGGGTGAGAGACATGGAGCCGTCGAACGGTGTCATGCTCGGATCGACGTAATTGAGTCGTTCAGGCTTGTAGAGGCCAGCATGGAGCAAAAGCGTGTCGCCAGGTTGCGCACGGCGTTCCCAGACGACGGACCAATCACCCAAGCCTGCGCCATAATAGGCCTGCAAGACGCCGGTGAAGGCGGGTTCCTGGCGAGGGCCGAAATAGTCGGGAGGGTAAACATGCAAGACACGGCCGCCCTTGTACGGTTGAGGCTCGGAGCGGGTTTTGACCCTCGCGGTCTCAGTGGCTTGGCCAGTGACTCCGTCAGGGTCGCACATCAGGAAATGACATTCATACTCTGTGCCGGGCTGGAGATTCAGGATGGAGCCAGCGAAACCGTGAGGGACAGTGTAGTCGAGGTTCTCCCGTCGACGGTATACATTTTCACCACCGATGCGAACGAGAGGGAGAGCGTCCCGCCACTTCGGTTCACCCACAGGACGAAATTGAACCGCAACCAGCGCGTTGCGATTGGCGTCGCCATCGATGGCCCATTCAAAACCGAGGTTCAGGAGGGTGGGATGTTGGACGTGAAAGCGACCCGCTTTTGTGGCGTTCTGAGCTCGGATCGGAGAAACCAGAAATGAGAGCGCGAGCATCAGCCACACGACTAAGCCGTAACTACTCAGAGATTCAACCACGGATGACACGGATGACACGGATGGGATGGGCCGGAGGGTAGATTGTCTCCTCCTTGGTTGAGTCACCCAATAGCGACTGGCCAGCCGGGTATGAAACTCACCTAAAACTATTCCTATCCGTGTCATCCGTACTATTAAAGAAAAAGTCCTTCATTTTTGCGAGGATTTCTTAACCGAGGATCACGAAGAATATTGAAAACCCAACGAACAACCGCGGAAAGGGCACGAAAGGGAGCCGAAGCCTTGAGTTTTTACAAAATCGAAATTTCCCTGTCATCCACATTCGGTTCCCTTTCGGCCCCCTTTCCGGGGTTGTTCCTTCTTTCCTTCCCTCCTCCGCGGTTCAATTTGGTTGCGGCTTTGCCGCTCTGGGCCATCCGTGGTTCGCTCCATTGCACGAACTCGGCTAAAAGGATTCTCGGGAACTGCTTCGACCGCGGAAGGCCCTGGTCAGATCTGATGCTCATGGTTGGAAAACATCCCAGAACCCTCTGGGGCTGTCCACTGGTCTTGCGACCGTTGCGAGCTCGAAAATACAGGTTTCACGGTTGTCTCCAATAATCCACAGCCCTCCTCCCAATCCTTTCGACGATGTGAAGGCACTCCGGCTTTCACTGACATGGGAAGGACCAAGTATCCAAGCCTGATGGCCAAACCTATTCATGCTTCGCGCCAAAAATGGATCTCCCTGCCCTACCGTGGTCCCGCGAGGATACTTCGGACAGGGATGGGGACGTTGCCGATCTCGATACGTCCGGCCTGAAACTGGAACCAATCCTCGCGACGGTTGCGAGGGGATTCAATCAGTTCCTGGAAGAGAGGGGCGCTTGGACGCCTTTCCAAACTCCAACGCCATCGTCCACGGCAATGGGGCGCTTACCCAGGAGTCGCCGGTTTGGCCCACCCCAAGACTCGTAGACCGCCTTCTGCTCATCCGATTCCCACCGTTCCTTCCCCATGATGTGGCAGTCCTGTCTTCGTCCCGATGGGTTCCAGCCGTTCCTCCCTTGTCGAATAGTCTGTCTGTCCCTGGGATTTTCCTCCGCGCCCCGTGATCGCTCACGGGGCGACTTCACCATCGATTCAAACCACCCCCACATCAAAGGTTTCAATCCGCGCCCCGTGATCGCTCACGGGGCGACATGGCAGTGCTCGCCACTGAGTTCGTGTGGATACGTTTCAATCCGCGCCCCGTGATCGCTCACGGGGCGACACGGCTTTTCGGACGACTGCCGAGCCTCCAC
>CAMBEJ010000158.1 GCA_945865375.1 Akkermansia muciniphila | reverse complement strand
CCTTTCGGCATCCCGCTTGTGGTTCGGCTTCGCAGCCTCATCCCGGACACCGCGTTTCGGTCGTGAACCGTCTAATTCGACCGGTGGGACTTTCACCCACGAGGTAACCAACTTCACTGGCGCACCCACGGATGACACGGATAGCACGGATGAAGTACCCATCTCAGCTCCCTTTCCTCATCCGTGTTATCCGTGTCATCCGTGGTGTCACCTCAGCGTGGTTAAGCGGCGGGATACCCGCGTCAGGGGAGGCGACCTCGGATAACGTGAGTTGCACCCCGCTCCCAGACCGGCCACCAGTTCCCGCTTGCGATTCATTCGGCCGATGGTATCTATTCCGGCGCTCTCGGTATCCTTTGATATGCAATACAAGATTTCGCGCCGGGCCAGTTGTCTGTCTCCATCCCTTACACTCGCCATCGATTCCAAGGCCAAACAGATGAAAGCGGAGGGCCTGGATGTGGTCGGATTTGGTGCTGGTGAACCGGATTTCGATACCCCCCAACACATCAAGGACGCGGCCATCAGCGCGATCTCCGAAGGCTTCACCAAGTACACTCCAAGCAGCGGCATTCCTGAGTTGCGCCAAGCGATTGCGGACAAATTTAAACGGAACAACGCCCTTTCGTACAAACCGTCGCAGATCATCGTTTCGTGCGGAGGCAAGCACTCCTGCTACAACGTGATTCTCGCGACCTGTGAAGAGGGCGATGAGGTGATCATCCCCGCGCCTTACTGGCTGAGTTATCCGGAGATGGTCAAGCTCGCAAGCGCCTCACCCGTGATCCTGAACACGTCGGACAAGACTGAGTTCAAGGTCACGCCGGAGCAGCTCAGGGAGGCGATCACGACGCGCACCCGGTTGTTCATCCTCAACTCACCAAGCAACCCGACCGGCTCCTTATACACTCGGGATGAGATCAAAGCGCTTGGGGATATCTGCGTCGAAAATGGCGTCCTCATCATGAGCGACGAGATTTACGAGAAGCTCGTTTACGACGGCGCTTCGCACACCAGCGTGGCGGCGTTTTCCCAAGCTCACTACGACCATACGATCGTCGTGCATGGGATGGCCAAGGCGTATTCGATGACCGGTTGGCGGCTGGGGTATCTGGCTGCCCCGGAACCCATTGCCAAGGTGATCGATGCCATTCAAAGCCACAGCACGAGCAACCCTACTTCCTTCGCTCAGAAGGGCGGCGTCGCGGCCCTGAACGGCCCTCAGGATCACCTGGAAACATGGCTCGTTGAGTATGCAAAACGACGGTCCTACGCCCACCAACGACTCAACGCGATGCCCGGCATCAGTTGCGTCAATGCAAAGGGAGCGTTTTATTTGTTCCCAAATATTTCAAAACTCGGTCTTTCGTCTTCTGATTTTTGCGCCCGGCTTCTGGAGCAAGAGAAGGTGGCCGCAGTCCCAGGAGTCGCCTTTGGAGCGGACGAATACTTGCGAATCAGCTACGCCACAAACATGGCGAATATCGAAAAAGGCCTGGACCGGATCGAACGCTTCTCCAAATCCCTCACCTGACTTGTGACTTGTGATGGACTGAGTCAGGATATCTTAATCGGGAACCGACGGATTGGTTTCGGTTCCATTTCGTTCCCTTCCCGTGGCTCGACTCTCTTGCCTTCCTAAAGCTCTGTATCACCGTGGCGAAACGAGGCTCATTTCGATGGAAACACGAGCCTGGAAACAGCGGTGGTGTCAACTTCCACTAATCCTGCCACTGGGGATGTCCCAATCATTTTCTGGCCTTGAATCTGATCCAGCTTGAGAGTCAGCCTTCCGTGCCGTTGAAAATAAACCTGCACGTCGCCTCCCGTTTTCGAGACTCCGCCGGACTGGACTTTCGGGATCGCCGACGTCGATGACGCACGAAGTTCAATCGAGCGCACCTGATTCACGGCTTTCCGGATCTCGCCTAATTCCGTGGCGAGGAGGATGTTCCCCGCCTCCAGAGCGCGTATCTGACCCGTCACTCGTTCGCCATCCAGCATCAGAACCACATCGCCCGTGGCCGGGACCGAGTTGGAGGAAGCCCGATCTTCATAACGCCCATCCCATTCTGCAATTTTTAACTGTCCTAGTCGCACACCTCCCTGCCCCTGATGCACAAGCCGGATTCCTCTGCCTTCCCCAGAAAATTCGGAGGGTTCTGTCCACTGCTTCGCGAGAACCCCATCAAGGAAAAGAAGAATCCGGCGCGACCGTTTGTCCACCTTGATCTCGACGTGTGCCTTGGACTTGCTCGCCAAACCGGGGACGGATTGCTGGCCGAGGTAACGGAGGGGATCCCGTTTCTTCACGGAGAGCAGGTTCGCGCCAAAAGAATTGATCTGCAGGCTGTAGAATCCCGCGAAATCGGGTTCATCCTCCTTGTTCGCGAGGCTGATAGGTTTCAATGAGTCAGTGAACAGGGCGATGGCAATGTTCAACGGCCCTTTCCATTTCAGATCAAACTCCATGGTGAAACTATCAGGCAACCCTATCATCCTCGCGATGGAAGCCGCCTCCTTGGCGTAAAAGGCGCGATCCTGGTATTTCCATTCGCCCGGCTCACCGAGGGCTGAAACCACTTTCCAACTCGTCCAGCCGTTGGTCCCTCGTGGCCCTTCAAACACGACCGCGAAGTTGGTTTGAACGGGGGTCATTGTGCGCACCCGGTTGCGGGGAACGCTCGTTTTTCCGAGATACCAGGCATCGAATTCGATCTTGTCTCCGTTGAGGATTGCCTGGCCCACCGAAAGCTCGTCCTCGTTGTCAAACCGAACCTTCCACGCCGAGGCCGAGGCGGCATCCCCCCCACGGCCATCCAAATCGATTTGGGAGATGTTTTGGGTCGAGAACAAAACCGGTTGCTCGGCATCCGCATGCGCCCAACCGAGCCAGCCGTCAGGCTGAAGAAACATCAGCCTGCCTGAGATCCGATCCCCGTTGTCGAAGGAAAGCGTGTCCTTGAAATGGTTGGTGAACACCGGTGAGGCGGCGCTGGCGAGCAAACCCCAGGCCATCATCAGCACACCGCAAAGAATGCGACACCTCAAACGCCGCAACCCATGGCCAATCCTTTTTCTATTCATTCTGAAGAAGAGGGTCGAATTCGGGATCGGCTGGCGAATTATCGACCCTCACTCGATCCAGGTTGAACTGCATCTTTCGAACGGAAGCCATGTCGAACTTAAAAACGCCGAATTGCGGGCTGCGGGCTTCAATGCCCTGATTCGTCCATGAATCCACAGACATGCTGAGGCGCGCCCCGGAGTTGAATTGGAACCGAACCATGCCGGCCAGATCGGCTAGAAACGCCCCGGGCGGGGAGTGAAGCATGATTTGCGTCACCCGTTTTAGCGGCACCGTCAGCGAAACTGATGCCGTCTTAAAGGTGGCTTTCCCATCCACCACAGACATGAGGCTCCCCACCAGTCGATCCCGGTTCGCCAGTTTCGCCACATCGACAGGCTGGGGGGGGCCTGCCAAGGGATCGCTTTCAACATTCCCATCCCACTCGGTGATGCGAAGATTAGTCAGCCTGAGGCTGCTTTCGTTGAGTTGAGCGTAAAATGTAATACCGCTTCCCTCGGCGGCAAACCCGCCTTGATCCTGCCATCGTTGCACCAGGAGGCCGTTCGCAAAAAGCATCACGTTGCCCTGTGCCTGATCGGTCCGAACATCCAAACTCACGCGGTTCTGCTCCAGCATGGACGGGATTTCGACCTGACCCAGATGATTCGCCCCCAAGCCCCGCTGGATCCGCTGTAAAGCCACCACGCCAGATGTCACATAGAGCAGATAGGAATTGGCGTTGTAATCCAACCGGTCGACGCTGTCGGTGTAAAACCCCACCATCAAGGCCATGTTGTTTGACCACTCCAAATCAAACTGGATGCTGGACCGCTTGGGGAGCTTCACGGCGCGCCCGATCATGCCGGCACCATTGGCGATAAAAGCGCGGTCGCGATAGCTCCAGGCTCGCTGCCCAGGACCCAGTTTCCATCCGTCCATTCCAGAAGGGCCATCATACAACACCACCAAGCCGTTGTGAAAAAAAGCAATCGAGCTGACAGACGCCCGGGGGGCTTTGAGCTTCTGCCCCTGCCAGGTCTCAAATTCAATGTTTTCCCCGTCAAAGCCAATCAGCCGTCCCGGAATCTCGTCCCCATTCACAAACGACAACCGTGCTGTCGACTGAATGGGCTGTGAGCTCACCGGCCGGTTCCCAAGTTCGATCGAGGCGAGGTTCTTGGTGCGGAACTTGAGCGAGTTTTTTGCTTCGGGATGGGTCATGGTCAGATGGCCCCCTCCGTCGATCCCTGTTAGCCGGCCCCGAAGTTTAGAGCCATCGAACCATTCGATGCGGTCGAGCTCAGCGGCCGGGCCTGCATCGGCCGCCCCAGACAGACCCCCGGTGCCGAGGAAAATCGGAAGTAGAACCGCTGCCCATGCCAGCTTCGTTCGCACAGCAATTCTCATTTTGAAGGGCAAAGTGGGGCAAACCACCGGGCGTGCCGGTTGCGAGGGCCTACAGCCCAGCGCGGAGTGGAACATTCCGAGTCCCGCCGGCTTTCAGCCAAAGCTTCAGGATCACCGCTCATAGATGGGGAGATACCTGTAATTCAGAGCGACGGAAAGCAGCGATGCCGCAGTCGAAAATGCAGACCCAAACTGCCCCCCCCAACTCCCATCGGCTTCCTGAGAAGCCGCCAGGGTCTCCATATTCTTCCGATTCCAAGGCTGCCAACTGTCCGGCGCGGCATGAAAAAAGGCCTGGGAAGCGTAATAAATGTAATATTGCTGATAATAATTCTGATTGGGAGCGTTTTGAAGATAACGGAACCCCGACTTAAACGCCGCTGAGTTCTTCTCACGCGCCAGCGCAAACACAAGACATCCAATCGCCGCGCGCGCGCCATTCGGACCCGTGTTTGAGGTGTACCCGAACCCACCTTCCGGGGTCTGGCATTGCAGAAAATACTTGAGGCCCTTCTGGATTGCCTCCTCGGGGATGCCGATGCCCGCGTTGCGCGCCGCGAACAACGCCACCATCTGCGCGCCGCTGACTGTGCTATCCGCGTCCGTGCTTTCCGGCGCATAACGCCAAGCGCCAAAGGGATTTTTTTTCTGCGATGAAACGATCACTTTCACCGCCATTTCGAGCGCGGGTCCAAGACGCGGATCGGAGACCGCCCCGTAGGCCTCCGCAAGAGAAAGCGTGGCGAACCCGTGGTTGTACATCGACTTTCCGATGTAGCCCGTGGACTTGTTCATCTGGCTGAGAACGTAATTCAATCCCCGTTTGATGGCTTGATTGTAAGGACCAGAGTTGGGATCATCCCCGTGCGCCAGCATGCTCACGACCGCGAGTCCCACCACGGCCGGCTCGCGCCCATACTGGGCATCCGACCAGTATCCTTCGGGCGCCTGGGACTTCTGCAAGAACTGCAATCCGCGGACATACATTTTGTCGAGCTCAGCCGAAACCTCGGGCCCGACCTGCGCCAATGCACCCTGGGCCTCTGCGCGGCAAACCCCGACCCACACGGCAACGCAAATCAGCCACGCGCATGGAACCCGCCGAAAATTGGCCCTCCACATGTTCATTGCAATCCCTCTTTTTCAAGCGCCCGGAAATAATTCTCCAACGCTTCTCGAAACTCGACAGGAACGGTTTTGCTGTCGCCCCCGATCCTTTGATTGGTTCTGGAATTCGCGGCCCGTCCTTGCACCGATCCCTGGAAAGCCTCCCCACGGCGATTAGTCGTGCCTCCAGACCGACTGGTGCCGGGGTTCTCACCCGGTTCCATGTTCATGCCCGCGGAAGCCTGCTGCTGCGCCATCTGCATCATGAATTCCATCTCGGCCTCGGCTGATTGGCCGGAACTGGAGGAGGACTTGGGTCCGCTTTGGGTGAGCTCATTGATGAGGTTCACAAGGTCCGTGAGATGTTCCACCGCGCTTCGTTCAACCTTTTGAGTCGCTGCATCAGTCTGCGGCTTGCTGAGCAGCAGGCCGGATTGGTTGATGGGTTCAAAAGCATCCTCGTAAGCCTGGGCCAGGTTCGGAAGGCGGTTCTCCACGCGCACCTGACGGAAGTCACCGGTGATCTGCTTCTGGGTTGAAGCAAGAATCTTTGCCCGATCGCCATACGCCGGATCCTTGGCGCGCTGGTCCTCCAAAGAACGGGTCATGTTCAGCATCGTCGATTGACGGTCCCGGAGCCGCAACAGAGCCATGATCTGCTTCATCATCGCCTCGTCCGGCGCGCCCGGCTCTCCGCTGGCCGATGACGCCGAACTTTCTTCCTCGTCCGGCTTCGGCTCGAGCCTCACCGCCCAGTCTGTCAGACGCTTCGACCACCCCCCCAATTCTTGCGAAGCGTCCATGACAATGTTGGACCGGATCATCCCGCTGATCCGCTCCATCTCTAGCGCGAGGCGCGAATCGATCATCTCCTTGCTGACCTCACCATAGGGGCCGTTTTGAGTTCTGTCGAAGAACCGGCTTATTTCACTTTGAAGACCCACTGCCTGAGCTTGAGCCTCAATCTGGTCGTCGGCCACCTCGGTTTCCCTTGACCGCTGTTTGGGATCGAGTTCCTCCGGCAGGAGCCCCACAGTCTCCGGCGCGAGCTTTTGAAGGTGTGCTTCAAACTGGCCTTCTTGTTCCGCCAGTTTCCGGAGCCGCTGAGCCAGAGTCATCGCCTGCAAGTTGTCCAGCCCTGTGTTCATGCGGCGCTGGATCCGTTCCAGGGCGCGCAGACTTTCTTCCTCTTTTTGTTCCGCGTTCTTCGACTGGGCCTGACGCTTCGAGGCGTCGGCTTTAGCCTGCTCCAGAGCGGCTTTGGCTTGCTGCATCGGCTGTTGAGCGACACGTTGCATCGCCGCCAGATTTTTAGCCCATTCCTGAAGGTTCTGTTGTGAAAAAGTTGAGTTCCGCATGGCTTCCCTTAAAACCTGTGCTCCGTCCTTCGAAAGCTCATCAAGGGCCTTGGAGTTCTGCTCTTGCTGATCGGCCAGCTCCCCAGCTTTCGCGGCCGCCTCGGCGCTCTCGATGTCTTTTCTCTCGGCAAGCGCCTGGGTTGCTGTCAACACGGACTCCTCCTGCCTCGTCACCTCCTCGACCCTTGTCAAAATAGACTCCAACTGCTGCCGCACCAATTCGGCGTGACGTTCAGGACTTACTACAAAGATCCGATAAAGAGTGGACTCGGAAGGCGTGCGCCCCGGAAAACGGTCTGTGGCACGCGCACGCAGCTCCACCACCGAGTCCTCCTTGATCCCCAACAACACCGGGCTGAATCGGAAAACGTGCTCCAATTGCTTTTCATCTGAAGCCTGGGCCTGGGCGGTGAAGTTCTCTCCATCACTGCGGGTCATGGCGGGGCCATCCGGGCTGGTGGACTCCCACTTGATCGACACATCCCGAACGCCAAAATCATCCTGGGCCATCACTCGGAGCTCCATCATCTCAGTCACAAGCAAGGCGGTGGTGGCAGGCAAATCGACCATCGCAACCCGTGGCGCTTCATCTGGCACCTCCTGCAGGCTCAGTTTCCAAGGAACCGCCGCCCCCAATCCGAACGTGTCCCTCCACTCAAATCGAATCTCCGGGTTTCCTTCCAACACGACGGACGGGGACTCAAAACGAGCCTGCTGGGTGGCGAGCGTTTGAGGTTGCGATGCCCCAATCGACATCACCACATTGGTCAGAGCCCGGCTGACTTCCCCCCGGAACGACGCCTGGCTGCCTGTTACAAAAACGAACGTTCCCGAGGTCGCGGAACTCACCTGATTCCGCAAATCCAGATACTCTGGGTAACGGACCACAGCTTCCAGAGATCTGATCGATGGGCGCAGCACAG
Organism: Akkermansia muciniphila; assembly: GCA_945865375.1. Classification (GTDB taxonomy): domain Bacteria; phylum Verrucomicrobiota; class Verrucomicrobiia; order Limisphaerales; family F1-80-MAGS106; genus F1-80-MAGS106. The sequence continues at coordinate 5,504 of CAMBEJ010000158.1, read as the reverse complement.
GCTGGACACCCAGAACGCCGCGTCCATCGCCGCAGCGAATCTCCACCGGCACCGCCTGGTCCTGGCCTCCGAACTTGAAGACCGCGACCTGGTTCGAGAGGGGGATGGTCAACGGAAATTGCGTTCCTGCCCGGGCGACCGCCCGTGTGGGTTTCCAGAAAGAATGAAAACGGATAGGCGCCCGCAACTCGAAAGGCTCCCCATGAGGAACGATCAGCAGCTTGGGCAGCCCTTCCACCGTCACGAAGGTGTAGCGAGGGATCGAAGAGGTCGGCGAGACCCAACGCGAAAAAGTGTTCCGGCCAGCGTCGAATGCGGCGATCAACACCCCCATTACAAGGCATCCCAGCAGGCCGGCCAAGGTCCCCATCGCCCGCGCGCGACGCCAGTCAACTGCCAGCGAAAAATCCACCCGGAGGGCTTCCGCCGCAACCTGCCTTATCGCAGCCCGGCAGAGGGCCGTAGACATCCCATCTGGAATCTGCTCGCCGGAGGCAAGCTCCACGATCCCCAACAGCCCGTCTCCCAACCGGGGGTGCCGGCGCTGCACGAGCGCCGCCAGGGATCGCACTTCCCCACGACGACGCACGCCTCCCAGAAGCCACCATGCCAGCGCGGCTGCGGGCGCAACACATCCCAAACACAACAAGACGAACCGAATCCAAACCGGCGTGTCCGTCAAACGGTCCCAGACAAACAAGGCCATGAAAGAAAGTAAAAGACCTCCAACACCCCACGAAACGGCCAAGAGCGTCCTCCTGAGTTGGAGTCCGCGACGCAACCCGTCGAACTGCCCGACCAATTCGGGAGGCAGCCCGGCTTCGGCAGACTCGGCGACATCTTTCATGAACGACAACACAACACAGCAAAGCCCCGGAACGTAAGGCTCAGGAGCCGAATCCAGGGCCTGAATAGCCCCGTCTGCGGGAGATCACCCCCAACAGGAAGCGTGCATCCCAGAGCCCGTAGATCCTCGGGCACCTGCCAAAATGCGCCGGATGCACCCCTTCCGACAAGATTATATTTCCTGACAATTTAAGATTTATCTCGCCTTATGCTTTTTGCGCGATACACAGTTAAACTAACCTGACATTCAGGCCACGTAAAAAATCCATCCAGTTTTATGTCGGACACCTCACATATCCTCAAAATGCGCCACGCACTGCTCGTGGACGATGACGAAGCTCTGTTGGCCGCCTTGAAGCTGCACCTCGAATCCAACGACTTCATTGTGAGCACAGCCTCCAACGGCCTGGACGCGCTCAAGACAATCATGAGCCTGGACGTGGATGTGGTGATATGCGACTTCATGATGCCGAAGATGGCGGGTGACATGTTTTATCTCGCTGTGGAACGTGTTAAACCCCATGTCTGCAAGCGCTTCATCTTCGTCACAGGCTGTGAGGGAGACGCTCGGTTTTCTGAGTTCCTTGCAAAAACCAAGTCCGTGGTTCTCTACAAACCCATCACACCCGGAAAACTCATGGGCACCATCAAAATTCTTTTCGAGCGAAACGCCTCGGACAGCTCCAAGCGGTAACCCGGATGACCCGGGGGTATTCTCATCACCGTCCAGATTCGACAGAGAAACCATTTAGCAACCCTAAATCTAATCACGTTCAATCTCATGCCTACCTCGACAACCCAAACCCGCTTTGGGGACGGGAAAACCTCCAAAATTTGGACGCGAGCCACGGCCTTGGACCTGGGAACGCTCGCATCCCTCCCGTCGAATCTTTCCGCCCTGGTCAGGCTCGCCGGCAAGATGCCCACGCTCCCAGGGAACGGTTCATGGAAAATGTTGTCGCCGCTGGTTTCAGCCCTCGTGCTGCTCATCGCCCTTACGGAGCCAGCACAGGGTGCCAAACAAACTGCCCTGGATCGGTATGTCGCCCAAGCCGACCCCGCCTACGGCTACAAGCTCGTCAGCACATCCCGCAAGACTGGCTATACGACCTACGTCCTGGAGATGACATCGCAATCCTGGCTCACGACCAACGAGGTCGATCGACCGGTTTGGAAACACTGGATGACCCTCGTCAAACCCGATGACGTCAAGTCCACCAAATCCCTCCTGATGATCGGCGGCGGCGGCAACGACAAACCGGCGCCGAAGGACGCCGACCCCAACATCATCGCGGCGGCTCTCGCAACCCACTCTGTGGTCACCGAGCTCAAAATGGTCCCCAACCAACCGCTCACTTTCAACGGCGAAGCCAAAGGGAGGGTCGAGGATTCCCTGATCGCTTACACGTGGGACAAGTTCCTGCGCACCGGGGAAGAACGCTGGCCGGCACGACTGCCCATGACCAAAAGCGCGGTGCGCGCCATGGACACCGTCACCGCTTTCTGCGCGAGCGCGGAAGGCGGCGGGCTGACGGTGGACCGGTTCGTGGTCGCCGGCGGTTCCAAGCGCGGTTGGACCACCTGGACGACGGCCATTGTCGACAAGCGCGTCGTGGCGGTGATCCCCATCGTCATTGACATGCTCAATATCGTGCCTTCATTCAAGCACCACTACGCCTCCTACGGGTTTTACGCGCCCGCAGTCGGGGACTACAACGCCACGGGGATCATGAACTGGCAGGACACGCCGGAATACAAGGCTCTGATGAAAATTGAGGAGCCTTTCGAATACCGCGACCGCCTCACCCTTCCAAAATTCATCATCAACTCCACAGGGGACCAGTTTTTTCTCCCGGACTCCTCGCAGTTTTACTTCGACGCCCTGCCCGGAATAAAATACCTGCGGTACGTGCCCAACTCCGACCATTCATTGCGCGGTTCTGACGCGTGGAAAACGGTGATCGCCTGCTACCATTCGGTTTTGAACCAGAGCCCTCTCCCACGGTTTACATGGAAAACCAGGTCAGACGGGACTTTTGAAGTCCGAACCAAGGATCGCGCGAAAGAAGTGCGTTTGTGGCAAGCCTCCAATCCCAAGGCGCGCGATTTCAGGATGGAAACCCTTGGACCTGTCTGGAGTAATTTCATGTTGAAGGAGACGGCCCCGGCAGTGTACTCGGGCAGCGTGCCTGTGCCTTCCCAAGGCTACACTGCTTTCATGGTGGAAATGACCTACGACCAACCCGGCTCGGAAGCGCCATTCAAATTCACCACGGGCGTCAAGGTGCTCCCGGACATCGAGCCCTTCCCCGGTCCCAAAGCCGGACCGGCTCGCTAAAAAAAATCTTTCAGGGCGCCCCGCCATACAGAACTCGGAAAAATCTCTGCGAGACGGCCCCGGGCGCGGCCGGCTGGACAACGTAGGGACTCTGGGCATTGGGAGTATTCTTGAAGGGAGCGAACAGATCGGCGGTTTCTTGCAGTGTGCCGCCAAGCGACCAAGCAAGGTTGATGCTGCCCGTGGTTGAGGTGGTGATGACAATGGTCGGCTCCACAGTAACTGTATCCTTCGTACAATCAGAGCACATGCCCGCCGGATACCCGTAGGAAATGTACTGGCCAAAGCCATACACGGTGGCACCGAAGGGTTGCCTGTTCGGCGACGCTTGCGTCAGCGTGTGTTTGCCCGGCGCCACCCCGAGTTGCGCGCCTGAGAAACCGCTGGGCGTACCCGTGGCTGGAATTGGTGAGAACTGGCTTGAGGGAACCAGAATGCCATCGAGCAAGATTTGATTTGTCAGCGAGTTGGGGACCACGACATTAACGAAATTCGTCGTGAACCCGTTGGTCATGGAGAAAACGATGTAATCCTCACAAAATAGTTTCGTCGCTGGTATCAGAACCATGAAAGGATCCGAGTTCATCACGGAATCGTAGTCGGAACTGTTCGCATACTGCGCGACGAGGACGGGTTTGTCCGACGTGATGTGGACTGAATTGGTCACGATTTGTTCGTGGACCTTGCCGCGGTCGAGCGAGGCGACGACGGCGCCGTTCAGTTTGACGAGCGTGTCGGCCTGTGCGGCAACGATCCGGTAAGTGTCGCCATTGAGACGCGTCGCCAGCGGCATGGACACGAAGTTGGTTCCCCATGCCGCCGTGGGCAGGAGTTGCTCGACCAAATTATCACAGAAAAATTGAGCGGCCCCGGTGACGTTCGCGCACTGATGGCTGCCGAAGACCCCGATCGGTTTGTTGGCAGTGATAATAGTGCCGGACAAGTCGGCGGGAACGTCGTTCGTGTTGCGCAGTTGATAGGTGTCGCCGCGGTTCATCGCGACGTTGAAAGGGAACCCCGCCATGTGGACACCGGTGGGAACCGACGGCGTGATGGTGACGGTCGTACTGTCCTCGGTGGCGACAATGGCGAACTGCGTCCCATTGAGTTCCGGCACATTGGTGTAAACGTTCGAGTACCCGAGGACGATATACTCAGTGCCGAGCACGGCGCTGGGCAGCCCGAGGAAAGCGTCGCTCGTGAACGGCGCGTAGTTCAGCGCATAAACCGCGATTTCACTCCCGGCGGTGATGTGAACACCTTTGTTGGTGACGCCGTCGTTAAGTTCTCCGAGGTCTGCCATCCACGGCAGATTGACGGTTGCAACACCGCTGGCTGGGATGGTCCAGTTGGTGGCGAAGGCAAGGCCCGGAATGGTGACTTGTCCCTGCACGTTTGCCAGACCGGCCAAATGCAGATTCAATTCCGGCCGATTCGTCGGATTCGGCGCGTAGTTGGCTGGGAACGTGAGCCAGAAATCCGTTCCTTTGTTCGTGAGGTCGCACGGAGCAGTTCCCTGGCCGATCGGTACTCGGTAATCCTCCACCTCGCCCTCGGTCGCGGGACCGAAGAACGGCAGGCCGCCTTTCTGGCTGAAACGAAACCGTGCAAACGTGAAGCCCGGCTTTGCGCTCGTCGGCGCCGTGAAGGTTAAGGTGTTCACCCCGGCCACCAGCGGTTTGTTGACGAATATCTGGTCGGCCGGCTCTGCCCACGAGCCGTTGATGTTGAAATCAACCCAGGCATCCAAACCCCCGCTGATCGAGGCTGTTACTGTGATGCTGGCTAAAGCCCCGGGAATGAGCGGTCTGGAAAACACCACCCCATCCTCATCATCCAGCGCCGGCGCCGGACCGGCATCGTCGCCCAGAGCATCGGTGCTGGCCTTCCCGTCAACTTCCGCATCGATGGCGCTGCCCAGGAAAACCCCTTGGACAATCCGGTGCCGTGCTCCGTTGTTTCTAAGCGCGGTGGGGAATGTTGGATCCGGCGCATCGCCGTAATCCAATGCCACGGGATTGTTAACTGAACTCACCGTCACAGTAAAAGTCCGCGAGAACGTGTTGTTGGCTGCCGCCCCATCGTTGACTATCACCGTGATCACCGCAGTCCCGCTGGCATTGGCCGCAGGCGTAAAACTCAATGTCGCCGTCGCGTTTGGACTCGTGTAGGCCACCGTCGGATTGGGTATGAGCGCCGTGTTGCTCGAAGTGGCCGTGACCGTCAGCGTCTGGCTCTCGTTGGCCCCTCCGGAGCCAATCCCGCTCAAATTCACCGTCTGCGGGGGCGCCCCTTCGCTGATGGTCACATTGACGATGGC
>CAMBEJ010000157.1 GCA_945865375.1 Akkermansia muciniphila | reverse complement strand
TCCGCCCCGCGCGCTTGGGGTTCCGCACTGTTGCGATCATTACGCAAAGCTATGCAGGCTGCGAAGTGTTGTCACGTTCAATCAGCAGTTCGTGCGCATCTCAGATTTTTCGTGTTCGCGTTTCCTACTCGTAATCGTACTCGTAATGGTAATCGGATGAACTGCCGATTCGATCACGAAAGCTGGAGGTTTACCAACTTGTGCATGGGAAGGACCGCCCGTGGATCCCCGTTTCGATGCGGGTTGCCTTTATTAAGGCCAACTCCTATTACCTCTGGCAAGAGGGGGACCTGGAATAGGATTACGATTACGATTACGATTACGAGAAGATCCGGAAAAATCTGAGATGCGCACAAACCGCTGACCTCGTTCAGTTTCCTCTTTTCCTCGGCGCCTTCCGACCGCTACCCTGCCCCCCATGCACTGCCGCAAAGTAGCCTTGATCGGAATCGGCTTGCTCGGAGGGTCCATTGGACTGGCTCTGAAGCAACGCCGGTTGGCCGACTTCGTTTCGGGCTATGTTCGCCGCGACGCCAGTGTCGTCGAATGTCAGACGCTGGGCCTTGCGGACCAGATCACCACGAACGTGCATGAGGTGGTTGCCGAGGCTGATCTCGTGATTTTATGCACCCCCATTTCCCAGATGAGGCCGCTCGCCGCCACATTCGCTCCATCCCTGAAAAAGGGCGCATTGCTGACTGATGTCGGCAGTGTGAAAAATGGCTTGGTGGAGGCGCTTGAGCCTCTGGCAATCCAGGCCCAGGCCTCGTTCGTGGGCAGCCATCCCATGGCGGGCGCAGAAAAGGCGGGCCCCAGAGCCGCCAGGGCCGACATGTTCCAAAACGCAGTCTGCGTCGTGACCAGAACTCCCCGGACAAATCCCGAGGCGCTTCGCCAGCTGGAGTCATTCTGGTCCAGCCTAGGAATGAAGGTGATGCAGCTTGCTCCGGATCGCCACGACGATCTGGTGAGCCGGTCGAGCCACCTCCCGCATGTGGTGGCGGCGGAACTGGCAAACTATGTGCTCAACCCGGCGCTTCCCGTGGAACAGGCCGAGTTGTGCGCGACCGGGTTCCGCGATGGCACACGCATCGCCTCCGGGTCCCCGGAGATGTGGCGCGATATCGCGATCGAAAACAGGGTCAACCTGGCCAGAGTTCTCGGTGTCTTCATTGAGGATTTGCAGGAATTCCAGATCGCGCTCCAGCGAGGAGATCAAAAAGCGGTCGAAGAATTCTTCAGCAGCGCCAAACGCCGCCGCGACGACTGGATTTCAAAAGCCTAGAAATACCCGTGCCCCCGCCAACCCTCATTGAAATCATCCCTCAGAAATTGCCCCCAAGGCTGCCGATCACCGTCCCCGGGTCCAAAAGCATCACCAATCGTGCGTTGATACTCGCGGCCCTGGCGCGGAACCGCGTCGTGCTCAAGGGAGCTCTCTGGAGCGAGGACACCCAGGTGATGGTGACAGCGCTGCGACAACTCGGAATCGCCATCGACATCCAGTCAGACCTCGCGGAGATGTGCAATCGGGTGATCGTCGTCAACGGCCGCGGAGGCGGTATCGATCCCGGTGGAAGCGAGGCCTCTCCGAAAGAGTTGTTCGTGGGAAACGCGGGGACATCCGCGCGTTTCCTAGCGTCGTTGGTGTGCTTGGGTCAGGGCGTTTACAGGCTGAGCGGCGTCCCCAGAATGCACGAACGGCCGCAATCGGACTTGTTCAAATCATTGCGCGAATTGGGTTATGTCGTCGATTCATCCAACGACAAATTGCCAGCTCTATTTCATGGAGCAGGCCCCAGAAACGGCCGTTGCCGGGTGAGTCTTTCCGAGAGTTCGCAGTTCGCCTCCGCGCTGCTCCTGAGCGCCCGCATCGGCGGCTGGGACATCCAGCTGGAGGGAGAGAACGCCGATGAATCGCCCTACGTGGCGATGACAGAAAAACTTTTGAAAGTGTTCCCCTTCGAGGGAGGAGAATTCCAGGTGGAACCCGATGCGTCGAGCGGCAGTTATTTCTGGGGCGCGGGGGCTACCGTGAACCAGTGGCCTGAATCGGGATGGCAGATCGACGGCGAGTTCCCACGATTCCTGCCTCTCCCGCCCCGAATCTCCAGGCACTCGGATCTGGGCGACAGCATCATGACCGCGATTGTGCTGGCCCCTCTTGCCGACCACCCCGTCCTGTTCACGGACCTCGGACGACTTCGCGTGCAGGAATGCGAAAGGGTCATGGCCCTGCGAACGGAGCTGCGAAAGTGTGGCGCGCGCGTCGAGGAGGCGGGGGATTCGTTGACCGTGTTTCCTTCCCGTCTGCATGGGGCCGAAATAGAGACCTACGACGACCATCGGATGGCCATGTGCTTCGGGATGCTCGGCCTGAGCGTCGGCGGCATGCGGATCCGAAATCCGGCGTGTGTCAAAAAAACATTCCCTGATTTCTTCGCCAAACTCGCGGCCCCCAAGCCCTCAGGCTGGGCCGCTTCCATCTGGCGCATCGCCTCCCCAGGTGGGGATCGAGTGGAACATCTGACCGAGCGAGCGCTGGTGTTTGAATGAGCCCAACGTGGGATAAACCCTCTTATTTATGAGCAAACCAATCGTCATCGCCATCGACGGCCCGAGCGCCAGTGGAAAAAGCACCAACGCAAAACTCGTCGCGAAAGCCCTCGATTTCGTCTATGTCGATACGGGCGCGATGTACCGCACACTGGCCTGGTACTGTCGACAAAAGGCCGTCGATGTTCACAACACCAAAGCGGTCGCCACCGCTTGCAGACGATGGAAGACCTCATTGCAGTGCGTTGATGGCCAGGCGCGGTTGACGGTGGATGGCTACTACCCCGAAAAGGAAATACGGACGCGGGAAACGAGCGCGGATGTGGCTCACGTCGCTGCTGTTCCCAAAGTCCGCGATTGGATGAGGGACAAACAGCGCGAATGTTTGACGTTTGGTAGCTTGGTCATGGAAGGACGGGATATTGGCTCCAATGTCTTTCCCGAAACCGAGTTCAAGTTTTACATCGATGCCTCTCTGGACGAACGTTCGAAGCGACGTGCTGCGGAGGGGGTTCATGAGGACCTGGCGGAGCGGGATCAACGCGACAGCCAACGCGCCGCCGCCCCGTTGATGATACCCCTGGGTGCCTTCTTCGTAAACACCTCGGGGCAGACGCCGTCGCAATCCAGCGGATTGATTATTGAGGAAATGCGCAAGCGACTTCCAGTCAAGGGATCGCCCCGCCCGCTGGATGGACCTGAAGCATGAACGCTGTTTATTTCCTGACATCGATCGTTTGCAAGATCGTGTTCAGAATCTATTTTAGGTGGCGTGTGTGCAACCGGGAGCGCGTCCCGAGAACCGGGCCCGCCATTCTCGCCTCAAACCACGCCAGTTTCGTGGACCCTCCGATGATTGGCTCGCCCTTGCCGCGGATGATCAATTACCTGGCCCGAGAGTCTTTGTTCAAGAACCCTCTCCTGACTTGGTACATCCGTGCCCTCCAAGGGGTGCCTGTGGATCGGGATGGAGGCAGCGCCAAGGGTCTCCGGGTCATCCTCGAACGTCTCCTTCAGGGCGAGGCCATCCTCCTGTTTCCAGAGGGAACTCGAACTCGCGACGGCAATCTCCAGCCCGCGCGATCCGGCATCGGCCTGACGGTCCTCAAATCCAATGCACCGGTGATCCCTCTTCGCCTCTTCGGCACATTCGAAGCCTATGGCCGTCATCTGAAATTTCCGAGGCCTCTCCCGGTGGTCTTGAAGTTCGGCAACCCCATTGACTTCAGCGCCGCGCGCGCCGAGGCCAAGGTGTGCTCCAAACCGCGTCTCAAGCAACTTTACCAAGAGGTTGCGGACAAGATCATGGATGAGATAGATCGGCTGGAGCCATGGGAGGACGTCGACCATTTCGGCTGACCCCGGTAGAAAAAGCCTCCCGCGGGCTGAACCGTTGAAGCAAACGATGGGGGATAGGGAGGCCTAGAGCGTCCTCCAAGAGGCGCGCGGAGGAACCCAACCACTCGGATGCGCGCCTCCCACGGTACCCGTATTTCCTTCTATTACTCCAGCGACACTTCCTCCGAGAATTCAACCACGGATGACACGGATGACACGGATGGGAGGGAATCCACCCTCATCCTATCCGAGCAATCCGTGGTCAATTTCCCAAAGTGTCGCTGGAGTGCTAGTCCTGCGCTTGCCATTTTTGGCGCAAAACTTGTCTTGGCGTGTTTCCGGATTGCCGACCTCGCCAACGCTTGTTAGAATCGTGAAGTGCCTATGACCGTGACTCTTTGTTTCTCTAAAGGCCCGGAGGCCTTGCCATTGCTGAAGCACGCGGTCCGAGGTTTGCCGGCAGCCATCGCCGGTGTGTCTTTGGTATGGAGGCCGTCGACCCTATCGGAAAGAACAGTCGAATTTGTCAGATTTTTTCTTTTGATGTTCTAGGGTTGCGGCAGTATGTCTTCTTCACGCACATGAAATCATCGTTTTCTATCTCCTGGATCCTGTTGGCTGCCACGATTCTGGCGCCTCGAGCTGTCACGGCCGCGCAGCGGCTCGAACTGAAGCCGGGCGACCACATCGCCCTGGTGGGAAATGCGCTCCCGGACCGGATGCAGCACCACGGCTGGCTCGAAACCCTGATTGTCGCCAAGCATTCCCAACATGACCTCGTCTTCCGCAACTTGGCAGCTTCGGGCGATGAGGTCGGCACTTGGCATCGCTCCGAGAACTTCGGCAGCCGCGACGAGTGGCTCAAAACAGTCAAAGCCGACGTCATCCTGGCGTTTTATGGATACAATGAATCTTTCAAAGACGACGGCAGCATCGACGCGTTTAAGCTGGAGCTCGGAAAGTTCCTCAAAGAAGCCAAGGGCAAGGACTACAGCGGCAAAGGAGCGCCGCGGATCGTGGTGTTCTCCCCGATCGCCAACGAGAAACACATCGATCCAAACATGCCGGACCCTGCCGCGAACAACGCCCGCCTGCAAAAATACGCCGCCGCGATGGCTGAGACGGCGAGCGCGAACGGCGTCCTGTTCGTCGACCTGTTCGGCCTTTCCCAGAAGGCGTATGGCAAGGCATCCGCTCAAAAGCAGTCGCTTACCTTCAACGGTTTCATGCTGAATGAAGCCGGTGACAAAGCCCTCGCTCCCGAGATCTTTAGCGCCCTGTTCAACGAAGTTGGGCCCAAAGGAAATCTTGAGAAACTCCGCGCCTCGATCAACGACAAGAATGTCGAGTGGCACGCCCGTTATCGGACAGTGGACGGATACAATGTGTATGGTGGCCGCTCCGCGCTCGCCTACCAGCCCAAGCAACCCAAGTTCATCACCGACCGCAACGCCCCCGACCCCTACGTCTCGAATTATCGGATCATGCAGCAGGAAATGTCCCAGCGCGATGTCAAGACCGCCAACCGGGACCAGCGTGTCTGGGCCGTGGCCAAGGGAAGCGATTTGAAGGTGGACGATTCCAATCTGCCGTCCGTCACCTCCGTCGCGTCAAATCGGGACGATCTAAAGCCGTTCTTGAGCGGCGAAGAAGGGATCAAGCACATGACCGTGCCCAAGGGCGTCAAGGTCCAGCTCTTTGCCAGCGAAAAAGAGTTTCCCGATCTCATCAGCCCGGTGCAGATGGCGTTCGATACCAAGGGCCGCCTCTGGGTTGCCTCGTGGCCGAGTTACCCGGAACGCAGGCCCACCGATGTCGTGACCGACAAGCTCCTGATCTTCGAGGATACCAACGGCGATGGCAAGGCCGACAAGGTGACGACCTTCTTGGATGGGTTGAATTGCCCGACCGGTTTTCAATTCTACAAGGATGGCGTGCTTGTGGTGCAAGCGCCCGACCTCTGGTTCGTCCGTGACACCAATGGCGACGGAAAGGCCGACTGGAAAGAGCGCGTGCTCATGGGCCTCGATTCAGCCGATTCCCATCATACCTCCAACGCCCTGGTGCTCGACCCTGGCGGCGCCACTTACCTCAGCGATGGCGTGTTCCATCGCACCCAGGTGGAAACAGCGACAGGGCCGGTGCGACAAACCGACGGGTGCATCTATCGTTTTGAACCGGTCACCAGCAAATTTGAACGCTACGTCCCCTACGGTTTCGCCAACCCCCACGGGAAGGTGTTCGATTACTGGGGTAACGACATCATCACTGACGCCACCGGCAACGAGAACTTCTTCGCGCCGGCTTTCAGCGGCTTCCTTCCAGACTCCATCAGGCACCACGGCAGGATGCAGCAGTTCTGGGCGCGCCCTTCGCGCCCATGCGCCGGCACCGCCATCCTCTCCAGTCGGCATTTCCCGGAGGAGTTCAACGGCAATTTTCTCAACTGTAACGTCATCGGGTTCCAAGGCATCTTCCGCGTGAAAGTCACCGAAGAAGGATCTGGACTCAAGGGCGAGACCCTCGAAGATCTCGTCAAATCGGACGATCCCAATTTCCGTCCTTCCTCTGTGGACGTGGCTCCTGACGGCTCCGTTTACTTCCTGGACTGGGCTAAGCCTCTCATCGGCCACATGCAACATCATATCCGCGACCCTAACCGCGACAAACAGCATGGGCGGATTTACCGCCTGACCTACGAGGGTCGTCCGCTGCAAAAGACGGTGAAGATCTATGGTCAATCCATCCCTGCTTTGTTGGATGCGCTGAAGGAACCTGAGAACAACGTTCGCACGCGGGCCAAAATCGAGCTCGGAAACCGCGACAGCACGAAGGTCATGGCCGCCGTCAAGAAGTGGACGGCAGCGCTCGATTCGAAAGATCCGGCCTACGAGCATCAGATGATGGAGGCGCTCTGGGTTCATCAATGGCACAACGTCGTGAATGAGGACTTGCTCAAGCGCATGCTCCGTTCGTCCGAACCGCGGGCTCGGGCAGCCGCCACGCGCGTCCTCTGCTACTGGCGCGATCGCGTGGCCGATCCGCTTGCGTTGGTCAAGGTTCAGGTCAACGACGCGCATCCGCGTGTCCGCCTTGAAGCCGTGCGCGCCTGCAGCTTTTTCAAAACCGCGAAGGCCGCCGAAGTCGCCCTTGAAGTTCTCGAGAAGGAAGCCGATCCAAAGAAGCCCGATTATTACATCAAATATTGTCTGGACGAGACCATGAAGGCGCTGGACAAGTACACAAAATAGCCATGAGCTGACGACGTTCCGAGGATTTCGAAACGGCCCGCGCGCTTGCCGAGTGCGCGGGCCGTATTATGTATTGATATGAAAGTATTTGGATTTGCCGCGCCAGCGAACCCGTGCGAGCTTCGCCTTTCCATGAACTCCGAGCCAAGGGCAGCCGTGCTCCGATGTCCCCACAAACAGCCAGCCGCCCTCCTGCCGACCCGGCCTTGGCGATTCGCCCTAGTCGCCTTCATCTCGGGCATCCTGCTCGGGCATCCCATGCCCATGCTCCGCAGCGCGGAGGAGGCGGCTATAAAAACGTTGTTCCTGCCGAAAAGCCCGACGGCCGCCGCTTACGTTCTGGCCCGGCTCTCCAACAAGGAACTGATCGAGGCCCCCCGGAGTGAATTCGTCTACGTCGCTCTGCTCCAGCGCGGCGGAATGGAGCGCAAGATTCGCATGGAAGCCCTTCAGGGATTGGCCAAGTCACGCGGCACCACCCCGCTTGCGGAACTCATCGCGGGGATTGGCGACCTCGACAGAAAGGGGGAAGATGCTTGGCCTGTGCTTCACGAACTAGCCGCGCTGCTTCTGCACAACAAGTCGGCGGATCTGACACCGAAACGGGACGATCTCGATAAACTCGCCAAAGACGCGGAGTCGCCGCTGGGACGTCAGCTAGGCTATGCCGCCGTGATTTCCGCCGATGGATCGGCGGATAAGGCCTGGCAACAGGTTGAAGCCGAGCCGGGCAGACTGGTCGACCTGATTCTGTCTGTGCCGTTGGTCCGAGACCCGAGCCTGCGCGCGTCCCTTCATCCAAAGATCGAACCGCTGCTGAGGAGGGACGACGCTCCAGAGCTTCGCCAGGCGGCCATCGCCGCCATATCGTCCGTTCCCGTCCGCGAGATGGAGACGTTCTCCATGCTGGCTGCCATGGTCAAAGCGGGGATCGAGCGGACCACCGCAGTGGCCAGCCTGCAGCGCCTCGCTCGGAAAGCTTGGCCAAAGGACCAGGCCGAACCGTTGTTGGACAGTCTGCTTGCCTACCTGAAAGCCTTGCCGGTGGAGAAACGGACCGAGCCCGAGGCAATCAACACGTTTCAACTGGCCTCAGATCTAGCATCGCTCTTGCCGGTGGAAAAGGCGAGTGCCTTCGGTAAGAAACTCGGCGCCATCGGTGTGCGTGTCTTCGTCATCCGCACGATTCACGAACAGATGCTCTACGACACCGCAAAGCTGGTGGTGGAGGCTGGGAAACCGGTGGAGATTATCTTGAAGAATGAAGACGCCATGCCGCACAACCTCGTCGTCGTCATGCCGAACGCCGCGGAAGAAATCGGACGGGCCGCTGAACGACTTCCAGAGCCCGATGCCGAAGGTCGCATCCACGTGCCAAATTCACCCAAAGTTCTGTACGCCACAAAAATGATTGATCCCGGTCAGCAGGCGAAACTCAGCTTTACTGCGCCCGAGGAGCCGGGGGACTACCAATACGTCTGTACCTTCCCTGGCCACTGGATGCGCATGCTCGGCACGCTGGCGGTCGTAAAAGACGTCGAAGCGTACCTCGCCGACCACCCAGCTACGCCTCCTCCGATCGTGACCGAGTGGAAGTTGGCGGATTTTGAGGCCGATCTGCAGCAGATCGCCGCCGTCGGCCGGAACCTGGCGAGCGGCAGGGAATCATTCGCGAAACTGGCCTGCGTCCAGTGCCACAAACTGGGCAAAGAAGGCTATGCCTACGGCCCGGATCTCACCGACGTGTTGAAGCGATGGAAAGGTGATCGCGCGGGTGTGTTCGCCGAAATTCTGGAGCCGTCCAAGGTCATCACTGACCGCTACAAGCACCACACGTTCGAACTGGTGGACGGAGATGAAATTTCGGGCATGATTGTGAAGGAGGAAGGCGGCGATGTGACCGTTCATACCGGCCCGTCCGACGCCCTTATCCGGCAGTTGAAACATTCCGCCATCAAGAAACGCGAAGCACAAGGTTCATCGCTGATGCCCATGGGGCTGCTCAACCAACTGACGAAAGACCAGATCCTAGATCTGTTCGCGTATGTGGAATCGGGTGGAAACATCCCGGCCCACGAACACAACCATTGAGGGTTGCTACCTCCCAATACCAATGACATGCAATGGCGAGCTCCGGTGGTCGATATCGGCCGCAGGCGATGTGTGTAGGGCACGCCGCTGGCGCCTCGGATCGACCCATTTCAAGAGTGCACCCGCAAATGCTCGGAAAGTGCAACCGGACCCGCAGAGTTCGGGGCACGTCAACTTCAGGCGTTTCACGTCGCGAGTGGTGGTTTGGTTCTCACGCCCCATGTTGGCCTGGCTCCGCTTGCTCACGATCCTTATAGGTCCGTGGGCCTGCTCCGTGCCGTTATGTGCACTGGGTGCCGAACCGAACGTCCGGTCGGTCGCCGTCGAACCCGGCACGGGAGGGAGGGTCGGGTTCACCCGTCTCTCCCCGGCCACCATCGGAATCACGTTTACCAACATGCTGACTGGCGATGCCTACCTCACGAATGCCGTCGCACACAACGGCTCGGGGGTCGCGATCGGGGATGTCGATGGCGATGGATGGCCGGACATTTACATCTGCGCCCTCCAGGGGGCGAATCAGATGTTCCGGAATCTCGGTCGGTGGAAATTCGAGGCAATGAACATTGGCGACGCGGCGTGCGCGAGCCAGATGTCCACCGGCGCTGCATTCGCCGATGCCGACGGGGACGGCGACCTGGACCTGTTCGTCAACGGCATTTCGGCAGGGACCCGTCTCTTTCTCAATGACGGTCATGGGCACTGGACTGAGAAGCGGGATTCCGGCATGTCTCACACCGCCTCCAGCACGTCGATGGCACTAGCCGACATGGATGGCGACGGCGATCTCGACTTATATTGCGCACACTATATAGATTTCATGCACTTGGTTGACCCGACCACGCGCTTTGCCATGAGCCAGCAGGACGGCCGTTGGATTGTGAGCAAGGTCAACGATGTGCCAACGACCGAGCTGCGGCTAAAGGACCGGTTCGGCGTGATGCCTGACGGCGAGTTGATAGAGTATCCGGAGGCCGACGCTCTGTATCGCAACGATGGGAACGGCCATTTCACGGCTATCCAGGCCGATCCCGGTGTGTTCCTGGATGGAACGGGACGGTCCATGGCTCCGCCGCGGGACTGGGGGCTGGCGGTGGTTTTCAGGGACCTCGATGGCGACGGTTTCCCAGACTTGTATGTGGCCAACGATTATGCGTCGCCAGACCGGGTCTGGATCAATGACGGCCGTGGACACTTTCGGCCCATCGGCCCGCTCAATCTGCGTCACACTGGCTACAATTCGATGGGGATCGACGTTGCGGACGTGGACCGGGACGGTTTGGACGACATCCTGGTGGTGGACCTGCTCGCCACCCGCCATGAGCGGCGCATGCGGCAGTTGGGAAAAACGCCGCCCGATCCACGGGAGCGAGAAAGCCTGACAGGCAGGCCGCAGTTCAATCGCAACATGCTCTTCCTCGGGCGCCCCGGGGGTGCTTTTGTAGAGGCAGCGCTTCTGTCCGGAATTGCAGCCAGTGAATGGAGCTGGTGCCCGGTTTTCCTTGACGTGGACTTGGACGGATATGAGGACCTGCTGATAACGAATGGCTTCGAGTTCGATCTGATGGACCAGGATGGCCACGACCGCCTTCAGGATCCTAAGCGCCGCCTGAGCCGTGATCAGATGAAGCGTTGGATGCAGTATTCTCCAAACTGGCGCACGGAGAGCCTCGCGTTCCGGAACCGAGGCGACGGCACGTTCGAGCGGAAGTCCGCAGAGTGGGGCTTCCATGAGGAGGGTCTGGCATTTGGCATGGCGCTGGGCGACCTAGACAACGACGGTGACCTCGACGTGGTGGTGAACCATATCAATTCACCGGTGAGCTTCTATAGGAATGATTCCACGGCCGGCCGCATTGGCGTCCGGCTGCGGGGGTTGGCCCCGAATACGGGTGGCATCGGAGCCCGAGTGCGGCTCACTGGCCCGGCCATCACGCAGGGCCAGGAAATGATCGCCGGCGGCCGCTACTTGTCCGGCGACCAAACGATGCGAGTGTTCGCCGCTGACCTGCCACGGACAAACGCGCTCGTGCTCGAGGTTCGCTGGAGAAGCGGGACCATCAGCCGCATCACCCACATCGAGCCGAATCATGTCTATGAGATCGAAGAAGCGAGTGCCCGGGCACCTGCGAATCCCGCCAACGATCCTGGTGTCCAGCCCATGTTCCTGGACACTAGTTTGCTGTTAAACCACGACCTTGTGGGCGAGGCCTTCGACGATTCCACCATGCAGCCACTGCTGCCCAGGCGGTTGAGCCAGATGGGCCCAGGCGTGGCCTGGTTCGACCTCGATGGCGATGGCTGGGAGGATCTGGTTATCGGAGCCCCACGCGGCGGTCGGCCATCGGTGTTTCATAGTCGAGAGGGCAAGGCGTTCACCGTGATCCGGGCCGGCGCGGTGCCCGGCGGTCATCGCGGCGTAGTCGGTTGGTCAGATGGGCGCGGCACCCGAAAGTGGCTGGCCGCCACATCCAACTACGGCACCGGTCTCGACACGGCGAGCCAGTTGGCGGTCCATGCCGGCGTCGGCCAGGCACCGCCGACACTCCTCGACATCGGAAGTGATTCTATGGGTCCGCTGGCCGTTGGGGATATCGACGGGGACGGCGATCTCGATCTATTCATCGGCGGACAGTTTCGCCTAGGTCGTTATCCCGAGGCGGTCGGTTCGAAGATCTGGCTGAATGACGCCGGCACGCTTCGCCCTTCATCGGCTGTCAGCAAATCCGTGGAGTCCGCTGGATTTGTCAACGGCGCGACCCTAGTGGATCTGGATGGCGACGGCGATCTTGACCTGGCGCTCGCTGTGGAGTGGGGACCGGTTCGTGTATTTCTCAACCAGGCGGGTAAGTTCGGGGAAGCGACCGAGTCGATGGGGCTTGCGGAGCGGACGGGTTGGTGGAGTGGGATTGTGGCTGGCGATTTCGACGGCGACGGCCGCATGGATCTTGCAGTGGGCAACGTGGGGCGCAACACAGGCTACGCGATCTTCAGGCCAGGACCGATCCGCATCTATTCCGGCGAATGGAGCTTGCCCGGGCGAGTCGGGATTCTTGAGGCATGGCAACGCGACGGCAAATGGCTGCCGGTGAAAAACCGGACCCTACTCGCCACGATGCTGCCGGACCTAGCGATCCGGTTCCCCACCCACGAGGCATTCGGTCGCGCCTCGGTCGCGGATATCCTCGGCGAACACGCCAGCACCGCGCGCATCGTTGAGGTCACTGAACTCGACTCCGGCATTCTGCTCAACCGGGGTTCGCGGTTTGAGTGGCGCCCACTTCCCCGCGAGGCGCAGCTTGCGCCGGTGTTCTCTGTGAATGTCAGCGACGTCGATGGCGATGGGGTCGAGGATTTGTTTCTCAGCCAGAACCGGGCGGACCTGCTGCCGGAATTGTCCCGCGACGACGCCGGACGAGGGTTGTGGCTGAGCGGGAAAGGGGACGGGAGATTCGAGGCGCTGGACTCAAGTGTCACGGGCATCGCCATCCACGGGGAACAGCGCGGATCCGCGCTTGCCGATTTCAACCACGACGGCCGCGTCGACGTCGTCGTGACGCAGAACAATGGGCCCACGCGTCTGTTCGTGAACCATCGAGCGCGCCCGGGCCTTCGCGTTGTTCTCGACGGGCCGCCGGCGAATCCAGACGGTATCGGTGCACAGGTCCGGTTGCGTTTTCAAGAGGGACGTGCCGGACCAATGCGGGCGGTGCAAGCCGGTAGCGGCTATGGTTCGCAGGACGCCGCCACGTTGGTGCTGGGTATTCCGACGGCTCCGGTGGCAGTGTGGGTCCGATGGCCCGGCGGACGGGAGCAGGTCGTTCCGGTGGCGGCGGGGCAGACGGAAATTCGGATCCGCTAGGCTCAGAACTCCTGACATAGCTGCCCAGTTCTGTCCGCCTCTTTGTAAGATCAAGGGGTCACATCTCACAATTAAACAATTGACACATGACGGGAGTGGGATAAGCCTGACGGTTATGGCCCGACCGTTGCGGATCGAGAAATTGGGGGGATGGTATCACGTTACTGCCCGCGGAAACGATCGCAAGGCCATCTTCCGTGACGACGCGGATCGGCGGCATTTCCTGGAGATCGTGGCTGAAATGGTCCGGCGCTTTCGATTGCGCCTGCACTGTTTTGTGCTTATGGACAACCATTATCATCTGCTCCTAGAGTTGAGGGAGGAAC
This sequence comes from Akkermansia muciniphila, assembly GCA_945865375.1. Lineage (GTDB taxonomy): Bacteria > Verrucomicrobiota > Verrucomicrobiia > Limisphaerales > F1-80-MAGS106 > F1-80-MAGS106. The sequence continues at coordinate 135 of CAMBEJ010000157.1, read as the reverse complement.
AGGTTCGGGAGCGGATGAGAAAGTTGCGGGCCTACCGGTGGAGTTCCTATCGATGGTACATCGGCTTGGGAGCGGCGCCGGCGTGGTTGGAATGCGACACAGTACTGGCGTTGGGGGGCGGAGCCAAGACGGAGC
>CAMBEJ010000156.1 GCA_945865375.1 Akkermansia muciniphila | reverse complement strand
TCCGGTTCGATGAGGGGCGAAGCGAGACGGTCATTGGCCTGTGCCTCTCAATCCGTCCGCTTCGCCTACTCTACTGTCACTTCAGCGTGGTTAAGCGGCGGGATACCCGCGTCAGGGGAGGCGACCTCGGATAACGTGAGTTGCACCCCTTGTAACGCTCCGACAAAAATCGGGCTGGAGTTTTGTTTCCATTGCTCTAAATTCTTAAATCCTAAATCTCAATGAATTATCTCTCAGATTTTGAACCACAGAGGCACAGAGGCACAGAGAAGAACAAACAATGAAACCAAACTTTTCCCCCTCTGTGTCTCCGTGTCTCTGTGGTTCAAATTTCAAATCTGTTTGGCTAGGTTTTGGAGCTATGAAACCCAGTGTATCGCGCCTCTTCCTGGCGTCTTTTTTGAGCTTTAGCTGTGTTGCCGGGGTGAAAATGACTCCCGAGCAGGTTGCGAAGCTGCCCCCGCCCGCCGCCCACACGGTCAATTTTCAAACCGAGATCAAACCGATCCTGGAAGCGAGCTGCGTCAAATGCCACGGACGTGGCAAAGCGAAGGGCGGCTTTCAGTTGGACACGCGCGCGACTTTTCTAAAGCCTGCCGAAAGCGGCCCGGCGGCGGTCGCGGGGAAGAGCCTGGAGAGCTATTTGATCCCATTGGTGGCGGGGTTGGATCCGGACACGATCATGCCGCAGAAGGGATCGAAGCTCACGGCGGCGCAAATTGGATTGCTGCGAGCCTGGATCGATCAGGGTTTATCGTGGGACGACTCGATCTCGTTCGCCAAGCCCGCGCCCGTCAACCTGACGCCACGGCGGCCGGATCTGCCCGTGGCTGCGAAGGGAATCACGCATCCCATCGATCGATTTCTGAGCCCGTATCTACTCAGCCACAATGTCATTCCGCAGGCCGCTGTGGGCGACCGCCAGTTCGCGCGGCGGGTTTACCTTGATGTGATCGGGTTGCTGCCGCCTGAAGGCGATCTTAAGCGGTTCGTTGCGGACCGGCGCGCGGACAAGCGCGAGCGTTTGGTGAAGCGATTGCTTGGGGACAATCAACGTTACGCTCAACACTGGCTGACCTTTTGGAACGACGCCCTGAGGAATGATTACGCGGGGACAGGGTACATCGACGGCGGACGTAAGCAGATCACTGGATGGCTCTACTCCGCGCTGGCCACGAACCTGGCCTACAACGAGTTTGCCGGGCAGTTGATCAATCCCACCCGCGAATCCGAGGGCTTCACCAAGGGAATCGCATGGCGTGGCGCGGTGAACGCGAGTCAGACAACCCCGTTGCAAGCGGCGCAAAACATCTCGCAGGTATTCATGGGAGTGAACCTCAAGTGCGCTTCCTGTCACGACAGCTTCATCAACGACTGGTCCCTGGCCGACGCCTACGGTTTGGCGAACATCTACGCGGACGAACCGCTCGAAATGTTTCAATGCGACAAGGCTACCGGCAAGAAGGCTCCCACGCGCTTCATCTTTTCTGAGCTAGGGGCCATCGATGCCAGTTTGCCCAAGACCAATCGGCTCCAGCGCCTCGCCGAAATCATGTGTGACCGGAGGGACGGACGGCTTTCGCGGACCATCGTGAACCGGCTGTGGGCGAAGTTCATGGGGCGTGGGTTGATCGAACCGGTCGATGACATGGAACAATCCGCGTGGCAGCCCGACCTGCTCGACTGGCTGGGTGAAGATTTGGCGGATCACGGGTTCAATCTTAAGAGGACAATGGAGCTGATCTTGACTTCGCGCGCTTATCAGATGCCGCCGCTCAGCCTTGAGGAGCCACGCCGCGAGGAATTCGTCTTCTCAGGCCCGGCTGTCCGACGCCTGACCTCCGAGCAATTTCGCGACGCTTTGAGCGTGCTGACCGATGTCTGGCACGAGAAGCCGGACGGGGAGTTTGACTTCCTTGCGGGGACTGGAGTGGCGCGTGAGACCATGTTTGCGCGGAATTTGCGGCCACAATGGATTTGGAACAACGCCACAGCACTGGACTCCGCACCGACCAACACCACCATTTATTTTCGCCGCACCGTCCGCCTTCCCGCGAGAGCCACTGAGGCCAACGCGGTTTGCACGGCAGACAACAAATTCACTCTGTATGTGAATGGGAATAAGGTCGGCGAAGGCACTGATTTTGAACGGCCTCGATTTTTGGACCTTAAGCCGTATCTGCTTAAAGGCGAGAACGTGATCGCCGTCGAAGCCACCAACACCGGCGAGAAGCCAAGTTTTGCGGGGCTTTTGCTGTACGCTCGCGTGCGCCACGCTGGAAAAGGCGGCGGCGGTGAGACGGTCATGGATTTCACATCGGATCAGGAGTGGCTTTGGTCATCGTTGAAGCAGGACGGATGGGAACGTCCGAATTATGACGACGGGACATGGGCGCGCGCGGTCGTGCTGGACGAGGGCAAGCTCGACAAATCCGATGGCCACCATCTTGCGGCGCGTTTCTCGCGCATCCTTACGGGCCCGTTGCAATACGGCAAAGCGCGTGCGGCGCTCGTCAGAGCCGATCCGTTGGCGATCTCGCTCGGACGCCCCAACCGTGAGCAAGTGATCACCACGCGCGCTTCGGCGGCGACGACGATGCAGGCGCTTGAATTGACCAATGGCTCCACCCTGGACACTTTGCTCAAGCGCGGCGCTGAGAAGCTCACGTCGAGTCGCGAACTCTCGGCGTCGGGTCTGATCGAGGGCCTGTATCAACGTGCCCTGGGCCGCCCTCCCACGGGCGTCGAGCTGGCCGCGGCACGGGAGCTCGTCGGCGATCCCATCCGGAAAACCGGGGTTGAGGATCTGCTTTGGGCCATCGCGATGTTGCCCGAGTTCCAGCTAATTTATTGAGGTTTCCCTATGAAAATGAACACACCATGGAATCGCCGTGAATTTCTAAAAACCGCCAGTGCCGCCACGCTCTCGGCGCTCGCGGCGGATTACCCACGCGAGTTGTTGGCGCAGGAAGCGGCCACTGAGAAAATCAAACCGACGGCGGACACTGTGATCGTGCTCTTCATGGGCGGTGGCATGGCGAGCACCGAGACGTTCGATCCCAAGCGCTACGCGCCCTTTGAGGCCGGAATGAAGCCCGATAAATATCTCAGCACCTTCCCCGCGATCGACACCGCCGTCGATCACATCAAAATCTCCAAGGGCCTCGAGCGGCTTGCGAAAGTCATGGATCGTGGCGCGTTAATTCGCACGTACACCGCGGGCGATCTCGGGTTTATTCTCCACACGCGGCATCAGTACCAGTGGCATACGGGCTACGCGCCGCCGCAAACCGTGGCGGCTCCTCACATTGGCTCGGTTGTGGCGCGCACGCTCGGCCCTCGCGATCCGGCGGTCCCTGCCTTCATCAACATCGGCCAACGCTTTGACGTGGGTGAAGGGGAGGAACTGAAAGCGTTCCACGCCGCCGGATTCCTAGGGAGCGAATTCGGGCCGTTCAACATCCCCTATCCCGATCAAGCTGCCGGCACTGTTCGACCGCCGGGTGGGATGAGTCCGGACCGCTTCCAGGACAGGAACAAGTTCTATCGGAAGCTCCTCGCTTCAAGTCCCGTCGGGCAACATGGCAGCGCCTACCAGAAAGACTCGTTGCTTCGGTCGCTCGACAACGCGCATCGCTTGCTCAGCTCTCCTGCCGCGAAAGCCTTTGACTTATCGATGGAGCCAAAGGAGTCGATGGCCAAGTATTTGCCGGAGGGCTTCGATTCGGGCAAACTCACCGCATCGCTCATCCGCGATGGTTCCTACGAAAAGCAAACGCTTGGCCGATTCGGCCTCGGCTGCTTGCTGGCGCGGCGATTGACCGAGGCCGGAGCACGTTTCATCGAGGTGGGCACCGAGTATATTCCATTTCTGAACTGGGACACGCACGAGAACGGGCACACCAAACTCGTTGACATGAAGAACATGATCGATGGGCCGGTGTCGCAGTTGGTGCTCGATCTTGAGGAGCGTGGATTGCTGAACCGGACGTTGATTGTGCTTGCAAGCGAGTTCAGTCGGGATGCGTTGATCGAAGGCAAGCCGGACAAAAGGGTGAAGGACCAAGTCGACGTTCCAGAGTTCATCAACGAGCTGAAAAACTACGGCATGCACCGTCATTTCACGGATGCGGGCTCGGTGTTGCTCTTTGGTGGGGGCATCAAGAAAGGCCATCTCCACGGCGTGACGGCGGATGACCGCCCCTGCAAGACGATCAAAGATCGGGTGGTGATCGAAGACCTGCACGCCACGCTGTTCCACGCGTTGGGCATCTCGCCCAAGACGGCCTATGAGATCGAGCAACGGCCTTTCTACGTGACACGCGATGGCTTGGGCAAACCGATCAAGGAACTGTTCGGCTGAGAACTGCGGAGAAGCCCGCAGAAGAGAATTGTTCGTACCACGGAGACACGGGGAGCATGGAAAACCGGGAGATGGACGTGGGAAAACCGCCGAAAGGGGACCGAAATGGAACCGAAAGGGGTCACTCATCAGGGATGTGCCCGCGAATCACGCGAATGGACGCGAATTTGAAGAACCTGCGCCGAATGGGGAACCGATCCGGAGGTTCCATTCGCGTCGATTCGCGTGATTCGCGGGCAACCATCCCAAAGGTTTTTCACTCTTGATAGAAATAAGCGCGGACGGGCGGTCCGTTCATGGTGGATTTCAAGGGACAGACAAACTATTTGATTTATAATCCCGTTTCCCATTTTCAAGGCGGTGCATTCACAAGTTGTCGGCGGCTGCGGAATCCGAGGAGCGGGCTTCAGTGAAGCCCGCCCACAGTGGCTTTATCAGCGACAACATGTGAATGCGCGGATTTCAAGGGACAGACAAACTATTTGATTTAACTGCTGACGCAGGCCGGCTACCATCGACTTCAATGAAAGCGCTGGAAGCATGCCTATGTCATAACTGGTTCGCGACCCACCAGCGTGATAGATTCATCCCATGAAGACACCCTTTGATTACCAAGTGGTATGCCGCCGGAATGACAATGGCAGTTACGTGGCCTACGTGCCCGCTATCGAAGGATGCCATGCCATAGGCCGCACGTGGGAAGAAGCGCAGCACGAACTCCATAATGTCTTTGACATGATTGCGGAGGAGTTTGCCGAAAGCGGCAGGCCCTTACCCGAGGACGTTCAACTCACCGTTGAGCATGCCAGCTAAGGCCGGCGAGCTGATGCGGGCAGCCAGAAAAATCGGTTTTGCGCAAGTGCGCCAAAAAGGCAGTCACGCCCGCTGGCAGCATCCCGACGAAAGAAGCACTACCATACCCGTCCATCCCAGTACAGAAATCGGCGGCTGGCTTTTTCACGAGATTTTGCGCCAAATGAAGATCACCGAAGGGATTTCAAGGGACAGACAAACTATTTGATTTATGGACAGACCGGATTTCAAGGGACAGACAAACTATTTGATTTATTGATTTATGGACAGACCGGATTTCAAGGGACAGACAAACTATTTGATTTATAATCCCGTTTCCCATTTTCAAGGCGGTGCATTCACAAGTTGTCGGCGGCTGCGGAATCCGAGGAGCGGGCTTCAGTGAAGCCCGCCCACAGTGGCTTTATCAGCGGATCTTCCAGGCTTCCAAGGGTCAATTTGTGACTTAACGTGTTGATTGGCTGGGTATTGTGAATGATCACCGAAGAGGAGTTTTTGCGACTGTGATTTGTTTCCAGAAAAGTGGATGAGACTCGAGCAAGCCCCAAGAATCCAAGACACTGCAATGAAATTCACCCTTTTTGTATTGTGGCTTGCGGGGTTGTTTTCTGCCACGGACGCCGCGGATCTGCGGGCGCGGGGGCCGCTGGATCCCAAAGGCCAGGTTCACATTCCGATCGGCGTCGCCAACACGGTCGATTCTTTGAAAACATTCGTGGAGGCCGAGGGAAGTTTTTCTCCGGGGTTCGGAACGTATGGAGTGTATTTTTGGGTTTGGGACGAGGCGGGCCAACGGCTTGTGGCTCCCACCATGGACGGTGTGGAATGCACGCATGGCCTCGGCGCCGGGGGGGCGCTTATTCCATGGTCCAGCTGGCGTGCCGGAGGGGTTGAAGTGAAGACAGAAGTTTGCGAGGTGCAGCGCGTGGTGGAGACGAACAAGATTTGCGTTGTCGCGGCGCGCGTTCACCTGACCAATCGAGGGGAGAACGCGTCGAATGTGTCTCTTTACGTGGCCGTGCGTCCGCTCGGGCCCGCGGGCGGGGATATTCGTTCAATGGGATTCAGCGAAGTGAACGACACGCTCGCTTTGAACGGGTATCCCGCGGTTGTCGCGATGGAACGGGCGCAATCGGTCGGTGCCGTGACCGACGACACCATTGGCGACTGGGCGTTGAAGGGTCAACTGCCACCGCAGCGTTATCCAAATTCGACGAATGGGCTTTGTTCTGGTGCGATGCGCTTCGACATCAAACTGGCTCCAGGGCAAAAGAAAACGTTTGGTTTCACGTGTCCAGTCCTGCCAGGCCGGCGTGCCGCGGGCCACCGATGGGATGGCGTGAGCCCCTGGGCGCAACTCGATCTCAACCGGCCCAACTCAACGAATTCGGGTGTGCTCCAGAAGTACGCGGGCTTGCGTTTTTATCGTCAGTTCAAGGCGGACATGGTTTTTGACGAGGCGGCGGTTTATTGGAAAGGCCTTGTTGGACGGGCGACCATGAAGCTGCCCGATCCGCGGTGGGGTGAGAGTTTCGCAGCCATGACCGGCCACGCCGTCATGTGTCTCAACGAGGGGGCGCCGGACGTGGCGGTGGTCAACTACAACGTGTTCAACCGCGATGGCATGTATTTGGCGAACATCTATCAAAAGGCGGGTCAGTTCGATCTGGCCGATCTGGCGATCCATTACTTTCTCGATCACCCGTTTAACGGCAGGGTGCAACCCGAGGCCGATAATCCGGGACAGATCTTGTGGATCATGGGGGAACACTGGAAGTTTACCCGGGATCGAAAATGGTTGGAGTCCGTGTATCCCGCAGCGCGTCAGATCGCGGCCATGATTCGCTATTATCGCACCACACCGGGGCCGCATTGGGTATGGGACACGAGTCTGAATTTTGGCGATTCTTTGCCGCCGGACAGGCGGAAGGAATTGAAGCCTGGAGCGTGCGATGGACACAACCCGGCTTATACCGAGGCTTACGACATAGCCGGACTTCGCGCTGCGGTGGTGGTGGCGGAGGCGTTGGGGATGGCCGAGGACGCTGGGGCGTGGAAGCAATTGGCGAATTCGCTGTTTGAGATCTACGAACAAAAGTTTGGCGCTCAGTTGCCGCAAGGTTATGGGAGTTACAGCGTTTTGTGGCCGTGCCGGTTGTATCCTTTCAACGAAGGAAAGGGGTTTGAGCAATTCAAAGGCGTGGGTGCCCAACAGCCGTCCGGCTGGCGTTACTTTCCGCTGGCCCGATCGCATCAGGGGTTTCTTGCGGGCAACCGTCCAGCCGCGTTCGAGACCTTGAACCGGCACCTGGACCACCCGCAAATGAAGGGATGGTACGCGTTCGATGAGGGCGGGAATTCAGGGGTTGGAGGATGGAACCATGCCCGCACCACCTGGCGTCAGGGGGAGGCGAGCGATGCCATGCCGCATGGCTGGGTCATTGCGGAGTTCCAACTGCTTTTGCGCGATGCCCTGCTGTTCGAGGACGGCGACAAACTTGTGCTGCTGGCTGGCGTGCCGCTGGAATGGTTCACGCAGAGCGAGGGGATGAAGATTGAAAACATGCCGACACACTTTGGAGTTTGCTCTCTGGACTATTCGGTTTCAGGAACCGGCGCGACGCTCACGATTTCCGGGGCTGTGGCGCCTGCAAAGGGGTTTGTGCTCCGTCTGCCTCCGGGTTGGGCCGCCCGGGCGATGCGCGATGGCAAACCGTCGAATCGTGAGCCGAATGGCGACCTGCAAATACCCGCAGGAACCAGCCGTGTCGAGCTTGCTTGGTAAAGGGACACACGAAAGGATTGACCCAATCCGTTCCGGATTCGTTTGGATCATGAAAACTGAAACTGCGGAACACAAACGCTTGCAGGAATCGGCGGCTCGCCAGAAGAACTGGCAGCGTTGGGGACCGTACCTTGCGGAGCGCCAGTGGGCCACGGTGCGTGAGGACTATTCCGCATGGGGCACTTGCTGGGACTACTTTCCTCACGATCACGCACGCAGCCGGGCCTACCGATGGGGGGAGGATGGGTTGCTCGGGATAACGGACCGAGAATGTCGGCTGTGCTTCGCGCTTGCCCTCTGGAACGGACGGGATCCAATTCTCAAGGAACGCCTCTTCGGTCTCACCGGGCAGGAAGGGAATCATGCCGAGGATGTGAAGGAGGATTATTTCTATCTTGATTCGACGCCGACCCATTCCTACATGAAGGCGCTCTACAAATATCCCCAGGCCGAGTTCCCATACGGGCGCCTCGTTGAGGAGAACGCCCGCCGTGGCAAGATCGATCCCGAATTCGAATTGGTGGACACTGGGGTGTTTGAGGGAAGTCGTTATTTCGATGTTCAGGCCGAGTACGCCAAGAACGCGCCGGACGACCTTTGCATCCGCATCACCGTGGTGAATCGGGGTCCTGATTGGGCACCCCTACATCTGCTGCCGACGGTTTGGTTTCGCAACACGTGGATCTGGGGTTGCAGCCACAAAGGCTGCTCTGAAAAACCCCGAATCGAGCTGCAGGAGTGCGGTTCGCTCTGCCTCAACCACGAAACCCTCGGCTCGTTTGCTCTCGAAATATATCCCCACGATGACGGTTCGATGCCCCAGGTTTTGTTCACTGAAAACGAGACCAACCATTCCCGGCTCTTCGGAGTCGAAAACGCGGGGAAATTCGTGAAGGACGGTTTCCACGAATACGTGGTCCGTGGTCGTGCCGAGGCCATCAACTCGGGAGGATACGGAACGAAAGCCGCACCGCACTACATTCTCCAGTTGGCACCGGGTGAATCCAGGGTCGTTCGGTTGCGACTCCGCTCCCAGGATGAGAACTCCGCCCCGCTGGATGCGGACGCATTCGACGCTGTGTTCGCGGGGAGGATTGCGGAAGCCGACTCATTTTTCGAGGCCATCAACCCCTCGGAGTTGGCGCCAGAGGAAAGGAACGTGATCCGCCAAGCCTACGCCGGGTTGTTGTGGAGCAAACAGTTCTATCATTACGTGGTCGCGGACTGGCTTGACGGAGACCCCGCCATGCCGTCGCCCCCCGCCGCTCGCGGGTCCGGTCGAAACGTGGAATGGACGCATCTTTACAGCCGCGACGTGTTGTCCATGCCGGACAAGTGGGAGTATCCATGGTTTGCCGCGTGGGATCTGGCGTTTCACATGATCCCCTTCGCAAGGCTGGACGGCGAGTTCGCGAAACAACAGTTGAGCTTGCTCCTCCGCGAATGGTACATGCACCCCAACGGTCAGATTCCCGCTTACGAATTCGCTTTCGGTGACGTCAACCCGCCTGTGCACGCCTGGGCCGCCTGGCGTGTCTACAAGATCGCGGGCAGGGAAGGCCTGAGGGATCGGCAGTTTTTGGAAAGTGTCTTCCAGAAGCTGCTCATCAACTTCACGTGGTGGGTGAATCGCAAGGATGCCCACGGCAAGAATCTTTTTTCAGGCGGGTTCCTCGGATTGGACAACATCGGCGTCTTCGACCGCTCCAAGCCGCTGCCGACGGGCGGGGCTTTGCAGCAGGCGGACGGCACCGCTTGGATGGCCTTTTACGCGGCGACGATGTTGTCGATCGCGCTCGAACTAGCCCGTGACGGCAACAAGGTGAACAAGGCCTACGAAGATATGGCATCTAAGTTTCTCGAACACTTTATTCAGATCACAGATGCGATGAACACGTTGGGCGGGTCCGGCCTCTGGGACGAGGAGGATGGTTTCTATTATGACCGACTCCTGACGGATGACATCGTGATCCCGCTTCGGACACGATCGTTGGTGGGTCTGTTGCCCTTGATTGCGGTAGAGGTTCTTGAGCAGGAGACGATCGATCGGTTGCCAGGTTTCAAAAAGCGCTTCGAATGGTTTCTTGACAACCGCCGAGATCTGGCGAAGCACGTTACCGATGGCGGGGCAGGGCGCGAGTCGCTGCGCTTGTTGGCGATCCCGACGAGGGAGCGGTTGGCGCGCACTCTCGCCTATCTGCTGGATGAGTCCGAGTTCCTTTCGCCTTTTGGGATTCGATCTCTCTCGAAATACCACGAAAAGCATCCCTACGAACTCCACGCGGGAGGAGAGGTGCACCGGGTCAACTACGTTCCTGGTGAATCCAGCACAGGGCTCTTCGGGGGAAACTCCAACTGGCGTGGGCCGATCTGGTTTCCGGTAAACTACCTGCTGGTCGAGGCTCTCGAGCGCTACCACCACTTCTATGGGGAGGACTTCAAGGTGGAATGCCCCACGGGCTCAGGCATCCTGATGACCCTGGACAACGTGGCACAGGAAATCGAACGCCGACTGGTTTCCATCTTCCTCCCTCGGAAGGACGGTCATCGCGCGTGCCATGGAGAGGACACGAGGTTCCAGAACGACGCGCACTGGCGGCATCTGGTTCTTTTCCATGAATACTTTCACGCGGAAACGGGGAAAGGCCTCGGTGCCAGCCACCAAACGGGGTGGACTGCTTTGGTCATCCGCAGCCTCAAGAACCTCGCACGACCCCGCCGTGGTCAGTCGAAGAAATGAAATCGACCTTCAATAATAGTACGCGGAATTGCCTCCAGGACCGCCGACCGCGCGCTTCAAGATCTGAGATTTGGGACGAACCACGACGCTGCCATCGGCCTGGCCTACCGGTTGATCCGGCGTGAGTGCGAAGGACAGAAACGGTTTGCTGACATTGCCGGCATCGAACTTGCCCAAGTGTCCCACATCCCAGATTTTGGTGCCTGGCGTGTCACTCACCCGGTGGGTGATGAAGGCACGTGATGAATCGAGTTCCTCCGAAGTTTTAGGCCAAGCGGGTTCCTTGTCGGGGGCGTTGGGGTCCTTGCTGCCGCTCAGCGACGGAAACGTCATACCGGGGAAGTTGGCCAGCCACATGTAAGGGGTGTACACGTTCCCAGCGGTGGTGTCCCAGCCGCCGTAATCCTTCGTGGTTTTGTCGGCGAAGTTCGTCATGCTGGCATAGTTCAACCAAACTCGACCGAACGATTTTGCGGTGATGGGGCAGATCAAAACGGTCGTGTTCTGGACGTAAGTGCCACGCATCAAATCAACAATGCTGTCCTTCTTTCCGCCTGTGCGATGGTAATCCGGACTGCCATCGTCATGGTTGGGGAAGCGCCCCTTGTTGTCGTCTGAATAAAGAATCTGGCTGAGGTATTGCTGGCGGATGTTGTTGACGCAAAAGATGCGACTGCCGCGGTACTTGGCTTTTGCCAGAGCGGGCAGGAGCATGCCGGCGAGAATAGCAATGATGGCGATGACCACCAGCAACTCGATCAGCGTGAAGGCGAGGGGGGCCGAGCATCGCGGCTTTGTGCCACTGTCAGAGGGGATGGATTGAGTCGTATTCATAGCAATCAGGGTGACCAGGATTAATAGGTTGTCTGGGATAAGCCGGAATGATCGAAGAGTCAACCCTTTCGACTCGCTCACGTCACACTGGGTTCGCAGCCCGGCGTTTTTTTCCACTGCTTGGACTTTGTTGCTTCGCAATTGGCGCGATCGTCCGTATAGTGGAGCACGTGCATTCTGTGATCCAGGACAAATGGACGCCCGGAAGGATTCGGGCAATGAAGGGGGGCGAAAAGATCGCCGCCCTGACGGCCTATGATTTTCCAATGGCGAAGTTGCTCGACGAAGCGGGCGTCCCGTTGATTTTGGTGGGGGACTCCCTGGGGATGGTGGTCCTGGGTTACCCGGACACCACCCTGGTGACGATGGAAGAGATGGAGCACCATGTCCGCGCCGTGGCTAGAGCAACCCCTCGCGCGCTGGTGGTCGCCGATCTCCCTGCCCATAGCTACGAGACGCCGGATCAGGCCCTGGCGAACGCGCGCCGATTGATGGACGCGGGCGCGGAGGCGGTGAAGGCCGAAGGGGGACTTTCCATCCTGGAATCCATCCTGGAGATTGTGGGGGAGGGGATCCCGTTCTGCGGACACTTGGGCATGCTCCCCCAACATGCGATCGAGGAGGGAGGGTACCGGATCAAAGGGAAAGCTGATCCGGAACGGCAAGCACTTTTTGCGGATGCGGAGGCCCTCGTCCGGGCGGGTGCGTTTGCGGTGGTTCTTGAACTGGTGACCTCGACGGTTGCGCGCGAGATTTCGGAGCACATTACGATACCCACCATTGGGATTGGGTCAGGAGACGGTTGTGATGGTCAGATCCTGGTGACTACGGATCTTTGGGGGACATCGCCTGGCTTCATCCCTCGGCATGTGAAGCTCCGAGTGGACCTCGCCTCCGCGCAACGCGACGTGGTGGAGCGATGGAAAAAATCCATTCAACCCGAACCAACGAAGGCGGCACATGACTGAACTGACGCATTTGAACGCCCAAGGGGAGCTCACCATGGTGGATGTTTCTTCCAAACCGATCGTGCGGCGAGAAGCGATCGCCGCCGGAGAGATCCGCCTCAGCCCGGACACACTTGCCCGCGTCGAATCGGATCGAATCGCGAAAGGCAACGTCCTGGCCTGCGCGCGGCTGGCGGGAATCATGGCGGCAAAGAAGACCGGAGACTTGATACCGCTCTGTCACCCCTTGCCGATCACACATTGCGAAGTGGAGTTTGACTTTCCGTCGTCCAGGGACCGGATCACGATTCGGGCGAGCGCAAAAGTGGCCTCGCAAACGGGCGTGGAGATGGAGGCTTTGATGGCGGTGAGCGTAGCGGCCTTGACGATATACGATATGTGCAAGGCGGTGGACAAGGGCATGGTGATTTCAGAAGTGCGTTTGATTTCAAAAACCAAACGGGAGTTCTAAGATGAAAACAGGAATAATAACAATTTCGGACAGAGCTTCGAAGGGGATGTACGACGATCTGGGGGGGCCCGCGTTAAAAAGCGCGGCTACAGGTCATGGTTGGGAAGTGGTCGAGGAGGCCATGGTTGCGGACGAGAAACGAGAAATTCAACGGGCAATACGCGAACAAGTCGTTCGCGGTTGTGTGTTGGTCTTGACGACAGGAGGCACGGGGGTTGCGTTGCGAGATGTCACCCCAGAAGCCGTCCGGGAAATTGCCGTTCGAGAACTTCCAGGTTTTGGCGAGGTCATGAGGATGGAATCAATGAAAATCACCCGAAACGCGATCCTTTCCCGGTGTCTGGCGGTGGTGGTGGATCGGAGCCTGGTCATCTGCCTGCCAGGGAAACCGGCGGGCGCTGTCGAATGCCTCGGTTTTGTGTCCGGCGCCATCCCGCATTGCGTTGAAGTGTTGCAGGAGATCCCTACGAGTTGCTGAATGCTCAGAGAGTGAAAACCGCGGATGGACACGGATGAACACGGATGAACACGGATGAACACGGATTTTGAGGATCAAATCCAGCTCGCTTTTGAAATGGAGATGCCAACCATCAAAAGACTTTCGAGTCCGCCTCCCTCCGTAGTCATATCCATTGGAATCCGTGCGCGCTGCGAGGATTTCTCGGGGAGTGCCGGCGCGCGGCCATCCTGGCCGCAGCAGTCTCGAACACTTGCGCCACTCGGGGAAAACCCCACTCGCTCGCAGAATCGAAACTGCTGCGGCCAGGATGGCCGCGCGCCG
>CAMBEJ010000155.1 GCA_945865375.1 Akkermansia muciniphila | reverse complement strand
TCTTATGTTTCGCTCCACCTTTGTGAGGATGACTATCGGGCTGGCCCTCACCGTATCCGCTCGGGCTGATGAGCTTGGCTTTCGGCAGATCTTCGATGGCAAAACCCTGGCAGGCTGGCATGTGAGCTCGCAGACAGGCCACAGCCGCGCCAGCGGAAATCGTAGCGGCGGGAAATGGGAGATCCAGGACGGCGTGTTGTCAGGCAGCCAGGATATTCCAGGTAACGGAGGCCTCATCCTCACCGATGAATCCTTTGGCGATTTTGAAGTCGCCCTGGAGATGAACAACGACTTCGGTCCCGACAGCGGCCTTTTTCTGCGCAGCACCCAGGATGGCACGGCGTTCCAGGCGATGATCGATTACCATTCAGGAGGCAATCTGATGGGGCTTTACGGAGAAGGAAAACTCGGGGCCAAACCCAGTGTCCGGAATTTTACTTTCGCCGCCAAGGTGACCGACATCACCGTCGAACCCGCCCCCCTGCCCTTGCCCGTGAAGCCTGAGGCATGGCCGCTTTTTTGGCGGCACGGGCAATGGAACGAATTGCGCGCCCGGATCGTTGGCAATCCACCCACGATCACCACCTGGATCAACGGAGTCAAATTCATGGATTGGACGGAGACAGAACGCCGACACCCTGACACGGGAGGCATCGGCCTTCAGGTTCATGGAGGAGGTGATTTTACGAAGCAATTCGTCCGTTACAGGAATATTCGGGTCAAGAAGATCCCCGGAGACAACGCCCTTTCGGAGGATGAAAAGCGAGAGGGCTGGCGGCTCTTATTCGATGGGCAGACCCTCAATGGCTGGATGACGAGCGCCGGGAAACCAAGCACAACACCGGTGGAAGAGTTCAGCCTTAATCCCCACAAAATCGGCCATTACATGCTGGTTCACGAACGTCCCTGGACTAATTTTATTCTCTCTCTTGACTTCAAAATCAGCAAGGGCTGCAACAGCGGCATTTTCATTCGCACATCCTCCCTCACGCCGCGCCCGGGCAAAGACGTCGGGTTCAACGGCATGGAGATCGCCATCGACGACACCCTCGGAGCGGGATACCACGACACGGGCGCTGTCTATGATCTGGTAAAACCTGCGCGGAACGCGATGAGACCCGTGGGACAATGGAACCACATCGAGATCATCAGTCGCACAAACCTGATCAGCGTGGAGCTGAACGGTGAGCTCGTCACCAAGATGGATGTGAACCAGTTCAAAGCCCCGAATCGCCGCCCAGACGGCAGCGAGCACAAGTTTGACGTCGCGTTCAAGGACCATCCTCAAGGGGGTTACATCGGGCTCCAGGACCACGGGAGCCCATGCTGGTACAAGAACATCAAGCTGCGGCCTTTGCCCTGAAAGTACAAAGGAAAACATTAGTGTCCGCGAAGCATTCAGCGGTCATATAGCGCGGCGCGGTGAAGGGGACCCACCGGGGTTGTGTTGCGAGCCTTGTCAAGCGTGGCAAAGAGCTGCTGGGCGCGTTTCTTGCGGGCCGCCATATCGGGGCCGACGGTCACCTCCCGTTCCAGGGCGCGGATCACGACGACCTTCAGTGAGACGCCTTCTTCAACCGCTTTCAGTTTGGCCTTTTTAAACACTGCCTCGGGTATGTCAAGCGTAGTGCGCACAAACGCTCATTCGCACCGTGGTGCCGGGTGTCAAACCATTTTCCTTTGGTCAATCGCACAACAAACGATGTCTGGCAAATAGCGCCGATAAAGAAGTTCAAGCTTGTCGAGCATACCCTCAACCCCGTGCTCTCTTTCCACAAGCGCACGCCCTGCCTCGCACATCCGCTTCGTCGCGGCGGTGTTTTGCAAGGTGTCGCGGATGGCGCGAGCGAGGGCGGTGGAATCACCGGGTGGGACGAGGCGGCCCGTCTCCCCGGGGCGGATGATGCTGGGGATGCCGCCCACGTCGCTGGCGACAACAGGTGTCTTCGTTGCGAGGGCCTGCATGCCAGTCTGCGGAATGCCCTCGTGCATCGACGGGATGACGAGCAGGCTCAACGCCCGCAAAACGGCGGGCACGTCGTCGCGTTGTCCAGTGAACGTGACACACTCCCCCAATTGCAACGCCCGCACCTTTTCGCGCACTCTTTCAAGATTCGGACCGTCCCCCACAATCACGTAATGCGCCGCGAATCCTTCGGCACGAAGTTGGCTCGCGGCGGCGATCATTGTTTCATGACCTTTTGCCAGTCGGATCACGGAGACCATTCCGACAAGCGGAACAGGGTTTTGCCCCACATTGGGCACGAGTTGTGCGAGATCGCCGTGTGGTGAAAATTTGAAAAGATCAATCCCCGTCGGGAGCGTGGTCACACGGTCGGCAGACATGTGGAAAAGCACCTGAAAATGCGCCGTGACTTTAGGGCTCGTGGTGAGGACATGGTCGGCAAGCCGGCGGTAAACAAACCCGCTGATGAGCCGGCTGGAGATGGGAACGTCAAAATGGCGAGTGCGGACGATGAACGGCACCTGGGCCATCCGCGCCGCAATGCCCACCAGCCATCCATCACGGGAGCTGTGAGTGTTGATGACGTGCGGTCGGACCCGGCGGAGCCAGGCGGCTGTTTTGAGGACCGTGAATGGGAATTGCCAGCGTGAGTAATCAATCGCTTCACAGGCGATCGACACCGCCTGCGCGCGGTGGAAAACTTCCGCGCCCGACGGCGCAAGCAGCCACACATCGCTCCCGCGCTGGCGAAACCCTTCCAACTCGGCCAGGATGCGGCGCTCCTGTCCTCCCCATCCAAGAGAGGCTTCGGAGTGGACGATGCGCCAACGGACCTTTGATTCGGCAGCCATGAAGGTTTCGCTGGGGATTGTCTGTGCCTTTGGTTCGGACATCAACAAGATTGAAACTACGGACTGCACGGCGCACGGTCGATAGACCCTCGCGGCTTGGGTTCCCCGACCCGGCGCTTACTATAGGAAGGTTGGCAAATTCCTTGTCGAAACTTCGCTTGGTGACGAGCTGAAAGCTCATCCGAGTAGTCCTTGCTCCCGCATCAGCATCTCCGCCGGACGCTCGGGCTCATCCATACGCGTTTTGATAATGGCGACATCCAACACATCCTCCAGCCAGTCCGTTTCTTCCACCAACATGCTGGCAAGTTTCGCCTTCTCCCGCTCCGGCAAGGCCATGATTTGGGCCATTACTTCGTTCGCGCTCATGGCCATAACCTGGCAGTTCAGGCCCCAAACTCAATGGTGAAAAATCTTAAACACAGGCAAAGCGAGGGACAGACATTAAAACCTCTGACCGAATCGCTCAATAAACAGCAGTGAGTCATGCCCGATGGCAGCGGGCGCAAACTGCGCTATCGGCTGACGCGCAAAGAGGAGATCCAGGTTCGCGTTCAGGAGATCGGACCCAAAGCCCCTTGATCGTGGCCCAGGTGCTCGATCACCACGGATGGGCACAGAGCATGCAAGGCTGGCCGCCACACTGCTGGCTGACCACTCGCCAGGAGTTATTCCTGACGCTCTCACGTTCGACTGAACGGAGCCCCTCACTGCTTCACCTCAAATCGAGGGATTTGAATTTGCTGCATCCACGCGCTCCCAAAAGGTCGTTTACTGAGGTCTGATCCTGGGCGCAGCGTGGGTGAAGGTCGAAGGTAGAGTGGTGGTGGGTGAGAATTCCAACGCCTCTGCCGGTGCGAAGCTGCTGCGGCCTGGAAGGCCGCGCGTCGGAGCAAAATGTCGCTGTAGTGTTAGGCTCACGCGTTGCGTCCGCAACGATTTCCCTTGTCGAATGACGGTTCTCGCCCTGTAATTTCGCGGTGCAGCGGAATTTTCAGTGGATTTATCGCGGGATGCTCGCTTTGTTCCTGTCCGGGATGATCTGGTCATTTTGGGCGCTTGCCCAGCCCGCGGGTGTCCGAGGTTCCAGGCCGGAGCAACTCGGAGGCGGGACCTCAACGAACATGCCTGCGGGCCCGACGGACTTCGGTGCCGTTGGCAAGGTTTATCTGACTTTTGGTTTGGACGACTACGCCATCCTGCGCGAAACCAAACTGTTCGACATCCCCCTCTGGCAGTACATCGCATCCCTGCTTTACATTCTGATGGCGTTCTTGAGCTCTCGCGTCCTGGGTTTCATCCTTGGCGGTTGCGTCAAGCGGTGGGCTGAGAAAACGAAGACAAAAGTCGACGATCTCATCATCGACCTCCTTCATGGCCCCATCAAAGTCATCGCTTTTGTCGTCTTTCTAAACATCGGTTTGACCGTGTTCAACTGGCCGAAGCGGGTGGAGGAATTTCTTGTGAGAATCCTGGTGGTTCTCGTTGCGATCTCTTTGAACCGCATGCTCATCAGATTGGTGGATCTGCTCACAGCGCACTGGACCAAGGCCGCCGCCAAGGAAGAAGACCGCGCATTCGACGGGCTCTTGATCCCGATCATTCGCAAGTGCGTGAAAGCGTTCATCGTGCTGGTCTTGGTTCTGGTGACTTCGTCCAACCTAGGAATCGACATCACGGGGTTAATCGCGTCGTTGTCGATTGGCGGCCTCGCCATCGGTCTCGCCGCGCAAGACACTCTGGCCAATTTGTTCGGTGCCGTGGCAATTTTCATGGACAAACCATTCCGGCTTGGAGATCACATCAAACTTGACTCTCTCTCTGGGAATGTCGAATCAATTGGATTGAGGAGCACGCGGATTCGAAGTCCCGATGGGCACCTTATCACCATCCCCAACAAAACCATGGGAACGGCCATCATAACCAACGTGAGCAAGCGTCCGAACATCAAAACCACGATGATGTTTGGACTCACTTACGACACTTCAACCGAACGGCTCAGACAGGCTATCGGGATCCTTGAATCGATCTATAAGGGTCATCCCAAAACCTTCGAAGCTTTCATCACTTTTCGTCAGTTCGGGGATTCCTCCTTGGACATCGAAGTGATCCACTTGTGGAACGGCACCGATAATCAAGCGTATCTCTCGGATCTCCAAACGATGAATCTCTCGGTGAAGGAACGCTTTGACGCTGAAGGAATCGAATTTGCCTTCCCCACCCGCACGGTCTTTGTAAAGCAGCAGCCTACTTAAAAAACAGCAGCCGACAGCCCACTAAAACCAGGAACCCTCCGAAAGCACGTTTCAAACTGGCGGCTTCCAGATGACTCGTCAACCATGCGCCCGAATAGCTGCCGACCATCGCCAAGGGCACAAGGGACGCGGCGACTCTCAGATCGATATTACCAAGACCATGATGCTTATACGCCCCCGTCACCGCAGTGGGAATAATCACCAGCAGGGACGTTCCGACCGCAATGTGAATTGGCAGGCCCAGAAAAAATGTCATGGCCGGAACCATCACTATCCCGCCCCCCACTCCGAAGAGACCTCCAAGAGTGCCCCCAACCAAGCCGATGATCGCCGCCCAAAACAAATGCATGCCCGCCAGTCTCGCAAAACTTCACCAGGAATCAACGTGAACCCGCTGCGCCCAAGCGATTCGATGCGCTCCATGAACTTGGGGCGGATTGGGACCCTGGTAGGGAAGTCGCGCTGCGCCGTCCCCGCCCGCCAGGAAGCGGGCGGATTTGCCACGTCTTCCGATCAAGATCACCGACTCGAACAAGCCGCTGCCCCGATTGCGCCGATCACCCCAGCGCGGCCGACGCACCGCGACGTCCCCTATCCCTGGATCTCAGTAAAACCGGTTGAAATCGTGATCTGGGCGCGCAACCCCAATTCCTTCATTTTTCCTAACCGTAATCGTAATCTGACTCGTAATCCTCGGGTGTTGCCCTTGAAACAGAGGGGTGGATTACGATTACGATTACGATTACGATTGGGAGAGTGGAATTGGAGTGGCTCGAGCCTCAGGCTAAACACGGTCGTTTTACTGAGTTCAGATCTCTGGATCTGGGTGGTTCATGGCCCCGATTCACATCCGTATCTTGCAACCGTTCTCTACCCGTGATCACTCCCGCGACACAGCATTTGATTGAGTGGATCGACCAGGAACTCTTATTCGTTCAAGTGCTGATCCAGCACGCCCCTTCGGGATACTCATTGCGCCACAACGAAGATCGAGGCACGCCCGACGGCGAGCTGCGTCGTGTGGAGATCGCAGGCTTGAGGAGTCTGTCCATGTTCAATCAGGCAGGGTCGTTCAGGCCGCTCAAGTGCGCCCCGGATATGGTTCGCGGATGGGTTGCGTGTGCACACGATCCTGAAGAACTGGCGCGTGCCCTGGAAATTCTGTATCCCGGATGCGTGGCGGATTGGCATGCGGCACATCAACCGGCTCCGCCCGTGACACACTACAGGGAGTTCGCGTCCCGCCAGTCGGGAATGTACCGTAACGCGAATCGTCTGAGCGACGACTCGGCCACCCAGGTGGCCTCGAAGTGCTGTGACGCTCGCCTCTGCCTCCGCAGAAGGTTGTGGACTGTGGGAACATTGTGCGCCGACTCCGAGGCATCGAAGAGCCTGGTGCCCTGCCTTGAACCCTGCTCCATCCTGCTGGAACTCGCGCGTCAGGCGCTCCGCCTGGAACAGTGCGCATCTCAGATTTTTCGTGCTCGCGTTTCCTACTCGTAATCGTAATCGTAATCCTAATACCATGAACCGCCGATTCGACCACGAAAAGCTGGAGGTTTATTGGAAAGTGCCGCCGCCCTGGATGTGCTCGTGGCCAAAGGCCGATGTTCTGGGGATGAAGTTCTGTCAGGAAAAGAACGCCTCTGGAGCATCGTTTCGATGCTAGTCGCCTTGATAAAGGCAAACTCCGATTACCGGTTGCACGAGGGAAACCCGGGATAGGATTACGATTACGATTACGATTACGAGAAGATCTGGAAAAATCTGAGATGCGCACCCTGGAACACAGCAGCTCTCGTTTTGACTTGCAGAGTGGGGCAGACCTCCCGGTCTGCCGGTTGCGGAGGCCTCCGGCCCCGCACGGAGTAGAACACTCCGCGAACCAGCAGTTCGGAGACCTGCCCCCACGGTGTTCAAAATGAGGACTGCTGCCTGGAACAAGCGGAAAAGGATCCCGTGCGGCTGCCCACCGTTGCTGAGGAGTGGCGATCGGTTCCGCGTACCGTGGAATCGATCCTCGACAAACCGTCCGCCCAACTGTGAAAGGCTTGGACCCTCTTAAAACTGATCTCTAGCTTCTCCCACACACTCAATGACAACTCTTCAGGACATCCTTTTCCCATCTGGCAGGTTCCTCGGCATCGAATGGCACCTATGGAAAGTGGTGGGATGGGCGGGCAACCTCACGTTCTTCTCGCGCTTCCTCGTGCAATGGTATGTGACGGAGAAACACAAGCGCGTCACTATACCCATCGCGTTTTGGTGGCTGAGCCTCGTCGGCTCCGTGTTGCTCTTTTCCTATGCGCTTTTTTATCAGCGAGATTCCGTTTTCATCTTTGCTTATGCGTTCACGTGGATCCCCTATATCCGGAACCTAATGATCCACAAGCGTCAGCACCATAACAGCACCCCTTGCGGGAGCTGTGGTCACATCCCTCCCGCCGACGCCCGCTATTGCTCCTCCTGCGGAAAGTCGATGAGTGCCTAACGCCACGGCGACATTGTGCGCCGGCGCGCGGCCATCCTGGCCGCAGCAGCCTCGAACGCTGGGAGAGTTCCCTAGAAAACCCGACGTGTTTGCGAAGTCGAACCTGCTGCGGCCTGGAAGGCCGCGCGCCAAAATCGATCTGTTGCCGTCGCGCTAAAGCGTGTCCGCAAACCGCTGCATCGCCTCTTCCTGATGCACAATGCTCTCGACCAGCTTGAATTGCGTGCGTGCACGATCCAGATTGTGATTCTGTCGGTGAACCCGGAAATAAGTGTCGCCCGAAATGTAGTCTGTGAGAAATCGGATTCCTATGGTGTAGGTGATCAATTTTCCAGCAAAAGCAACCAACGCCCTTTCATTCTTGGTCAGGAACTGGCCGGCGGTTTCAATATAGCCGCGCGTGAGCGCCTTGAAAATCGGCATCCGCATGTGGACCTGTGACAGCTCCAGCTCGTCCTCCAGGGTCGGGCTTGTGGTGGTGCGAACCATGTCGCCAAAATCGTACAGAACACAGCCAGGCATGACCGTGTCCAAGTCCACCACGCACATGGCTTTGCCAGACTCGATGTCCAGCATGACGTTATTGAATTTAGTGTCATTGTGCGTGATGCGCTCCGGGATCTTTCCTTTGGCGAGCGCTTTCAAAATCACATCCACGATTGGCTCCTGCTTCAAGGCGAACTGGATCTCCCGGGATGCCTCCTTGGATCGGTTCGCCCGGTCTGCTTCAACCGCTTGCTGGAGGAGGCTAAATCGCCGGCGCGTGTTGTGAAAATGCGGAATGGTCTCGATGAGCCGTTCGCCGGGCAGATCCACTAGCAAACTTTGAAATTCCCCAAAAGCTCGTCCCGCCTCCAGAGCCTGCGTAGGCGACTCAACCGTTTCAAAAGTGCGCACACGTTCGATGAAAACGAACGTGCGCCAACAAGCGCCGCTCTCTGTTCGATGGTAGGAGGTCCCGTTCTTGGACGGTACCACCGTCAACACTCGTCGACCCGAATCCTTGGAACCGGTCCCAGCAACCTTCATGCGCTGATGCGACGTGACGCGCATCAAATTGTTCATCACCCCATCGGGATCTTTGAAGACGTCTGTGTTGATCTTCTGGTGAATATACCGCACCAACACACCGCCTTGATCGTAGGAGGCGATGTAGGTCTCGTTGATGTGACCGATCTTGCAGGGTTCGGCATGGAGGAGTTCTCCATAAATGTGGAAATGCCTTGAGACCTCCAAAATCTGAGATTCCTGATAGGAAGACATGCTGCTTGGAACGTTAGTTAGTTGGCCTCGAGCGGATGGATAACCTGCGGGGCGGTCATTCGATAAAGCCGCAGCACCCGCTGCGTCGCCTCCGCCATTTTCGAAGAGTCCAAAACAATCCTTTGGAGGCTGTCCCCGCGTGCAAATTCAAGCAGGTGAAATCCGTCCTTAGGCTGTTGGAACGCAGCCTCCAGATCCTGCAACCGGCTTATCGCTTTTCCATTCACCTTATCCACAACCACGTACCGGGTTTCCTGGTAACCCAGGTTGTAAGGGTCTGGTAGGACTTGGGTGAGAACCACTCTGGAGGGGCGGTCAGAACCCCGTTTTTCATTGCGATAGTACGCCAATCGGAACGGGACGCGTCGCTCCCAATTCTCTCCCCAGGCCTTCAGCAACGCCATGTTCAAAGGTTGAAAAATCAAGCCTCCCGCGATCATGTATTCGGGGGCCTTGTCAAAGCTCCCCTCCGGCACCAATTCGGTCGAGTATTCGACCTTTGGCAGAGGATACTCCACTTCCATCACCTTCCCATCACGCAGGATCCGCAGCCTGATGGTGTCCCCTGCCCAGTGACCCCGAGTGGCCAGGTTCTCCAGCATCAGATGCCCGTAATCGGGATCGACGTAATCGCCTTCCGTGTCCACCTCAAAACCATCCACCGAAAGCAGCACATCCTTGGGTTTCAACACGGGCGTCTTGCCGGATTGTGTCGGCACATCGATGACCACGACTCCCTTCGCATCACCGGTGACTCCGAGGTATTGCAATGACGCCGGATTGCTCCCGGGCTGCCAGACGAAATCGAAATAACCCAGCCCGCGGTATCCTCCTTTTCGACCCGCTTCCAACACCGGTGCGACGAAAGCAGATGGGATAGCCAGAATCTTTTTGCCTTCGCGCGCGCTCACGAGTCCTATCACCCGATTGCCTGATATCACCAATTCCCCGAGGCCGGGACCTTCGAGTTCGGTGTCGATTTCAAGGTGCAGGTGATGCACCCAGCTCAGGTTGGCATCCCTCACGGTAAATTGCGTGAAGTCCGCCCTCCGGCTTTCAAGATTGCCATTGCGCCACTTCAGAACTTGCAACGGGCCCGCGAGCGTCGATTTCGAACCGATCGCCCCCATTTTCACCCCTTTCCAGAACGCAGGATCTTCCGCATCCACCAAAGCTAGATTGGAATGGTAATCGACCCATTTCAATTTGCCCAGCCACCACTTGCCACGCCCCCCCTTTTGAAGACGGATTTGTGTGTGATCCGGGAACCCATCGGCCGTGGTCAGCAGTTCTCCAGGACGCAGGGCGAGGCATGTTTTTTGAACACTCTTAACGGAGCGGGACCAAGGCTGGAAATAGTCGTAAGCCTTGCCTGTCACCTCCACCGTGACCACGCTCTTCTCCCAGTCCCCGGACACCCTCCCGGAGGGCGACGCCGCAAACCCACGCCCGTCTCCCAGCAGTTCCAAGCCAAAAAAAACTGCCATGACTCCCCACCGCCCAGTGTTCAATAACCGCTTCATAATTTTAAGATAATAGATGATCAAATCAAGCGTGCGCCGCGCGCCGGAAAATTGTCGGCCCTGCCAACGCGGCCGTCAGGGACGGCCGCCCACACACAGGACGACCGCTCGGTCAGTTCTTGTGGGCGGTCGTCCCCGACGACCGCTTGGTCAGTTCTTGTGGGCGGTCGTCCCCGACGACCGCTCGGTCAGTTCTTGTGGGCGGTCGTCCCCGACGACCGCGCTCAGAGCCGCCGATCCTCCGCGACTCCATAGGATTTCAGGATTTCGGCCGTCGCCTTCATAGCCGCCGCGCGGTCCAGGCATTCAAAGGAGTTATCCGGCAAAAATTCGATGATGTGCTGGTCCGTCGTGCAGGAATCGAAAGCAGCGACCACATCCTCAAGACTGTCAATACGCTTTCCGTTGATCCGGTTGACCAAGGCGCGCGTTTTGATCCCCACATTGCTGTTCACGGGATGCGCGAGCACGCTTGACAACACGATCGGCTCGCGCCTAGCGGTCTTGGGCGACTCCGATTTCCGGTAATACAACTCATAAATGATCTCATTATTCGCCGAGTCCGACCAGTTCCGTCCGAACGTTTTCAGATATTCGTGGCTCAGAGGCGTGAACACCAACCCGCCATGAATATAATACCTCGGGAGAATATCGAACTGATTTCCCGTTGCTTTATCCTCTTGGTAAACGAACACCTCAATGTCTGTTTGAATCGCCGCGCCTTCCCGCCAGATTTTAAGGGGGACTTTCGCTCCGTGCTGCGCTTCCTGGAAGGCGACGCTCACACCCAGCCGGTTGCCCTCGAACAAGATGGTGCCGTCGCTCCCGAGGTCATACTCGCCCACCTTCAAAAGAACATCATCCGGCTTGAAGACGGCCTGTGTTGAAGGGATGTTGAGCAGGCCATCAATCCTGGCGCCGTCGTTCGAAGGAACTCCTAAAAACCTTCTGTAGGCCGGGTTTTGCAAGGGAATCAAACGCACACCGGCTTGAGGAAAACCGTGGTAAGTGCCGTCCTCAATGTCTGTCAGGAAATGTCGTATCACGCGGGTTGGGATGAAATACCCAGTGTTTTCAAGCCCTCCCGCGCCCTGGAACGCCACCCCTACCACCTGATCATCCTGGATCACTGGTCCACCGCTGTTTCCAGGGTTGATAGCTGCGTCGGTCTGAACCACCAACATCGACCGGTTCCCGATGTGCACATAGGTTTGCACTTCGATCCTGGAAACCACTCCTCGCGTGTAGGAAATTTGTTCTCCCCCCGCAGGATAACCGTAAGTGATGACGGTGGAACGCACCTTCGGAAGTGGCCCTATGGACAAGGCCTCCAAACCCTCAAAAAATGAATCGTCCTCAACGCTCAAGACCGCCAGATCGCAGTCGTGCCCAATAAATAAAACCTTGGCAAGATAAGGCTTTGGATCCTGGTAGCGCCGGACCAGGATTTGTCGCGCCCAACTCACAACATGCGCATTGGTCATGATGCGCTTCTTGGAAATCACAAATCCGGTTCCCGACCCACGCCGCACCGATTCGGACCGCCACGGCGCATCCCACACAGGCTGTTGACCCGCCGTCATGATCTGAATCACGGATTTTTCAGGCTCCGCCGCAGCCACAACCATGCACCACACGATCAAGCAAAGAAGAATAAAAGGCTTCACCGTTCGAAAATGAGAGCCGCCACAAAAAAATTCAAGCCTTTTGGCCCAGAATCCCAAAAGGATCAGAAGTTGAGCAACGATCGGGTGCAACTCACGGTTTCCGGGAGTTGTCGTTCGGAGGAAATACCTACCGCAAAATGGGAAGAGTTCCTAACCACGGATGACACGGATAGCACGGATAAAGTACCCCTCTCAGCTCCCTTTCCTCATCCGTGTTATCCGTGTCATCCGTGGGTGCGCCAGTGAAGTTGGTTACCTCGTGGGTGAAGCGGCGGGATACCCGCGTCAGGGGAGGCGACCTCGGATAACGTGAGTTGCACCCGCAACGATCCCTCTCGCAAAATTTCCTTCAACGAATCGGGCGCGGAGCTGGCAGAGTGAATGTCTATGAAGCCATTAAGAAAGGGGTTCAAGTCCACCCCGGTGAGCCGTGGAACCGTCGAACGAACGATGCTGAACTTGATCGCGCTTGGAATTAGTGGCCGGGCCTGGGACGTGCGTGCCGCGAGGCTGAATTGTCAGCAGCAAAGATGATCTCGTGCGTCCTGAGCGCATGAGCGAGGCTGGTCAGCGGCATCTCTTCATCTCGTTGGATTGACTGAAAAAATGCTTCGAACTGTGCCTGGTATGGGTGATCCGACACATCCCCGGAATCCAGCAGCTTCATCGAAAGCTCGCTCCACCGGGTCTTGTCCAAGCCCCCCAACCGGGTGCTGTAAAGTTTGTTATCCAACAAAGTCCCCTCACTCCCGATAAGATGCACCCGAAAGTAATACGGTTGAAGACAATCGATCACCGAAGCCACCTTCCCCACTCTCCCGTCCTTGAATTTCAGTATCGACACGCTCGATGTGGGGTATTCGTAGGGAGCAAAATCGGCATTCAGTGAGTGCGTTGAATAGCTGCTCACCGCGTCAACCTCATCCCCCATGCAGAGCAATAAGGCATCCATCGCGTGGCATCCTGCCGAGAGCAGGCTGCTCCCTCCCGCCTCCTTCTTGATATTCCATCGATACTGCCCATACCAGGGCCCAATTCCGTGATAATAATCCACTTCCCCGTAATGAATCTTGCCCAATAATCCACGATCAATAACCGCCTTCACAGTCTGGAACTGGCTGCTGAAACGGCACTCAAAGCACACGCAAGTTCTCACCTGCGCGGCGGCAACAGCCTGTTTGATGGCGACACAATCCTCCCAGTTCAGTGCAAGAGGCTTCTCTATGATGAGATGTTTCCCAGCTTTTGCTGCGGCGATCGCGTGCCGGGCGTGTTCTTGGGGATAGCTGCAAATCGAAATGACATCGATGTCGGGATCCGACAACATTGCCTCGAGATGGTGGTAACACGTGATGTCACACCCGTGGCGCTTGGCGACTTCCGCAGGTTCAAGGGTTCGGGAGGAGAAAATCGCTCTGACCCGTGCGTTCGGTGTGGCATTGATAGCCGCAATGTGTGCGCCCGCGACCCAACCATAGCCAATAATCCCTACATTAATCTTTTTCATCGGCATCAAAGTGAATGAGGCAATAGTCGCGCCCGACCCCTTCTAAAGTCAACCAGGGAAGGGTTGCTGTCAGCAGTTCGTGCGCAGGGCTGATTCAAGAAAACAGCGGATGCTCAGCCAGAGGGGCCGGAGCGCCGATTTCCAATCGGCTTGGCTGCGCGACCGACGGATCGTTGAACCAAAGCCGGCTGGAAGCCAGCGCTCCGTTTTCTTGAATCAGCCCTG
>CAMBEJ010000154.1 GCA_945865375.1 Akkermansia muciniphila | reverse complement strand
GCCTGTGCCAGCATGCTCCCAGCGGCGCAAAACTTGATTTACAAAGTCTATAGCCGTGGTGATTGGGTTGATCGGTCGAAAAAGGCGAACACCACCGCAGACTGCGAAGCAGTAATTCGGAACCTGTTCCCTTCGATGTGGAGGGTGGGGGCTGACTTTTTGCGGAGTGCAGCAGCTAGCGAAGGGGCGGAGATGCTGTCCGAGTTCGAGAAACGCGAAGCCAAGTTGGTGAAAATGATCCAAAAGAAAAAGGGGAAGGAGGCAGCTATTCCAGGAAAAAACCCCACAGCGGAATCCCTTCGAACAAAGCAGCCACTCGCGTACATAATGCTGACCAATTGGATCCGTTGTGGACCTTTAGGCGACCCTGGGTTGATGTTCTATTCCGACAGAGCCCTCGCGGATTTGTTCAGTCTACTGAATTGGCATGACTTCGAGGTGGACTCCGACGGGATCAACAGCGAACAGATCGAGCAGTTGCGCGGACGGTTGGGTTTACGCAAGGCCAATGAGAAAATGCCTTACATAACAGGAGTCAAGGTGGATCGAAAGACGGGATTTCTTGAGCTGAACACGCATGATGCCAAGCTCGCAGCATCCGAGTGGCCGAAGATCGCTTTGAAACTCCATTCTCGGATTGAATTAAGCGGGCGATTGCTCTACGGCGGAGCACCCGACTAAGTTTTGCACCCATTCTGTCGGCACGTCACATGACCTTTTCTGGAAATGTGGCTTCATGCAGCCAAATGCTACGTCAAACGGTGCCATACCTTCCGTTGCTTCACACGCCGGGAAGGCCACGGCGACTCTCGACCGAGAGGTGCTCGACCACTCCCACGCGGCCAAGTTCCTTGGGGTGTCCGCGCGTCATCTCGATTCCCTAGTCGCGAAACGTCTCTTCAGTCAGATCCGGCTGGGTCGGCGACGACTCTATCGGAAATCCAGCCTTCTCGCAGCGCTCGCTAAACTGGAGTCGTGAAGGACGTATGACCACGCAACCTCCAACCATCCCTCTGCGCCCAGGTATCAGTGAGGCAACGCTTGAGGCCGCCGGGATTCGCTTCAGTGGCTTTCCCGAGCCGGGTACCATCGAGATCCCTTACCACGACATGGAAGGGAAACCGACAGGCTTTTGCCGCTACCGGCTGCCAAAGGAGCGTGCTGATGGGCAAAAATACCACCAAGCCCCTGGGAGCGGGACCCGTGCCTACATCCCGCCCCAACTCGTCACGATGGGGAAAGGCGGGCATTTGGTGATCGTTGAGGGTGAATTCAAAGCGCTTTCGCTGATCGACAGCGGCATCAAAGCAATTGGACTGCCGAGTTTTGGGACCTACGTGAACGACGCCGAGGGTGAGCCTCAGTTGTTGGACGGCATCGCTAAGGTCATCACCCGCACGAAGCCCGAGCGGATTCTGTTTCTTGGCGACAGCGACACCGCAACGAATTACGAGTTTTCGCGCTATGCCGTGTTTCTCGCCCAATCCATCGCTCCGATCCCTGTCGAACTTCCACGCATTCCCGTTGACGGTGCCGGTAAAGGGATTGACGACTGCCGTGAGAAGTTGGGGGCGGAGTTCGCCGCTTTCTGGGACAAATTGGTGAAGACTGCGGAGGCTATCGACCTCAAGGCGGGGGTGGGATCCCTCGCTCTCCGCTTGCTCCAGCGGGAGTCGGCAGCGATCAAAAGTCTGTCAGGAATCGAGTGCGAGAAAGTGAAACGGCGCGTCATCGCAATGGCAGTTGCATGCAAGAACGATCGGATTTCCATCGGGGGCATCAAGTCGTTCGCTGAGAAGGTGCTGAAGATCACAAGGACCGATTTCAGGGAGGCAGTCCATGACGCTGAATCAGAGAACCGTCGCAAGGTCATTGATCGGAAGAGGGAGTCGGATGCGCCGATTCAACCCGTCACGACCTCGGGAGCCCCACTTAACGGGGTATCGCCCGGTGAAAATCCCGAAATGGGACAAATGGGACAGCTTTTTCCAACTCCATCCCAGTATTTTAAGAAACTCCACCCGACCCTAGTCGCCGAATACGGATCACCGATTCAAGAGAAGGAAGGTGAAAATGGGGATACTGCTGCCAGCGATATATCCGAGGATTTCTTCGCCGCCACGATGGGGCCCAAAGGTTCTCCAGATGAGCCCACGGTGTTCTTGGAAACCGAGGACCGCTTCTACACCTACAAAAAGGAGAATGGAATTTACACCCATCAGCGTGAACCAGTGATAGCGTCGGGTCTAAGTGCTCAGCTTCTCGAATGCGCACGTCAATGTAGGGAGGGCTGTGATACCCAGTCTCTTGAATTTCGACTGCGTGACGCAAGTAATCTAGCTGGAGTGATCCGTAAGGCTAAGGGAATCCTGGTCGTGCCTGCTGACTATTTCTCAAGCGACATGACCGAGTTCATTCCATGTGCCAACGGGATGTTGAGGTTGAAAGACCGGGAGTTGCTACCATTTAGTCCTACTTATCGACGACGGAACAAGTTGGCTGTGCCTTTCATCCCGGGTGCCAAATGCCCTCGGTTTATTGACGAGCTGATGTGCCCTGCCTTGGATCCCGATGACCTGGACTTACTTCAGCGATGGTGTGGGTTGGGGTTGATCGGCGAAAATGTGGCCCAAGTGATAATGCTTCTGATGGGCACCGCTGGTGGCGGCAAGGGGACATTCATCCGTATCTTGATGGGCATTATCGGCCAATGTAATATGGCTCATCTGCGAACCCACCTGCTCACTGAGCGGTTTGAGTTGTCGCGGATGTTCGGCAAGACGCTGCTCTACGGAGCTGATGTTCCCGAGGACTTTCTGAACCAGAAGGGTGCTTCTCTGCTCAAATCCTTGACTGGCGGCGACCCTTTGAACGTTGAATTCAAGAACTCCAACGAAACGCCTGAGGTCGTGTGCAAGTTCAATGTCATCTGCACATCCAATTCACGTTTAACGGTCCACCTGGAAGGGGACCATGAAGCATGGCGACGTCGCTTGCGAATCATCCCCTACAACAGACCGAAAACCAACAGCGTGATCGCTGACTTCGATAAGATCATCCTGAGAGACGAAGGGTCTGGCGTTTTAAACTGGAAGCTCGACGGGTTGGACGAACTCCGAGCCGACGGGTGGCAACTAAACCAAACATCCAGTCAGCAGGCCACGGTTGATAACCTGCTCCTGGAATCAGACTCCTGTGCTGTATTTGTCCGTGAGCAACTGCGTCGGGAACCCTCGGGCTCACTGCTCCTTTCGGACTGTTTTGAGGAGTATGTCAAATTTTGCACATCGAGGAGCTGGTCGCCTCTGACCAAAAACAAATTCGGCAACGTCGTGTCTGAAGCGATCGTGAGGCGGTTTGGAATTACCCAACGGAACAACATTCCCGACAGCCATAAGAAACATCAACGGGGTTGGAGTGGCGTTGGATGTGGGTGTGTGTTTCCGAATTCCGTAGAATCAACTGGTGAAAACCTGTCCCATTTGTCCCAAAATGGTCAAACGCAGGAGGTTTGGGACAAAGAGGACAGCTTTTCCCAAGTCGAATCCCCGGAAAATGAAATCCCCACAGACTATGCCCTAGAGTTATGACACCTAGGCAACTTTATGAAGAAGCGAAACGTTGAGGCCTCTCACTCGAACACCGCGGTCAAATCCTGAGGGTTTACCCAGCTCGATTATGTTCCACCGACTTTGCCAGTTTGTTGCAGCAGAACAAACCCCAGATCATGGCGTTGCTAGAAGCAAAATCGGCCCATCTCCCGGCGGACTGCGCACCGTGGATCCACATTGCCCGACAAGTCTTGGCTGGTGAATTTGACGGTGCTGATCGGTCCACCATCGGATCTCTGATGATCGGGTTAAACTCCATCGTCAAACACCCCATTGGCCGACAAGCATTTGATCGGCTTTCTACTCGCAGCCAAAAAAGGTCCAAATGAAACCCCCATTCCAAAGCAATAAACCTCGACCGAAACCCATGAAACACCCGCCTCGTCTCTGGGAAACGGTCCGTGGCGAGTACGTGGGTGGGCGTGGCTCACTCGTTGAACTAGCCCGGAGCCATGGCCTGCGCCTTTCCACGATTGAAGGTCGAAGTCGCCGTGAAGGCTGGGTTCGCTTGCGCCGTCAACGTGAAGAAGCCGCGCTCAAAGAACTGGTTGGTTCGCCCGTGTTGCCCGCGACGGTTGAACCCGTCGAAGACAGATCATGGTGGAGCGACCGCGATAAGGCGCATTTGATTGATAATCTCGCCGTGCTTACGAGACTTCGGACCGCGCTCGACGGGAAGATTGCTGGTGCTTCTGCCGGCGAGCTGGAACGAATCGGCCATGCCATGGCCGCCGTCATCGACGGAGAGCGCGTGCTTTTGGAGTTAACGCCGACCCCCGCGTCACGCAAAGGCGTGCCTTCCCTGCGTCCATCACGAAACACCAATGCCTATCCAAGGGACTGCGAGCCGGAAGAAATCGGGCCTTTCCTCCCTGGCACGATCAAGGGTTGAGCAAAAGCACGGATATTGGATTTCCGTGAAACGAGTTCTCCTCCCCGAACCCCGCCGCAGAAATGTCCGTGCCGCACCTTCCCAACTTTACCTGAACCACAATGACATGCTCTTCGCGCCCGTCTCGCGGAACTCGCGGCAAACATCGTTCACAGTAGCTTTTTAGAGAGTGTAGTTTTTATGGCTATCACTTTTCTACCATTTTGAGTACCTGATCGTGCCTATTTTTGCGCTTTCTTGCATGGTATCCCTATTGATTGAAGCGAGGGATCTAAGTTGTAACTCGTTTATAATACGAGATTTAAGATGGAGCCAGTTGTCGGGGTCGAACCGACGACCTACGGTTTACAAAACCGTTGCTCTACCACTGAGCTAAACTGGCATAAGGACTTACATTACGATGGATTAGAGTGTCATTATTGACCCTAGCCCGTTGTCATCGCTCAAGAAATGCCCAGCACCATTTGCCGTGCAAACGCCAAGCTGGCGTAGACTGTTGACATGTCTCCCCTGAAAGCCAAGACCAAATTGATCCGCGACCCTTTTGTTTGTCTGTAGGCGTGGTGCCGATGCTCGCCGTGGTCATCGGCAGCAGGATCAGCGTGCTCAGGGCGCGTTGGATCGGGTTCTCCGCTCTGTGGTTGATTAATTTGCTTGTC
Source organism: Akkermansia muciniphila (assembly GCA_945865375.1). Classification (GTDB taxonomy): domain Bacteria; phylum Verrucomicrobiota; class Verrucomicrobiia; order Limisphaerales; family F1-80-MAGS106; genus F1-80-MAGS106. Next base: position 8,699 of record CAMBEJ010000154.1, on the reverse strand, counting down.
GAACATAGGAGCTTACAAAACTAGGCCGTCTGTGGGACAATTTTTTTGATGGCATTTCTGACTCGACGTCAATTCGTTTCTTTGCCGGCGTGGGCCCTCGCAGGGCTGATTCAAGAAAACAGCGGAGGCTCAGCCAGAGGGGCCGGAGCGCCGATTTCCAATCGGCTTGGCTGCGCGACCGACGGATCGTTGAACCAAAGCCGGCTGGAAGCCAGCGCTCCGTTTTCTTGAATCAGCCCTGGGGCCCTCGCCTCCGGGCTGGGTGGCCGCCTCACTCACGAATCCCGTCCTGGAACTCGTGCCCCCGCCGAGGCAAAGGCCCCGGAACGGAAGACGCTGGCGCAGGCGTTTGACGCTGAAATGGAAGCCTTCATGGTTCCGCGAGGAATCCCCGGCGGCGCGCTGGCGGTGGTGCGTGAACGGCGTCTCGTCTACGCCCGCAGCTACGGCTTAGCTGACCGTGAGAAGGGTATCGCTGCCACGCCCGAAACCTTGTTTCGAATAGCCAGTCTTTCGAAACCCATCACCGCTGTCGCCATTCTCAAGCTGGTCGACCAAGGCCGGCTGGCTTTGGATTCGCCCGCGTGGAAGATTCTGGCACTTGAGCCTCCGGCTGCCGCGAACAGGACCTCCACGGTCGCCCCCGCCAGGCACGGATTACGGTGCGCCACCTTCTCAATCACACAGGCGGGTGGGACCGCGAGAAGAGCTTCGACCCCATGTTTTCGAGCATCAAGATCGCGGACAACCTAGGTGCCCCCAGGCCCGCTGCGGCGGACATGATCGTTCGCTATATGGCGGAGCAACCTCTGAACTCCGACCCTGGCACTCGCTATGCCTATTCCAACTTTGGATACTGCCTTTTGGGCCGGATCATCGAAAAGCTGTCCGGCGAAACTTACGAACAATTTGTCAGGAAACATATCTTGGCACCCCTCGGCATCAAGGGCATGCGCATTGGGGCGACCTTGGATGGCAAACAAGCTCCAAGCGAATCGCGCTATTATACGTCCGAGGAGAAAGTGACGGCGAGCGTTTTTACGGAAGCTCCTGAAAATGTGGCGTTGCCTTATGGCGGATTTTGTCTGGAATCGATGGACGCCCACGGAGGCTGGATCGCTTCGGTCAAAGATTTGGCGCGGTTTGCAGCAGCCCTGGAGGACCCGGAGGGATGCCGAATCCTCAGCGCGCCGGTGCTGCGGTGCATGGCTGAAGCACCCCCTCCTCCGGTTTGGAGAACGACCGGCGGCGAGCTCGCGCCGGCGTATTACGGTTGCGGTTGGATGGTCCGGCCTGTTGGCCACTCTGGCAAGGTGAACTTGTGGCACTCGGGAAGTTTGCCGGCCACCGCCAGCCTCATGGTCCGCCGATGGGATGGACTGAGCTGGGCGGTGCTTTTCAACAAACGTTCCGACAACCTAGAGATCCCGGACGGCGCCATCGACCCGGCGCTGCATCGGGCTGCGGGTGCGACGCGGAAATGGCCAAGGGGAGAAGTTTTCTTTAAATGAAATTTGTGATCCACCCCAGGCAGGGTGTATGATCGAGGCATGTTAAAGCATCACTTGATCCATCCCAAGATCAATGAAGTTCTGGGCCGTGCCGGGCATCATGCGATGATCCTGATCGCGGACGGCAATTATCCCGCCTGGAACAAGAAAGGGCCCAACTCGGAGTTGGTCTGTCTGAATCTCTCGCCCGGCGTCGTGAATTGCTCCCAGGTGTTGCGGGCCATCCTGAGCGCGGTCGTGATCGACCGGGTGAACACGATGGGGATCCCCGGAGATGATCCCTATGCGCAACGCGGGGACCCTCCTGTTTGGGCCGACTACAGGCAGATCCTTAAGGAAAGCGGGTCGGACCTGAGCCTGGAGCCCGTGATGAAGTGGGATTTCTATCAAGCCGTGGCGTCTGTGGACCACGTGTTGACGATCCAGACAGGGGACCAATCGTTGTGGGCCAACATCCTCCTCACGATGGGCTGCAGAACTTAGAAGAAAGGTATCCATGGTAACCTCTAGCGCTCAACCTTTGACAACGCCCGGAAAGATCGCGTACGCAGTCATCTCCCTGATCCTCCTGGGTGCGGGATTCTTGAAGCTCGCGACTCCTTTGTTGGCTGTCATGTTCTCGTTGTTCTTATTGAACAAGCTGCATATCACGAAAAACAAGCTCATCGCCGTGGCGCTGTTTGTGATTGTTTTCTCGGGGATCATCTATGCCGCCGTCCATTTCACGCGGGCGGCGATTGTCGCGCTGCCGAAGATGGCCGACACCTCCATTCCAAAGATCATCCTCTGGGCTGAAACCCATGGCATCGAACTGTCCTTCACCGACTACAAGAGCTTGAAGGAATTCGCGATCGGCGCGGTGAAAGAGCAGGCGCATTACCTCGGGAATTTCGCTAATATTGCACGGGGCGCGACCACCGAAGCGGTGTTGCTCATCATCGCGGCCGTCGTGGCGGTGAGTCTGTTTCTCAACAGTCAGCTCGATCTGGACCGCGGTTCACACGCTCTTAAAAACAATCTCTACGAACTTTGCTGCGAATCGATCAGCGAGAGGTTTGAGCTCTTCTACAAGAGCTTCGTGACCGTCATGGGCGCTCAGATCGTGATCTCGAGCATCAACACCGGACTGACCTCGATTTTCCTTTTCGCAGCCCATGTTCCCCATGCGCCGGTGTTGGTGGGAGTCACCTTTTTGTGCGGACTGCTGCCGGTGGTCGGAAATCTGGTGAGCAACACCGTGATCGTTGCCATCTCGTTTACTGTCTCGGCAAAAATAGCCCTGGCCTCCTTGATATTTCTAATCGTCATTCACAAGCTTGAATACTTGCTCAACAGCAAAATCATCGGCGACCGCATCCGAAACCCGATCTGGTTGACCCTGATTGGCTTGGTGGTGGGAGAACGATTGATTGGAGTTCCGGGCATGATCCTTGCCCCAGTGGTTCTGAATTACATCAAGGTGGAAGCCTCCAAGATTCAACTGACGCGCAACGAATCAGCGTCAGAATCATGATTCCAATGAATCAGCAATTCTCATTGTGGCCGACGGAGTAGGGCAGACCTCCAAAAGCGAAAAAAAGCCAACCTGAGGCGACTTCAGTACAGCCCTGCCCAGCCCCACGTTTTTCAAAATGAGAATTGCTGACCGCGACTGGATCTTCTAGCCTTCCCTGTAGCTGCAAGAATGCCATGAATACAAAACCATATAGCTGCGGAAGTCCTGTCGCGCGTTTCAAGCGGTTGTCGGCCAAGTTCATCATGTCGGTGCTGCTCCTCACATTCGACGCGGCTGCCGGCAATCTGATTCCCCTCGCCGTGGATCAGTTGTCCGAGGACAGCGAGATTGTGGTGTTTGGCCTGGTGAATTCAAAAACCTGTCTGTGCGACGAAGCAGGCCGCCTCTATACCAAGGTGGAAATCGAAGTGAAAGAGACCTGGAAAGGATCGCATCCCGCAGGCAAACCGATCACTGTGGTGCATGGCGGTGGAGCCTTGGGAACTCGGTGCCTCGTGGTGTCCAACCAGGTAAACTATCAGGTGGGCGAAGAGGTCGTGGCGTTCTTGCGATTCAACCCAAGAGGCGAGGCGGTGACGATCGCCATGTGCCAAGGCAAGTTTGAAGTCATTTGCGACAAAGCTTCCGGCGAACGTTTCGTGCGAAACACGTTCCACGGCGGTGCCCCTGCAACGGGTGGCGCTGAAAAATACCGGCTGCCAACCCAACTCCCCATGGCACTCGGAAGCTTGCGTCGGCAGGTTCAATTGGTGCGAAAGTAAACTGTCATCCCCATGCGCGCGCCTAAGCTGTTTTCGCTCGTTGGCCTTTTCGTAGCGACCTTTGTTTTCCCGTGGCACATCACCCCGGTTCTGGGCTTTGTCGGCGTCCTCAATCCTCAAGGTGACAAGCTTCATTGGGAATTGTTGAAGCCGAGCCCCTCGGTGCATACGAATGTGGTGAACCCTATTACCAAGGCGGTTCGTTATTACCTCGCTGCAAATGCGTACTCGACTACCAACACATCGAACGAGCTCAATGCTCTCCGATCCGCTTTTGCCCAGTGGCAGTCAGTTCCAGGAACTCATCTCAAATTCGAGGACGCGGGTTTGGTGGCTCCCGGTCCTGGAGTGGATATCAACACCACGGATAACACCAACATCGTGTTTTGGGCGAAAAATGGAACCCTGATCAACGGCGGACGAGATGACATGCGCGGCACGTTTGGGTTGGCCTACCAGGATTTCTTCGAGGATGAGAAGAATACGATGGTGGAAGCGGACATCGTGCTGAATGGCGACCGTTACGGTTGGTTCACCGACTTCACCGCAACGGCTTCCCTCGATTTATTTGTCGATGCTATCGCTCTCCATGAGATAGGTCATTTCATCGGTTTGAATCATTCACCGGTCGGTGGCTCCACCATGTTTGTTCGCGGTGGCAAGGGGGTTGGAACCCAGCCTGGGTTGTCCCTCGATGAGAGGGCTGCCGTATTGTGGCTTTATCCCACTCCAAATTTGAACCTCGGAACCCTCTCCGGAGTCGTCACGATGTCGGGGAAAGGAGTCCTCGGAGCCACTGTGGCAGCTGAAGACGCAGCAGGAAACCTGGTTCAGTCAACGGCCACCCGCAGCGATGGGAGCTATGAGATTCCATCTTTGCTCCCGGGCCTCTACAAGCTCCGGGTTTGCCCATTGGACCCGGCGGGTGCGAAGGCTTTCATGATGACCGGTCAGGACATCGACCCTTTTGGAACCTTCGCGGACGCCGAAACCGGTTTCTTACCTTCAGCGGAGGTGATCTTGGCGATCTCTGCTGCCGGAGCTACCAAGCACAACTTCGATGTGGTGGCTGCGGGCAACACCCCCATCTTGCGTATAACCCGAATTCGTCTTCCCAGTGAACTTGTCAACACCTTTGCGAGCGTGAACACCGCAGCTCTTGTTCGACAGGGAAGCCGCCAGTTGACTGTAGGAGTTTTTGGTCCAAACCTCCCGACGAGCGGTGCCACATTGATTGTGACCGGCGACGGGATCACCCATGGGCCCGTCACCTTCCTCCAAGAAGCTTTCGTGGGGCTGAATTTGGTATCGGTCAAAATCGATGTGGCTGAGGATGCCACCCCCGGGCTGCGGTCGTTTGTGCTCATGAGAGGCGACCAGGTCGCCTACGCAAATGGGTTCCTTGAAGTTCAACCGCGACTTCCAGACTTCAACTTCGATGGAGTAGACGACGTTTTTCAAAGAAAGTATTTTAACCTTTTTACGGCTGCCGAGGCGGGTCCGGAGAAGGATCCGGACGGGGATGGTTTTAGCAATCTCCAGGAGTCGCTAGCCGGCACGAGCCCGTTGGATGCAAAGTCCGTGTTCGCCATTGAATCCGTCACACATACGCATACGCCCCACTCCACGACCGTCCGATGGCGGGGGGGACCAGGGCATAGATACCAGGTGTTGAGCAGGCGTGATCTCGATGAATCCGCCTGGGAAGTGCTGGGAGAGGCTTTGGGCGTCGAGGGCTTGACCACCGAATTTGTGGATAAAAGCCCGGAAGGGCAGCACCAGTTCTATCGAGTCGTGGGGATCCGTTGATTGCCGGTCAGTCCCGTTTTTTTACGAACGCGGCCTGGCTCAGGTTCGTGTAGGCTCCGGCCCCTGTTGTCATCCGCTGCACCGAGCGTACTGCATGGTAGCGCCGCGTTGCGATCGAATTCGAATCCAGAAACTGTGTTTCGTGGACCGGCTGCATCGTCAGCCGGTTCGTAAACGGCCCCAGGGCGAACGGGGAATCATAAACGAAGTATCCAAGCGGTTGACCGTCCGCCCGCTGCCAGGACACAACGACACCGCTTGGGTGTTTGGAGGCTGAGGCTGCCGTTGGGGGAGGGGTTACTGCGGCCCGCAAGGTCGGATCCCCAAGCAAGGACAACGTTCGTGGCGCTCCGAAAACTGTTGCCGCTTGATTGGGATCGTTCGCCGTCGCTTTGAACGCGTCCCCAAGCGTCCCTCCTACTGCCATCGTGTCGAACTTCACCAGGTACCCTCGCATCCAACAGCTCGCGAGGCCTGAGCTGGCTGGAACCAAGACGCCACGCAACAGATTCCCCGCCAGATTCCAGTCCCCAAACCAAGATCCGCTGAGCATGTAGAACGCGATGGCGGGTGCCTGGCCGGGCCGCGTTACGGACTCGGTGCTCCACGGGTTCGATTGATTGTTATTCATCACGCTCACATGCCCAAACCCCGCCTGAAAACCCCACAAAGCCGCTCGCTTCGCTCTGTAAAAATCCCCGACTACCAGGGCGTCCGGCCCCTGCCCAAAGTTTCGGCTGCTGTTGAAAATCGCGTTATTATAGAGAATCCGATTCTCGTTCGGATGTGAAAACCCCTGCGCAATCGCACGCGGGGGGAATGCCAGGTCGCCGTGCCGGTAGCGGTGGTTCTTCTCGAAGTACCGTTTCAAGAGGCTGGTTTCCGAGATCCTTTCGCCCAGGTACCCATCCAAACGCGCGAAGTCCACCCGGCCCACCGAAACCTCGATAAACGGGACCCCTGCGCTGTTTCTGGGCACTTGGCTCTGGTCGAACTTGCCGTCATCCGGCGTGTTCATCGTCTCCGGAAAAGCTGTCTCGTAGGGGAGTGGGTAGCGATCAATGTCGGTCCACCGGCCGTCAGTGTCCGCATAATAAAGGTCTGTCGGCCAGGCACCGAAATGGTTTTGTCCCTTTGCGGTGTGCCCGTCCTCGGCACCAAAACCAGTGTAGGGAACGGCCACATGCCCGACAAGGATCACCGTGCGAAGATCCCCGTCAGAGTCTTGATATTCCTGCCGGATGATCCCTCGGATCTTTTCAATGGCGGGTCGGTTCGCGGACCACCGGTTGTCATTGTGCCGGGGCACGGACTTCCGGGCCACCGACCAGCCATCGCCAACCAGATCCCTTTCGAAATCCCTCAACGCCTGGCTCAATTTATCCTCCACGGTCTCATCGACGAGCACCAGAGCCTTGCCTCTGTATTCGATGGGTGCGCCATCCAAACTGGCCGTGATGCTCCCTGAGGTAAAGTCTCTGGAGCCAGGATCGAAAACGGCATATTCGTATCGCTCGCCTGGCGTCACCTGCGTGTCGAGCCACGTGACGCCGCCCACATTGGTCGCCATCAGGGTCGGTGCCGATTCCGTGAGCAGCCGTCGTCGGATATTCAGCCGTTGGACCGGATTTCGTTTCCATTCCAGTTGGATTCCCGGTGGCTCCCGAACCACGCGCGCGACCACATGGAGCTCGGTGTTTTCGAACAAGCCGGAAGGATCCCTGGAATTCACAGGCTCGTCGCGGCGTGGGGGCGGAGGGTGAGGCAATGATTGATCTCTCAAAAACACCCCAGCAGCGACTAAGACTTCACCCGTCTCCAAACCCGGCAACACCATATCGACGGCTTCACCCAGACGTCTCAACCGGTTCATTTTCCACAGCCCAACCGTCTTCTGCTTTTGAAACAGCAGGTCCACTTGTCCATCGCCATCCACGTCGGTGGCGGCTTGGACCGCGAATCCCCGATCAGGTGCTGAGGGCTCTGTCCCTTCAGATACGAGCCGAGTTGCACCGTTCATCAGCCAACACTGAAGCGCGCCGGATCCTGGCTCCTGGAAGATCAGGTCGGCCTTGAGATCGCCATCGAAATCTCCGATCGCACGCAATTGAAACCCGGGTGTGGGATCCGAGGGCGTTACGGGAAGGGGACGCGCTTGGTGCGGCCCGCGCATGAGCCAGGCCGAAAGCGGACCATGGATCCTGTCCTCGCGGCTTTGAAACACCAGGTCCTGCCCGCCGTCGCCGTCCAGGTCACCTGAGCCGATCAAACGCCATTTTGAAGACTCCGGTTTCTCTGGATAAAACAGCGTGCTCCCGGTCTGTGTGGCCTCGTCCATATACCAGACTGCGAGCATTCCATCATGGTATTGAAAGAGCAGATCCGCATTGCCGGCACCATTGAAGATTCCCGACCCCGCAATTCGCCAGCGCGCATCATGATTGGCGTGATTTGGAGTGATCAGAATGGGGCCTCTGATCTGATTTGATTCGAGATGCCAGAGGCGAAAAGTGCCGTCAGACCTCTGAAAGACGATGTCCGAAGCGCGGATTACGGCAGGGAGAAGCCCGAAGGCGGTGACAACTGCTAGAACAAGACCAAGAATGGAACAAGCTGGAGGAAACATTATTTGGAATGGTGGAGCCTAGGGGATTCGAACCCCTGACCTTCTCATTGCGAACGAGAGCCAAGCCTTTGGCCTCACCAGACCCCCACCTGCCCTAATGCGGTAAAATATGGGGATTTCACACATTTCCGGTTCCAACCGGTGGACTCAAGAGGCACTCAATTGCCCCGAATTTCAGTCACCAGTTTGAAAATAGTTTGAAAATTCGCAAGAGAAAACGACTCGTCATTGGTTGAAAAGTCAGTAATCGGAAACCGAAGAATTCTGATTTCCCCACCACTTGGACAAGCGTCGGAAGATGGAACATCATGCCTTCATCCGAGTCGTTCCTCCCAAAATCCAGGCTGCCGGCTTCCGTGTGCCACCGCGATTACCCAGACGCAATCGCTACGGTTGACGTAGAGTATTGAAAACGGGAAGTGCTTGAGCCGAATCTTCTGCACGCCTTCGAGTTCTCGCACGGAGGCGAAGCGTTC
>CAMBEJ010000153.1 GCA_945865375.1 Akkermansia muciniphila | reverse complement strand
CTCGGAAACTGCGCTGAACCTTTCCTGAGACCACAAGTGTGGTTTTCGAGCGTAACTCGTTGCAAATTAACGCAGAACTTCTGGAATGGTCTCGTGACAAATCCGTCAATCGTTCGGAATGATGCGGAGGGATCAGGAACTCTGAGGCTCCGCTGAAAACGAGAGGGCCGACGCCGGTGTTGATGTCATTGTCCGGCAGCATGGCGAAACCGACATTGCTCCAGAAGGAAGTGCCGCCTGACATAATGGCGGAGCGGTGGCCGCGTCCGGTCTGCACCCCGTCGGCGGTGCCAGATCCCCAGTCGATATTCAAAGCCCCGTGGGCCTGGAGAGCGGATGCGGAGTAGGAGTACACGCTGACGCTGGCGGCGGTGAAGCTAAATCCGGCGCTGGTGATGCGGTCGAACTGGCCGGTGTGGTCTTGGACGTCATTGGTGATGAGGTATTGCGAGTGGGCCTTGGAACCCTCGTAAAGGCGGCGGTCAAAGGCGCCGGGAGGCTTGGCGGCGAGGGCGTTGAACTCGCTCTGTAGAGTGGTCATATTGACGCGGAAAAAGTTGATGCCGTTGACGATGCCTGGGTCGCCGCTGGCGGAGAGGAAGGCTCCCTCAGCAGCGGGGTTGGCCCGCGCCCGGTTCATCAACCACACGAGTTGCTGCTCATTGCCATCCGGGTGGGAGCCATCATCGGTCTTGTGATAGACCCACTCCGTGGTGACGGCGGAAAGCTGGGTGGATGTCGCGGCGATGAGGAAGAGTCGGGAGATGACCCGAAGGGAGTGATTTTTCATCAGAATTTACTGGTAAACGTTTGGTTTCTGATCGTGTGCTCCACGATAGATCCTGGAGATGGATTGCAGCAAGAAAACTCGTGGAAACCCTATGAGACACCGCGTCTGGCCCGGGGGTGTGAGCCTTCGGCGGCCCATCAACGGAGCACTCTTCAGAGATGGGTTCCGTGCTTTACTGTAGCGCGTCATTCGACCAACCCGCTCAATCCGCAGGGGTCTGGCGATCTCATCAACCTACCCATCGATCCGGTCTTTATCTCAATTGTCAAATGTTGCAATGTGACCCCATGTTCCACACCGCAAACGATTCCGCGGTGACCACGATGGGGTGAAGACGACTGCCGGTTGGTGACGAATCGGGGCAACTGCGATGTCACTCCCGCAAGGCGGCCAACGCGGCGGCGATGGAGACCGCTTCGACGCCATCACCGAGTCCATAGGAGTCTTCACCGGCATGAACGACCATCCGTTTCGTTGCTTTGATGTCGTCGCAGCCGAGGTAAAACCCTTTCGACAATACGGGCGCGGAGGAGCGTTTGATTTCAATGGCCCAGCGACCTTTCGTTGGAATCTCCAGCACGACGTCGATCTCGGCGCCGACGGCGGTGCGGTAGAACCACGCCTGTGTGCTCGCGGGCGCAGCGGCCAGCAGGTTTTCGATGACAAAGCCTTCCCAACTTCCGCCGGTCACGGGATGGCCGAGCACGTCGTCGAGTTCGCGCAGTCCGAGCAGGGCATGCACCAAGCCGCTGTCGCGCACATAAACTTTGGGCGAGCGGACGAGGCGTTTGCCGGTATTTTTCACCCAGGGCTGCAAGCGGCGCACCAGGAGCAGGTCGACCATGAGGTCGAGATAGCGCCCCACGGTCTGGCCGCTGACGCCGATGGCTCCGGCGACGGACGCCGCGTTCAAAAGCGTGCCCTGTTCGTGGGCGAGCATCGTCCAGAAGCGGCGCAGGGTCTCGGCAGGGATTCTCGGGCCGAGCAATGGAATATCTCGCTCGAGATAGGTGCCTATAAACTCCTCGCGCCATTCGACGCTCGCGGCATCGTCCGCTGCCAGGAAGCTGTCGGGGAAGCCGCCGCGCAACCATAGCCGATCCCGGTCGCTGCGCTTTGGGGTCGCGACCTCCTCCACTAACAGCGGAGTGAGTTCAGAATAGGCGATGCGGCCGGCCAGGGTTTCGGACGACTGTTTCAGGAGCTCGATCGACGCCGAACCGAGCAGGAGAAACTGACCGGTGCGGCGATCTTTTCTGCGCCGATCATCGATGATGCCCCGCAGGACTTCGAAAAGCCCCGGCACGCGCTGAATCTCATCCAGTATGACCAAGCGGTCTTCCTGCGAGCGGAAGTAGAGTTCCGGGTCGGAAAGTTTGGCCCGGTGCGAAGGCAGTTCTAAATCCAGATAGACGGCCTTGGTGCCTATTTCCTCGACGAGACGGAGAGCCAGAGTCGTCTTGCCGACCTGACGCGGGCCCAAGACCGCCACCGCGGGAAAACGCGTGAGAAGGTCGCTGATTCGGGCCTCGGCGAGCCGATTAATCATATTGCAATACTTCCGTGTAATGGAATAAATGCAAGGTCTTAATGAGAAGGTTAGAGATCCGATCTAAACTTCGTGAAAGCGCCAGGGAGACGCGTAGAGTGCATTTTATCTGTCCCTACAAGCGTTTACGCTAAGAGATGACTACGGGGGTTCTGAGCCCACCGATGCGGCAAGATCGAAACCTGTCCCATCGGTTTCGTTCTGTTTCAAGAGCGTAACCGATGGGTGGGTCAGGCAGTCATCTATGGCACGTCAGCGTACCGATTCATCTCATGAAGCAGCGGCTTGATCATAAGACGCAAGGCCGCGAGTCGGCCGGGTGGGCATTTGCACTGGTGGCGTTCGCCCTCGCGATCCACGGCGTCAGCGAAGCCATGCACGCGGCGGAGGCTCCCGGCGCCTCGGAGTTCCGAAAAACAATCCGGCCCATCCTTGAAACCTATTGCTTCGATTGCCACGCGGACGGCGCACAAGGATTCGCCACGGCACGAAGGGCGGGGTTCGGACCTGCGGAAAGGACGGTGCCTTGACACTTTGCAAGCCCGTCAACCGATCCCAAGGACGCGGTGGAGCGCTCGTTCCGCCATCCGTCCAGTGACGGCGCACCACACCGCACCACCCCAGGAACCTTCAACCCTTATGAAAACCAATTCGATCACAATCTCCTGCTCCGCACTATTGCTGTCGATGCTGATAGCTGTCGCTCAAACCGCCGCTCCGCTGGGCATTCCGAAACCGGGGCCCACGAACGACGCGCCTTACGCGCCGCAGCCCATCCTGCCCGGTGGCGTGGTCGTTCCCCTGTATCCGCCCGGCTCGCCATTCCTGAAGATGGAGCGTGTGCGCGAGGCGGAGTATTACAACCTCAGCAAAGCGGTGCCGGGCCGCATCACTTGGATCACCAACATCCACAATCCGTCCATCGAGGTGCATACGGTGGAGGGTGGGAACAACACGGGCGCGGCGATCATTCTCGCCGCAGGCGGGGGGCACAACACACTGAACGTCGGCACCGAGGGCGCTGATTTCGTGCCCTACTTTTTCAACTACGGCGTCAACACGGTCATCCTGCGGAATCGGCTGCGCAAGGACGGCTATAACGCGAAGACCGACGCGGTGAACGATGCGATGCAGGCCATCCGCCTCGTGCGGGCCAATGCGAAGGGATGGAACATTGATCCCAACAAGATTGGCATCATGGGATTTTCAGCTGGGGCGGAACTGGCCGCGCCGACGGCGATTTTCTTCGAGGAGTTCGACAAGACGAACAGCGCGCCCAGCGATCCGTTGGCCGGAGTTTCCTCGCGGCCTGATTTCGTCGGCATCGTTTATCCCGGCCCGACGCCGTTTACGCGCGGAGCGACGCCAGTGATTCCTCGAAACACGCCGCCGGCATTCATCATCTGCGCGGGGGCAGGAGATCGCGTCCACGCGATTTGGGCGAACGAATACTTCACCGCCATGCTGAACACTGGCATCCCAAATGTTGAAATGCACATCTACGGCAACGGACGTCATCCCGGCGACCCCTTGCCCGACGGCAGCCGCATGAGCGGCGGCTTGACGCATCGCAACGGCATTCCGTTCGGCACCTGGCAGGATCGTCACATGGACTGGTTCCGCGACCTGGGCTTCCTGCAAAAGCCCGGCGTGGAAACGAAGGCTGCGAAGGACATTGCAACCTTCTTGAACCAGCCTCCGCCGCGTGAACGGGGTCAGCGGAGTGGTGCTGGAGCGTCAACCAACGCCCCGTCCAGCGCGGTTTCCAAGTGAGAATGCAATCCTGCGACTTCCCTCCCAGTTCAAACCGGATCCGCGCCACATCAAACCATCGCCTGAGTTTTGGCCCATCGCTCCGAGACGGTTGGGGATAGACACCGTGGCTCCCCTCAAATCCCGGGCGACCAAGGCTCATCCGTGAGCAGTTCAATGCCCGGTTTTAGAAAGTGGATCCGCCGGGTTTTGTAAAGGCTGCCGAGGGCTTGCTTAAAGGCTTTCTTGCTGACACCAAACTGGGTGCGGATCACCTGTGGAGGGCTGTCATCGTCAAAGGGCAGCCGGCCTCCACTTTTCTGAAGAGCCTCGAGAATCTGATGGGTCAAGGACCTCACGCGCTGGTAGCCGGAGGCGTCCAGGCTGAGGTCGATTTTCCCATTGGGATGCACGCTTTTCACAAAACCCCTCACCTGCTGACCGACCTCCAGCGTCGCACTGAGTTTGTCGGTGAACAGCAGCCCTAAGTGCGCCTTCTCGATGAGGACGTTGTAGCCGAGCAGGGTCCGGCTCGCGATGAGAAGACTCACGGCCTCTCCCGGGCGGTAGGATGCCGGTGTGCGATTCACGTAACGGCTCAGCCGGGCCGTTGCGACGATCCGATCCGATGCCGGGTCCAAGGAAATGTAAACGAGAACTTTTTGTCCGACACGCAGCGGGGATGGGTGTTCGCTGAATGGAAGTAATAGATCCTTGCCCAGCCCCCAGTCCAGAAATACTCCGATCTGCCGGTTGACCCCAACGACGCTCAGACACACAAAATCTCCCACAGTGCCAAGCGGCTTCTCCGTGGTGGCCACAAGCCGGTCTTCGGAGTCGCGATAAACAAATACTTCGATCATGCCACCCAGCATGACATCCTTGGGAATGTAACGGCGGGGCATGAGAATTTCGCCCTTTTCACCGCCATCCAAGTACAGGCCTGGCGGAGCGTTCCTCAAGATCCTAAGGGTGTTGAATTTTCCGATCATCGTCATCGCAGGAATCCACTCAGTCAGTCTCTGGGTTTGCCTTCTACCTTATCGTCTTTGGGATCGTTGGCGAGCGTGCCCGCAGGTCCCTTGAGTTCCTTGAGTTTTTCCTTCACAATGTCCTCAGCTCCATGGTCACGAGCTAATTCATAACAGCGTCGTGCTTCGGGTTTTTCACCCAGCAATTCATGGGCCAGGGCTTTGTCCAGAAGCAGAGGCACATCAGGGGTCGTCAGGTTAAGACGGTTTGCAATCTCGGCCAACGCAACCCGGAGATCGTCGTGGGCTTCGGCTTTCTTGCCCATTCCGTGGCGCACCCGGGCGCGGCGGATAAGCCATGAGCTGAGCATCCGTGAAGACTTCAGCTCCGACTCGATTTTTTCCAGCGCTGGCTCAAACTGCTGATCCCTAATCAAGGCTTCAACCCTCTCGATTTCAAGAACACCCGACCCGGTCTCTTTAATTCCTTCCTCGATTCCAACGACGCGTTCCTTCGTCATCCCGAGTCGGTCATGGAGATCGCTCCGCAACAGATACCATTCAGGGTTCTGTTGATGCGCCTTGATCGCTAACTGACAATCATCCAGCGCCTTTTTGTAATCGTTCTTGGCCCTGAGGAACTCGGCTCGAGTGGCGTGGAGACCTCCGAGCTCCACCGCATCCTCGACCTTCAGCGCCAGAGCGCGCGAGACGGTGTCGATGGCCTCCTGGATTTTTCCGCTGAGGAAGAGGACGCGGCTCCATTCCCGATAAGCATGGATGGAGCCTGGATCCAGACGCGTGGCGCGTTCCAAATCCCGTGACGCTTCGGAGTACTTGCCGAGCACACGATACTCAATGGCTCGCTCGGTCAGCAGATCCGCCGATTCTCCGAGTTTTCGGATTTCTTCGGTTAACTCCTCTATCTCGTGTTCGGGCCCCTCGTGGGGAAAAACGTTGGCAGCGCTCCAAAGAATCAGGATGGTGGACACCAGCCAAGGCACGAGGCAATGAGGAGTGCTCATGGCGGCTAGTCCTCGACCACAAGGACGGGGTCCAGTAGAAAGTCGGGCTCATCCGCGCTTGTGTTATGAGCCTCAATCGCGAGGAGATTGACTCCATCGCGGAGGATTTTGTGCGCGTCCTTAAGGGCGCTGTAGAGCGTGCCGTGATCCTCTCGGGATTTGATGCTCTGGGCGTTTCGACCGCTGCTGCGGCCCACCCCCACTCGGGCCACTTCCTGACCGTTCAAATACGCGATGAATCCGTCCTTGTAATCGATCAACAAGCCGAGCTCGGTGACGCGGTCCGCCTGTTCCACCGTAAACTCGCGGCGAACGTAAAGCGTCGAAAAGTGGCGACGCATCTCCTTGAGATGAGTGCTGTAAGAGCCATCGCCGTACCCGAAACCGGCGGGTCCGATTTTCCATCCTTCGGCCTTGAATCCCAGTCGAGTCCATTCCATGCTTGGCTGGTGCTTTTCCAGGATGTAATTCCACGTTGCCCCCTTGGCGATTAGTGTGTGGTGGTCCACTGCCGGCGAGGCTTTCACCTTCGTCTCTGTGGTGGGCTTTTTGTACTCTGGAGGTTGCCAAGGCAAGGCCAGCCGGGTGGGAACCACTTTCGATCGTTTCACGATGCTAAACAGATCCTTCTCGGTCCCGTTGCGGTTGATCATTCGGGCCACAAGTGTCTCTCCCAAGACATCCACAATCACCGACCCATGCTCCAGGATGACCTTGCGCATGACCGGGAGCGTTCCGTTACGACCAAGGGTTTGGCCGGCGTTGCCCGTGACTACTTGGACGGTGCCTTCGTGCGCATGGATCCCGGCGCTCTTGCGATAAGCGCCGTCGCCCGCTGGATCCCCATCCCCGTCGTCCAGGATGAAACCCTCGGCAACGGTGTTCGTCCCGTAAGCGCCATCCATCAGCATGGACCGCTCGTAGGTGTGGGAATGGCCGGTGAACACCACATCGACGCCCCCCGCCTCGACGATGGGCATGATGAAACGCCGCATTTCGATGAGATCCTTTTCCTTGTCGCTGTCATGGCTTCCTTTGGTGTAAGGGGGGTGATGCCAGAAGGCGATCAACCAGTCGGCCTTGGTTTTTTCCAGGTCGGCCTTCAACCACTTTGCCATGGGTTCAGTCGGCTTTCGGTCCAGATCGTGGGAGTTTAGGCAAATGAAGTGGAGGTGCGCGAAGTCGAACGAATAGTAAGCTTCGGTGCCCGATGCGAGGCCCCCCGCCTCCGCCCGTTTGGGGACCAAGTAGGCGTCGTAGTAAGGGCCGACGCCGGTTTTCCCATTGGAAGTGTGCCCTTCGTGGTTGCCCATCGTAGGCCAGCAAACTTTGTTTCTTAGGGTGGTCTCGTAGCTCTCAAAGAACCGGGTTTGAAACTCGGTGTCGCGGCCGACGCCGTAAGCCATGTCGCCCACGTGGATCCAAAAATCTAGAGGCCGGCTTTCCTTCTCAAGAGTTTGGAGCATGGCCTTATAAACTGCCGACTGAGGCTCACGACCGGTGCCCCCATCACCCAAAACCCAGAAGCGGGCGGCATGCCCGGAGCCTGGCAGCGGGTGCGTGGTCCAACGGTAGGACGGGTCCTGCGGTGTCAGGCGTTTGTCCCCGTCGTAGACCGCGTAATAGTAGGTGGTGTCTGGCTTGAGATCGCTGATCTTGGCCTCATATTGGAAGGTTCCAACCGGTGCGGAATGCAGTTTTGGCAAGCTGAGATTCGCGGAGGTTCGCAGGGCTTTCCATTGGGGCAGAATCTCCTGGCCGTTGGTTCCAAGCGAGGCGCGCGTGGTGATCGATCCTCCACGCACTCGGTCGGTCAGTTGCCCCACTTCTTCCCCGTAACGCACCTCAGGCTCAATGGGGCCTTCAGTGCGCCAGAGGACGTGGATCTGGGTCGGAGCGGCACTTTGAAGATACGGAGAACGCGAGAACGGTTTTGGAGGATTCACGCCCCAGCAAACCGTGGCGTGGAAGGATGTGACAGTCCATGACAGCCAGAGCAGTCCGTGGCTTCTGATGATTCCCATAAACATGGTTGCATCCTAGTAGCTGATCGCAACGCGTCAAATCAACTTCAATAAGCAAGAGCTTTTCGCGCTTCAAAAACGCACGCCAACCTCTGACAATCCAACGGAGAGCGTGAATTGCGCCCTCTGGCTCAAGGGAGATCGAGCTCGAGCTGCAACCATCACCTTCGCTGATACTTTCCTCCCGCATGAATCGAACCTTCAGCCAGGCACCGAAGCTCGACCCATTTAGACTCATGTTTGCCGATCATTTCATCCACGATCATTTCATGTCGGCGTCGACCGCTGTGGCCTGCCGTGCGAGTCGCGCCACATTGAGAAAACCCACACCAGCAAAAAAAGAATCCCCGCGGTCACGGCCATCATCGCGGCGGAGCTGGTGGCTCCAAGGCCGGGGTGGCCGAGGAGGCGCCCCGCAAAGCCGGGGAGAGTGATGGCACCGATGTGGCCTAGCACGGCGCTTGCGGCCGCGAAGAGCATCGCCGTGACGAGCAGCCGGCTCAAATTGCTCGTCAGCAGGGATGCGGTGGCGGCGGGGACCACGAGCATGGCAATGACAAGGATGCTGCCGACACTTTCAAATGCCAGCACGGTCGTCACCGACGCCACCAGGGTGAGGCCTAGGCGAATGGCGTCGGCGTTGAAGCCGAGCGTGGTCGCGAGCGCGGGGTCGAAGGCGGCAAGTCGCAGCTCCTTGTAGAACAGGACGGTCAGCAGAGCATTTACGAGAAAGAGACCCCCGCTGATCAAGGCGACTCGCGGCACCCGAGCCACATCCACCACAGCCGTCTCGATCGAGCCGTAAAGCACGCAGTCCGCATCCAGGTCAACTCGGTCGGAGGCAACCCGGATGAGAATCAACCCGGTCGCGAAAAGGCCGCAAAAAACGACGCCGAGAGCCGCGCCGCTTTCGACCTGTCCAAACCGTTGCACTGCCTGTGTGAGCACGGCAGTCAGGACTCCCGCAACGACGGCTCCCACAACCATCGGCAAGATGTCGCGTGAGTGGGTGAGCAGGAACGCGATGGCGAGACCGGGCAGGACGGCGTGGCTGATGCCGTCGCCCAACATGCTTTGACGGTTGAGCATGAGGAACGCGCCGGGAAGCGCGCAAGCGAGGCAGACGAGCACGCCGGTGATGACTATCCAAGTGTCCAGTTCCGTCCAGTTCATGAGGGAGTGTCTGAGTTGGCCGAAGTGGTCTTTTCCGGGTCAGCGGGCACGAGCGCGCCGCCTTCACGCCCGGCCAGAAGCTCCTCGAGCTCATTCACAATGTTGGGCTCTATGACGTGCTCAATCTGGTCGGCGTTGTGATGGATGTGTTGCGGAGCCACGTCGGCGTAGTGCAGGAGGTAGGTTTCCCAGAGTCGATGATTGCGTGTGACCCGGCGCGCCTCGAGTTTGCCCTCCGCAGAGAGGTGGCATGCGTGGCTGTCCGGATTCCAGATGATCAACCCCTCGGCTGCGCCGAGCCGCAGGAGGCGGGTGAGCCGCGCAAGGTTCCAATGATTGGCCTGACGGAGTTCGGCGATGGGCACAGGCCTATCGAGCAATTGCAGGGGATCTCCGAGGTGTTGGAGCGCTTGGCTTTCGCACCACTCATAGAGGGCGCGGAGCAGATGCTGGCGAGCCACGCGGGCGGCGACTCGCCGTTGATCCAGCCAGCGCACGAGCAAACCGCGCTTGGCTCCAAAGAAAAAACTGACGGAGAAACAAAGCACCGACGACAGGACGATGACCGCTCCCGCAGGCAGCTTGGGAAACAAGGCGCTGGCGGCGACACCGACGAGTCCGCTGATCGCGCCGATCAACGATGCCAGGAGCATTGTCACACCCAGTCGATGGCTCCAGAACCGAGCCGCCGCCGCCGGAACAATGAGGAGCGCCACGACGAGCAAGAGTCCGACCGCTTGCAGGCCGATGACGGTGACGGCGACCACCAATCCCATGAGCGCAAGATCCAGGGCGAGCGTCGGCCAGCCTTGTGTGCGCGCGAAGTCGGTGTCGAAGCAGAGCAGCTTGAATTCCTTGAACAACGCCGCGCAGACCAATGCCACCGCGACGCTTGCAAAGAAGATGAGCCGGGCGTCACCCGCCGTCATGGATGCCGCCTTGCCGTAAATGAAGTGAGCCAACCCGGCGGCGTTGCCGGTGGGCAACTGCTGAATCACGACAAGAAGCGCGATGCCGAGGCCGAAAAACACGCTGAGCACAATGGCGAGCGCGGCGTCGTCCTTGATCCGGCTTTTGGCCCGAATCGCGGCCACGCTCATCATTCCCAGCACACCGGTGACCGTCGCGCCGAAAAGCAACAGCGGCAGCGAGCGCCCAGAAATGCCCATCGATTCCCCGATGAGAAACGCCAGCGCGATTCCAGGCAGCGTGCAGTGGCTCACCGTGTCGCTCAGGAGTGAACGCTTTCGCAACAAAAGAAAGGTGCCAACCAGTCCTCCAGCGGCGCCGAGCGCGGTGACGCCGGCGAAGACGACACGAGTGTTATAATCCGCCAGCGTGAGCGTGCGCCAGAGCTTCTCCCTAGAGGGCCATTGGATGCCGGTGTCCGTGATGGACTTGCCGCTTCGGCGCGACACCCGGACTTCGTTGGCATGCGTTTCACCGGGCCCGTGGGTATGGCCAATAGGTGAATCGGCGCGGTTCAGGAGCCAGGCAAGGAGGCCCAACAGCAGGGCCAGCAGTCCGATCGGAATGAACTGGCGGGCACGATTCATGAGCGAGTTTGCGGCGGGGAGCAGTCGCTTCTCCATGGTTCATGGGTTTTCATAGCGTGGCCCGGTGTTGCGCCGAGACCCGGGCGCGCTCGACCGCCTGGGCCGCTTCCTCCAGGAGGGTGAGCCTCGCGCCATAGGTTTTGCGCAAATTCTCGGCGGTGAACGTTTTATCCACGGGCCCTTGGGACACGACGCGCATGTTGAGAAGCGCGACGTGATCGAAGTACTCCGGCACGGTCGGCAGATCATGATGCACGCACACGGCGGTCTTGCCTCGGGAGCGCAATTCTCGGAGGACGTCCACGATGGCGCGCTCGGTTGCCGCATCCACGCTCGCGAAGGGTTCGTCCATAAGATATAGGTCGGCGTCCTGCGCGAGCGCCCGGGCGAGGAAGACGCGCTGCTGCTGTCCACCGGAAAGCTGGCTGATTTGCCGCGAGGCGTAGTCGGACAAGCCCACTTTGGCGAGCGCCGCTCGGGCTTGGTCCAGCTCCTTACGTCGCACGGGAAGGCACCAGCCCAGCCGTCGGTAGAGGCCCATGGCCACCACGTCCACCGCGCTGACCGGGAAATCCCAATCCACGGTCTCGCGCTGCGGCACGTAGGCGACCCGATGGCGTGCCTTCTCATAGGGAAGCCCAAAGAAGCGCACGCTCCCGGAGGCGATGGGGATCAAGCCCAGTGCCGCCTTGAGCATCGTGCTCTTGCCTGCTCCATTCGGGCCGACGATGGCAACCAGCTTGCCTGGCGGAGCGTCGAAGTCCGCATCCCATACGACGACCTTGGTTTGATACGCCACGTTGAGATCGCGTATGACGAGCGGCACGTGTGACGATTCGATTGAGTTCATCGTTCAATGCTTTTCAGCCAGCTTCCCATTCAACCCTCGCTCGGGCGCTTCGCCTCCCAAGGCTCGCGCGATGAGTGTCACGTTGTGGTCGATCATGCCCAGATAAGTGCCCTCATAACTGCCTGGCTTGCCCATGGCATCGGAGAACAGTTCGCCGCCAATCCGCACCTGATGCCCGCGCGACTTGCAGCCCTCGACAAGGGCCTTGATGTTCTTGTCGGAAACGCTGGACTCGACGAAAATGGCTGGGATCTTCCGATCGACGAGATAATCCACCAGCTTATTGATGTCCGCCACGCCCGCCTCGGACTCGGTGCTGATGCCCTGGATGCCGCGCACCTCGATGCCGTAAGCGCGGCCGAAGTAGTGGAACGCATCGTGTGCGGTGATGAGCACCCGGCGCTCCTTTGGAATGCTGGAAAGGGCCTTCTTTGCGTAGTCGTCGAGCCTGGCCAGTTGGGTGTTGTATCGTTTGGCATTCCGCTCGTAAAAGGCGGCATGCTCCGGGTCCACCTCGCTCAACGATCGGGCCACGACTTTTACCGCTTCCATCCAGCCGGAGACGTCCATCCAGACATGAGGGTCTGTGTGGCCGTGGAACTCCTCCGGTTCGAGGAGAAATTTTTCATCGAGCAGCTCGGTTACGGCGAAGACGGACGCGCCCCTGCGCGCGATCTTGAGGAATGTGTCACTCATGCGGCCTTCGAGCATGAGGCCGGAATAGAACACCACATCGGCCTTCAACAGCTTGGCCACATCGTCGCGTGTGGGTTTGTAAAGATGCGGGTCGACGCCCTCACCCAAGAGGCCGCTCACCCTTGCCTTGTCGCCCGCGACTTCGCGCACGATGTCGGTGACCATGCCGCATGTGGTCACAATGCCGTAGTTCGCCGGCAGGGTTTTGGATGCCGCTGAGGCGGCGGATGCCAGGAAGACCGATAGCAAAGTGAGCGTTCCCACCGTGAGCCCGTGAGGCCAGGCAAAGCGCCGACCAACCAGGTATTCCATAACGGATTTCATGTTCTTTGTAATCTTTAAGGTTTGCGGTGAGCGATGAATCAGAAGCGAAAAGAGAGGCCGATGAACGGGTTGAAATCGGGCGCGGACCGGGTGACGCCAAAGTTGCACCCCATGTCAAGCTGGGTGTTGTCGTTTAGGCCGTAGGTGAAACCCACGTCGAACTGGCCTTGCCAGCTCGCGCTAGCCGCCGAGCTCGCTACGGAAAAGAACTCCACGTAACCACCAAGCTTGCCCACGATGTCATGGCTGAACGTGATCGAGTTGACGAACTCGGTGTCGTAGCCCCCACCGCCGTCGCTGACGAAATCCGCTTCCGTCATCACCGCCGAACTCCACCCAGCGGGCAATTCGTATCCGAGGATAAAAATGACGCCGCCCTCGGTTTTGCCGTTTCGGAGGCTGGATTTCGCGAGGGGCCATTTGACGAACGGCATCATTGCGAACGCGGTCGAGCCTTCGTCGTTGCCCCAAAAATTGATCTTCAGCCGGGTCTGCAAGTCGCCGAATCCAGAAGCCTTGTCCACCCTGCCAGCAAGGCGATCCTCAACACGGGAACGCACGAAGGTGTCAAGCACCCACTGCAAGTCCACGTTGTTCAACAGCCCCACTTTGAGGTTGAGAGGAGCGAATCCCGAGACCTCCGCGCGCACGTCGCCACCGCCGGAGCGGTCATGGTCGAACGTCGTGTTCACGAAGTCCATCCCCACCTGGAAATGGCCGGCATCCACGGTGAAGGGTGATTCCGTTTGGTCGGGACGGTCGGTGCTCATCTCGCGCATCGACTCCGGTGGCGTGGGCTTGAAAAGGTGGTAGCGTCCCTTGTCAGGGCCCGGTTCGGCGGCGATGAGCCCGATGACGGAAAAGACGCCGAGCAGCGTCGTTAGGAGGAATGCATGGTTCATGAGCTTGCTTTCGGTCTTTGCCTAGGCCTCGGTGCGATGCCAGGGAACTTGGCGTCGGGTCGCGTCGCCGGCGAAGCGAAGGTGCCAGGAACAGCTTTCAAAAAGTAAGTGAGCTATGGCTAAGTTCAATGGGCACCACTTAATCCGATGCGAGATTGGGTGTCAATAGAAAACTTTTTAAAGCTAAGTAATTTAGGTCAACCTATATCATGGAGAATGAAAATTGAAGCCCGTCCACGACCAAATCCGGGTCCTGCGTCGCTCGGGACGAGGATCTGATTGATGTTTGGAGAACGGTCGTGCCAGGATTTCATATTTCAAGCCAACCGCGCAGAAAGCAACGTGAGGCAGTCATTCAGCGAATTGCTGTTGAACACGGGGGGTATTGACCAGGGCTGATTCAAGAAAACAGCGGATGCTCAGCCAGAGGGGCCGGAGCGCCGATTTCCAATCGGCTTGGCTGCGCGACCGACGGATCGTTGAACCAAAGCCGGCTGGAAGCCAGCGCTCCGTTTTCTTGAATCAGCCATGGGTATTG
>CAMBEJ010000152.1 GCA_945865375.1 Akkermansia muciniphila | reverse complement strand
GCATAGCGGGGAAAGAATTCCTTTTCCAGCCGCGTCAGCAAAGTGTCTGCGACTGCCGGCGGCACGACGACTTCGATCTGGATGTTCCCAAACTCGGGGATGTCCCCCGGACGTTTGCCCTGCGAACCGTCGCCCTCCACCGCGAAGAGGGTGTAGCCGTGCGCGCCTATGTCGCGGAGGAGGTTCGTGACCGCGTCCCTCGCGTGGGCTTCGCAGACAATGGTAACAAGTTTCATCGGGTGTGTGTTCATGGCTTCAAGAGTAAAGCTGGCGGGCGATCTCCAGGTAAATCGGGATGCCCAGCGTGATGTTGAACGGGAACGTGATGGCGAGTGACGACGTGAGGTAAAGCGTCGGGTTCGCTTCGGGCAGTGAGATGCGGATGGCGACCGGAGCGGCAATGTAAGACGCGCTCGCGGACAAAACGCCGAGCAAAGTCGCGCCTCCCAGTTCGAGCCCGACGAGCTTGCCGAGATAAACCCCGAGTGCGCCATTGACCAACGGCACCAGCACTCCGAAGCCGAGCAGGAATAGCCCGACCTTTTTTAGATCTTCCAGCCGACGCCCGGCGACCATGCCCATTTCCAGCAGGAAGAGCGCGAGCACGCCCTGAAACGGTGTGACGAAGAACGCCTCGACTTTTTCCATGCCCGGCTTGCCGCACAGCGCGCCGACGACCAGCGCACCGACCAGCAGAAAGATGCTGCGTCCGAAGAGCGCCTCGTGCATCGCTTTTTTGAGCGACACGCCAGATCCTTCGCCCGCCGTCTTCGTCGCAAGCTTGCCCAGCAACACGCCCACGAGGATGGCGGGTGATTCCATCACGGCGAGAAATGCCGTGGCGTAGTCCTCGTAAGGTTGGTTGACGGCTTTCAGATAATTGGTCGCTGCGATGAAGGTGACCGCACTGACAGATCCGTAATGCGCCGAAATGGCGGCGGAGTCCACGGCGGAAAATTTTCCTCCGAAGCGCAGAAGCGGATAGGTCCACAGCGGAATCAACGCTCCGAGTGCCAAGGCCGCGAGCGCAGGCAACCAGACCTTGGCGAGGCCGGCCTCAGCGATGGCCACGCCGCCTTTGAAGCCGATGGCCACGAGCAGGTAAATCGTCAGGGTCACATAAAGCGGCTCGGGAAACTTGAGGTCGCTTTTCATCAGCGTGGCGATGAGGCCGAGCGCGAAGAACAGCACGGCGGGTGACAGCAGGTTGGCGCGGATGGCGTCGAGTATTTCCATGTTCAAAATCGGTATTTGGTTCTGACCTCGGCCCGTAGCTTTCGATCCTTGGTGCGTGATTCCTGGATGCCATCCACCAACGACGCGACTTCGCGCAACGAATCCAGATCGTCCCAGTCGCCGAGGAGCGTCTGGGTGGCGAGGCTGCGGGCGGGAAACTCGGCTTGGCGTTCCAGAATCACCACCTCGCAACCCAATTGCGCCGCCGCCTACGCGGTCATCTGGTTCGGCCCAAACTGCCGCAGCCGTGTCTCGATCTCGCCCGCCGCCAATCCCGTTTCAGGATTGCTCTCAAGGGTCGCAGCGACTTGGTTCGACGGCAGTTCGTGCCAGTTGGTTTGGGTGAGTTCTTTCACGCGCAGTTACTTCGCGGGCGGCCATACGACCAGCACCGGACGGCGGCTGTTTTGCAGCACAGCGAGCGAGACGGAACCGAGCACCTTGGCGGTGAAGCCGGGGCGCGTGTGGCTGCCGATGCAGATGATGTCCGCGCCAAAACGCTCCGCCGCCGCGCAGATCGCCTCGGCGGTTTCCCGGCTTTCGGTGACTTCCACTTCGGTCGTGATGCCGCGAGCATCCGCTTTGTCCGGCGCGAGCGCGCGCAATTTCGCCGCGGATGCGGCGACGACTTGCGCGGGTTCCTTTTCGTTCACCCGATGCAGCGCCTGGAGGGGGACGATGTTATGGAGGAGGCGCACGGTGACGCCGGGGTTGACGATCGAATAACCGTAGGGCGCGGCAAATCCATGCGGCTCGTCGAGGTCGACCGCCATGAGCACGCGCTTGCATTCGCGGATGCGCGGCCCGGCCATCGGCCCGGCCGCGGGCGTGGGCACGCAGGCCACGCTCATCGGAGCGTGATGCAACAGCCCGCGCGACACCGACGGATCAGCGAGCCGTTCCAGGCCGTGATGCTGGTGCGTGCCGGTCACGAGGAGGTCGGCCTTTTCCTCGCGGGCCATTTCGATGAGCGCGGCGTCGGCGCGGCCCCAATTGGGCACCACCCGCACCCGCGCGGCAGCATCGCCGAGAAATTCGCTCACGCGCGCGCGGAGGTCGCGTTCCAGAACCTGTTGCGCTACGGGCGGGTTCTCGGTGAGCGGCAGCGGCCCGTCGAGGCCCAGCCGCGCCCGTTCCGTCGTTGGCCAATTGACGTGCCCCGCGATGACTTCGCACGGGCCAATCCGTTTCAGTTCCTTGACCCACCGCAGCGCGGCCTCCGCCGAGACCGAGAAATCAAGGGCGACGAAAACTTTCAACGCCCGCTCTCCACGCGCCCAGGCCACGAACGGCGCGGCGTCGCGCACGACCAGCGTGGGCACGGCGGCGCTTTCGGCGGTGCGCTCCGAGACGCTGCCCAACAACCAGCGTCCGGGCGCGCGCCGGCCCAGCGAGGAAACGACGATGAGGCGTGTGGCGCGCGGACGGGCCAGTTTCACCAGCGCTTCGTCCGGCGGGCCGGTGAGCAGTTCCGCCTTCACGGTGGGGCCGAGGGCGCGCAAACGGCCGGCTTCGGCCTGGAGTTGTTCGCCGACGTGGGCGGATAGGGCATCAAAGACTTTGGGGGAGAAAGCCCCCAGCCCGGCACCTTCGATCGAATGAACGAGCACGAGGGTTTCCTCCAGACGCGCGGCGAGGGCCGCCGCCGCGTTGGCCGCTTGCTCCGCAGGCTTGGAGAAGTCGGTGCCGCAAATGATTCTCATGGTGTTTTTTGGTTCAGTTTTCATGGTTTTACTTTCGGCTTAATTCGCGCACCACCAGCACGGGACAGAGCGAGTGGCGGACGACGCGCTCCGCGGTGCTGCCGAGCCAGACGTGCTTCAGCCCAGTCTAACCGTGCGTGGTCAGGACGATCAGGTCCGCGTCCACCGTCTTGGCCGCTTCGCAAATCGCCTCATACGGCTTTCCGTCGCTGACGACCGCGGACACTTTTGGCCCGGTTGATTTTCTCAGGCTCCCGGCCATTTGTTCCAAGTCCGCCTCGGCCTGTTTCACTAACGGGACGAACGTCTCGTTCGTCAGTCCAGAACCCAAAAGATAGTCGATGGGAAACTTTTCTACGATGTGGAGCAGGACAACTTCGGCACCGAAGTGCGCAGCCAAGTGCGTGGCCCAGGGCAAGGCGACCTTCGAGATGTTCGAGAAATCAATCGGGACAAGAATCTTCTTGAGCTTGAAGGCAGGCGTTTTGCGCGTCCGCTTGGTGGTGGCACGGGTGGGGAAGGTGAGCACCGAAAAGGTGACAGCCACATCCCCTTTACCCTTGCGCTTGGCGAGTGTCGCCAGTTGCGCGCGGGCTGACGCAACCACATCTGAATCTTCACGGACGAGCACGACCCCTTCCATTCCGGCCATCCGCGAGGGCGGTTCGAGGACGTGGAGCAGGGTGACGGCCGCGCCGAGCTGTTCGGCCAGTGTCACGGCGTAGCGCACACCTGAACCGGCCGCGGCGGAAAAGTCCGTGGTGGCGAGCAGGGTTTTGAGTTGGATGTTCGCGGGCGCGGCGAGCGTCGAGAACTTGCGCCGGTTTTTCCCCGGCTTCGTCGAGGGCTTCAATTTCATATTGTTCCTTTCATGCGGTGGTATCCGCTTGCTCGATGCCCGGCGCTCCAGCGCGGCGAGTTGTTTGATGCGTTCGGTCATGTTCAATCCACCGTTTTGGCAGACAAGGCGGGGATGACCGTCTTCTTCGGCCGCAGCAGCGACATCACCACCGACATGGCCAGAGTGAGCACGACCATGCCGAGCGAGACCAGCGTGTCAATCTTCCACGCCGTGTGCGCCAGCAGCATCTTTACGCCGACGAACGTCAGCACCACGCCCAGGCCGATCTTGAGGTAATGGAACTTGTCCATCACGCCCGCCAGCGCGAAATACAGCGAACGCAGGCCGAGAATGGCGAACACGTTCGACGTATAAACGATGAACGGGTCGGTCGTGACCGCGAAGATGGCGGGGATCGAGTCCACGGCGAAAATCACGTCGGAGATTTCGACCAGCAACAGCACCACGAACAGCGGCGTGGCCATACGGACGCCGTTTTCGCGCACGAAGAATTTGTCCTCGCGATAATCACTGGTCACCGGCATGAGCTTCTTGAACCACTTCACCACCGGGTTGCGTTCGGGATGAAGCTCCTCCTCGCGTTTCACGATCATCTTGATCCCGGTCAGAATGAGGAACGCGCCGAACACGTAGATGATCCACGCGAACTTCGCGATGAGCACCGTGCCTGCCCCGATCATGATGGCCCGCAACACCAGCGCGCCGAGGATGCCCCAGAACAGCACGCGGTGCTGGAACTTCGGCGGCACGGCGAAATACGAGAACAGCAGCGCGAAGACGAAGATGTTGTCCACGCTCAACGAATACTCGATGACGTAGCCGCTGGTGAATTCCAGCGCCTTCTGCGCCCCCGCGAAATGCCACACGCCGACATTGAACAGCATCGCCAGCGTGACCCATACGACTGTCCAGGCCATGGCTTCGCGAACCGAGACGACATGCGACTTGCGGTGGAACACGCCGAGGTCCAGCGCCAGCATCGCCAGCACGAAGACGTTGAAACCGACCCAGAGCCAGAGTTGCGTTGTCATGTGTGATGCTTGCTTTCCAGTCGCGGACGAATCTCACGCGCCGCTGGCGAGCAGGCTGGTCTTGCCCGTAAGCAGCCCGGTGAACATGCCGAGCAGCGGAATCCACATCACGATTTGACTGGCGAAGCGGGTGACGCCCACCGCCGCCATGCGCAGTTGCCGCGGGGCGTAAGCCTGCTGGTGTTGCATGGCGTGTCCGCATTCGTGTGCCGCCACGCCCAGCGCCGCCGCCGAAGTGCCGTGGTAGTTGGCTGACGAGAGCACCAACCTTTTGTGGCGTGGGTCGTAATGGTCGCCGAGTAGTTCCTCGTGCTCAACGATATCCACGTCCGTGATGCCGGACAGCCGCAGAATCTCGTGCGCCGCCTCCGCCCCGGTGTGCCCGGATTGGACGGGTGTGCAGCTGTGCCGGGCGTAGGTGCGCTTGACGTGCCATTGGGCCAACAGACCAATCGCCAGAGTGAGGAGGAAGAGGATGAGTATCATGTGTTCTTTCTTTTCAGCAGCAGAGTTCGGCGCACCTGCCGAAACAGGAAGCCCGCGCCCCGCCGAACCGATTGCATGGTTAACTTCTTCCGCGGTGCAGAATCGTCTTTGGAACGTCGCGGCAAAATCGCGCGCGCGGAACGCAGCCAGCGCCTGGCCCAGGCAAATTCAATCGCCAGAATCGCCAGCCCGGCGGGTATCACGAGGAAGGCCGGGCCGGGCAGAACGATCAACGCAATCCCCAAGGCCAGCACCGTGCCGCCCACGACGGCAATCACCACGCGCTTGATTTGGTTCAGGGTCGTCATGTTGCAGGTTGGAGGCGCGCGAACGCGCCGGGTTCAAACGTCCGCGCCGGGCTGCTGAGGGCAGCGAATCGCTCGCCGTTGGCTTTCGGCACAGCCGCCTTGGCGAGCAGCAGTTTGGAAACGAATTCCGACGAAAAACCGCCGCCCCACACGTCGCTCATCCGGCAGATGCCATCCACGTATTTGGCCGCCGAACAGGGTCGCAGATTGAACGCGCGCACCATGTCACCCAGCCACTCCGGAAAGCGCCCCGTGAACTTGATTTCCAGAATGACGCTGTCGCCGAAGACCGTTACGGGATTCTTCATCTGCGTGGAGAGCCGCGCGGTCGGCTCCGGGTCGTCGCGCACCTAGCGGTCCATCGTCACGCGCACGGAGTTGCCATCGTGCGGCAGCCAGGCTTCGCGCAAGTAGGACACATGCACCTTGGGTCTGGCCTCCAGGCGTTTCATCAATTCGCAGAAGCGTTGCAGGGCGAAGAAATGCTTCGGCTCCTTCGACTCCAGGTGCGCCGGTTCGGGCATGTGCCCGGCCAGGAGCCAGTCCACCGCCTGGCGGTTGACGCCGCCGCGCTGTTTGAGAATGGCGCTATCCACGCGGCGTTTGATTTCGAAGAAGACCGGTGTGTCCGGCTGGTCGTTGTAGAAGCGCAGGCGCAGCTTGTAGCGGTTCTTCTCGCTATTGATGGTGCTCTGGCAGAGATGCAGGTCATCGGAATCCAGGTACAGGCTGTGTACGGGATAGGAATAATTCGGCTTGCCCACGCTGAATTCATCCAGTTCGAGCTGTGTGCTGACGTAATCTCGGACCGCCCGGGCGACGGGTTCCTCGATGATGTATTTCAGCTCGAAGCGTTGGAGTTGGAGTTTGTCGCGCATGAATCAAGAGGGAGTGCCGGCGGGCTTTCGAGCTTTCAACAAACACGGCAGCATCAGCGCGGAACCCGCCAGCATGGCCGTAATCAAAACCGACGCAAACAGTTTTTCCGATTTGCCATCGAGCACTGCCAGCCAGCCCATGCTCGCCCGCCACGCAAAGACCAGGGCCAGCAGACCGGTGGTCACGATGGCCGCCGGTCGGCTCCACCGGACGCCGCGCGCTCCCAGCACGCCCCACAAAATCGAAAGCGCGCCGAAGGTGCCGCCTGACATCAGCGCGGTCTTCGCTTTCTCCGGGTTCGACAAGTAGCCGACCAGCCCCATAAGGATGAGGAACGCCCCGTAAAACATCAGGTAGCCTGCCGTTTTCGTGTTCATGGTGGAAAAAGTTCGTTTCATTTCATTCACGCGGTCCGGTTGGTGTCACCTCTTGGAAACCGGCGTGGCACCTGGCGCTGTCTTGTCGCCCTCGAGACGCGGCCCGCCCAGATAGCGGAACAGGGGCGAGTCCGCCGAGAGCAGCAGCGTGCTGCGTTTGCCGAGGAACAACTCGTAGCTCTGGAGGCTGCGCACGAAGCGGTAGAACTCCGGGTCTTTGCCGTAAGCCTCTGCGTAGATGCGCGAGGCGGTTGCGTCGCCTTCGCCGCGCAGTTTCTGGGCGTTTTGTTCCGCGTCAGCCAGGACGATGGTGCGTTCCTTGTCGGTCTGGCTGCGGAGTTTGTTGGCTTCCTCCTCGCCCTCGCTGCGGTAGCGCTTGGCCTCGCGTTCGCGCTCGGCCTGCATGCGTTGAAAGACACTCAATTGCACCTCTTTCGGCAGGTCGGCGCGCTTGATGCGCACGTCCACCACCTCGATGCCAAATTCGCTAGCTTTCGTCCGCACGCTCTTGGCCACGTTGTCCATGATGGCCTCGCGTTTGGTGCCGATGACGGTGGCGAAGGTGTGACTGGCCACTTCGCTGCGAAGTTCGGAAAACACCAGGTCATCCAGCCGGGCGCGGGCACCGGATTCATCGCGCACAGTCTTGAAGAACTTGAGCGGGTCGACGATGCGCCAGCGGGTGACGGGGTCGGCCACGAGGCGCTTCTTGTCCTGGCTCAAGTATTCGGCCTGCGGGGCGTCGCTGACCAGGATGCGGCGGTCGAAGCGGATGGCGCTGTGGAGAAACGGCGACTTGAAGGCATAGCCGGAATTTGTAATGGTGCGAATGTATTCACCGAACTGGGTGACGATGACTTGCTCGCGCTCGTCCACGATGATGAAGACTTGCTTCAACACCACGGACGCGACGATGAGGATGATCAAACCACCGAGCAGAAATATTTTCGTGCGCATATAATTATCTTCCTTTCACTGGTTCGCTGGCCGGGAGGAGACTCGCGGGCAGCAGCGGCGAAGTGCCGAGTGGCATCAACGGCAACAACCGCTGGCCGAGGTCGCCGTCCAAAATTACTTTGTCGGTGTCCGGCAGAATCTTTTCCATCGTTTCCAGGTAAAGCCGGTCGCGGGTCACTTCCCTGGACTTCTCGTATTCGGCCAGCACGCTGAGAAAGCGGGAGGCCTCGCCTTGCGCGAGCAGGACGCGCTCTTCCTTGTAGCCCTCGGCTTCGCGCAGAATTTTTTGCGCTTCGCCGCGGGCCTTGGGCAGGATGTCCGCCTGATAGCCCTTGGCCTGGTTGATGAGCTTTTCCTTGTCCTCGCGGGCGCGCACCACGTCGTGGAAGGCGTCACGGACGGCATCGGGCGGGTCGGCGGCCTGCAACTTGACCTCCGTGATGATCAGGCCGGACTCGTAAGTGTCCATCAGCCGCTGGATGAAAACGCGGGCGTCATCCTGCACCTTGGCGCGCTCTTCAATCATGACCTGGTCAATGGTCATGCTGCCGACGGTGCTGCGCAGCGCCACTTCCGTCGCCGCGCCGAGGGCGACTTCCGGTTCGCGCAAGCGGAAGAGGAATTTGGAGGGGTCGGCCACGCGGTATTGGACCACGATCTGGGCCTCGACGATGTTTTCGTCGCCGGTGAGCATCAGCGCTTCTTCATGCACGCGTTGCCCGCCACGAAAGCCCACCTCGATGCGGCGGATTTGGTCCACGCTCACCACGTCAACCCGCTGGAACGGCAAGGGAAAACGGTAGTTCAGCCCCGGCTGGGAGCGGGCGGTTTCCTTGCCGAAGGTGCGCACCACGCCGACGTGCCCTGGATTGACGGAGTAAACGCCGGAACCCAGCCAGAGCACCACGATGAGGCCCGCCGCGATGGGCAGGAGTTTGGGCAGGAGTTGGGAGAGCGTCTTGCTGACGCGCTCGAATTGCTCGACCAACTGTTGGTCGAGCGGTTGTTGATTGAATGGCATATTTGGTTCTTTCTTACTGAAGCGACTTCGCTTCGATTCATTCGTTTAGCCCCCAACGAGATGCGGGAGTGTTGAAGCGGTAAGAAGTCGTGTACCGCCTGTCCAATTGATCGCGAAAACTGCCCTCGGCTGGTGGCACTTGCCGAAAATCGGTGGGGCGATTGCAGACTCGCTCCATGCGCCTCTGGGCGGGTTCCGCCAGCAACTCGCGTATCGTTTGGAGCAGCGTGGGCACATCGACTGGCATCTCCACGAACGCACAGGCTCCGGCGGCTTCAGCCAGGTTCCGGAGTTCGGGTTGCCTGGTAATCACGATGATGGGCAGGAACGGATTCTCCTCAGTGATTTCATCAATCGCCTCCCAGCCCTCATCCGTCGGTGAATTGAAATTCATCACGAGCAGGTCGATTTCGCCCGCGTCAGATTTTTCGATGGCCTTCTGGGCATTTTCGCCCAGAACGACCTCATACGTTTCCGCTGAGAATGAGTTGCCTAACGAAGGGAGGATCGACTCGTTGTTGTCGTCCAGCAGGAGCACTTTGTGTTTCATAGGTTGGATTCCATTCAGTTCATTCCGAGCCGGGACTCGGCTGCGCCGGTGCCATCCAGAGCCAGCGGCCCAGCATGACCCGCTTCGGCGCGGCCACATTCCACCCCAGGCAGTTCCCTTTCGTGGCCAAGCGTTCATCCTGCGGCGAACCCACGTCCGCCGAACTGTCATGTTCGACAGTGAAGTCCCCGACGCTCTCGGGCGTCAGCCGCGGTGGCGTGTTGAGGTTGGCCCGCACGGTTCCGTCCGTGCCGTTGCTCGAGTCAAACGACAAGGCACTAAAATCTGTCAAGGTGATTCGAGTTTTCATTCCGACAGAATAGCGTCGCGTCTCACTTAACCTATTACGACTTTTGGAATGGACTCTTAGGTTAAAGCGAATACTCTGACTGCGTGGAATTCTTGAACTACCATCACCTGCGTTATTTCTGGGTGGTCGCCAAAGAGGGCGGCTTGCGCAAGGCGGCGGACAAACTGCACGTCTCCCAGCCCACCATCAGCGCGCAGATTGCAGCGCTGGAAGGCGTGCTGGGGGAAAAACTCTTCCGCCGCGGCGGACGTGCCCTGGCGCTGACCGAGGCCGGCCACAGGGTGTTGAGTTACGCCGAGGAGATTTTTTCGCTGGGGCAAGAGTTACTTGATGCCGCCCGGCAACGACCCAGCGCGCGTCCATTGCGCGTCCACATCGGCATCACCGACTCCATGCCTAAACTGGTGAGTTACGAAATCATCAAGCCCATCTTCAAACTGGAGCAGCCCGTCCAGGCCGTCTGCCGTGAAGGCAAAGCCGCCGACCTGCTCGGCCAACTGGCCGCCCATCGGCTGGACATTGTGCTGGCGGACGAACCTGCGCCCAGTTCGCTCCCCATTAAAGTCTTCAACCTTCTGCTCGGCGAATGTGGCGTGACCTTCTGCGCCGAGCCAAAACTGGCCGCCACCCTCAAGCGCAAATTCCCAAAGTCACTGAACGAAGCGCCCGTTCTGCTGCCCGCGAGCAACACCGCGCTCCGCCAATCGCTGGAGAAATGGTTTCAAGCCGAAGCTATTCGCCCGCACGTGGTAGCGGAGTTCGACGACGCGGCCCTGATGAAAGTGGCCGCGATGGACGGCCTGGGCTTCTACGCCATGCCGACCCTGGTGGTTAAAGAAGCGGTCGCGCGTTACGGCTTTCAAATTATCGGGCGCACCGAGGATTGCCGCCAGCAATTCTACGCCATCAGCGCCGAACGCAAGCTTACGCACCCGGCCGTGTTGGCCATCACATCTCAAGCTCGGGCGGCGTTCTCAGACTGAACTGCGTGGTTCTTCGCTGTTTTGACTGGAATGACCCGCTTTCTTGAGGCTTTGAAAGCGCCTTTTGCCCTGGATGTGCTCGTGGCCAAAGGCCGCTGTTCTGGGGAGGAGGTTCTGTCAGGAAAAGACCGCCTCTGGAGCGTCGTTTCGATGCGGGTCGCCTTGATAAGGGCCAACTCCGATCACCGGTTGCACGAGGGAAACCCGGGATAGGATTACGATTACGATTACGATTACGAAAAATGGAGGAATTGGGGTTGCGCGCCCAGATCACGATTTCAACCGGTTTTACTGAGGTCCGGATTATCGCCCCAGTAGGCGCACAACCGGGGACGAGCCGTCCCCGCCCCGAAGCTGTCATGAATCAGCCCTGCACAGAAGGTGTTTGGCATGGGGATGATGGGGCTCAAAAAATCGGCACCGAGTTGGAGCAACGCTGGGACATTCCGCGTCGCGCCCGTTGCAGTTTGACAATCAGACATGGAAGAGCGCCAGTTAGTTGAATGCGGCCGATCATCCAAATCATGTGGTGCCTGTTTCTGGTCGGACCGACGACGATTCTCGCACAGGCAGCGGGCCAGCAGTGGTTCAGCCCCACCGCTCTGGCTTCAGGCAATCCCAAAGGCGTCGTCCTGAACGAGATCCTTGCCTCCAACACACGAGGCCTTGAGGACGAAGATGGGGACAAACCGGATTGGGTGGAGCTCCACAACACGAGCCCCAACGCCGTGGATCTCCTCGGGGTCGGGTTGAGTGACGATTCCGATCGGCCTTTCAAGTGGCGGTTCCCACGGATTCTTATCAATCCGGACGGTTATCTTCTGGTCTTTTGCTCAGGAAAAAATCGGACCCGCACCGCCGCCGCAATGCATTCGAACTTTTCGCTGCGCGCCAGCGGTGAGACCGTTGTTTTAACCTCAGCTCTGGGATCGCGCTTGGATGCGCAACGCGTGCCGGCTCTTATCGGCGATGTGTCTTGGGGGCGTCGGAAGGATCTCTCGAGTGAATGGGTTTTCTTTGAAATCCCAACACCCCGGTCCGCCAACGGGAACAACGGATTTGCGAGTCTGCTGAGCTCACCGACGGCGGCGTTGCCGGGTGGGTTTTACCCAGGAAACATTCAAGCCGGACTGAGCACCCCTGAGCTGGGGGCCTCGATTCACTACACGTGGGACGGTTCTGAACCCACTCCCGCATCGTCTGTTTACAGAGCTCCGCTGGCGATAAGCGATCCGAACGGTGCGCCAAACGTTCTGTCGATGATACCCGGCACGGCCACCGTCAACCAACACACCGACGGTTGGTTTCCACCGCAGGGTTTGGTTGCCAAGGCGTGGGTGTTGCGCGCGCGCGCTTTCCGCGAAGGTGCCATGCCCAGTGCCACGATGACACAAACCTATTTTACGGGTCCGAAATCCCCTGAGCGATACAAGATCCCTGTCATCTCCATCGCCACGGATACTCACGGTCTCTTTGACTATGAAAAGGGCATCTATGTGCTCGGAAGGACATTCGACGACTACCGCAAATCGCACCCGGCGGAGCCGCTGACCGGCCATACTCCGGCGAACTATCAAGGCCGGGGCGCCGCTTGGAAACGCGCTGCCCATATTGAGTGGTTCGCTCCGAACGGGTCGCCCGTTTTTCAGGCGGCAGTGGATATCGAAATTCAAGGACACTCCTCTCGGTCATTCAGACAGAAATCGCTTGGAGTGCACGCCCTAGGATCGGATTTTTCTGGGGAGATCTTCGCCGAGTTGCGGGCGCGTGGCACGGGCGATCCTCTGACTCGGTTCAATCGGCTCCGGCTCTCGAATTCCGGAAACGACTGGAGTTATACCATGCTGCGAGATGGGTTTTGCCACACATTGGCTTCCGGTATTGGGATTGACATCCTGGCTAACCAGCCGGCCGTCGTGTTTTTGGATGGTGAATATTGGGGCATTCACAACGTGCGCGAGCAGCAGAACGCGGACTACCTCGGTGCCCATTACGGTCTGGATCGCCGGGATGTGGTGATGTGCGAAGGGGCCGGCTCTTTGTTGGAAGGACGTGCTGGCGATGAACGGGCGTTTGTTTCGATGAGGGAGTTCGCTGCCACCAACGATTTATCTCTGTCCATTAACTACGATTATGTGCGCCACCGAATGGATGTGGAAAACTTCCTCCGCTATTGCGCCGCTGAAATCTACTTTGCCAACGCGGATTGGCCTCACAACAACGTTCGATTCTGGCGCAAGAGAACGGCCGGATTCGATCCCGGTGCTCCTCCCGGGCACGACGGTCGCTGGCGGTGGCTGCTATTCGATGTCGATTTGAGTTACGCGCACCCGTGGAGCGGCGGTTTTGGCGACAACACCCTTGCCGCCGCCACGAATCCGAAAGGACGTCCTCCTTTGGATGCTCCGTGGTCCACGGTGCTTTTGTGCCAGCTTCTGAAAAGCCCTGGGGTGCGGGACATGTTTCTGAGTGTGCTCGCGGACTTTTTGAACACTTCCTTCCGGGAGGAGCGCGCTCTCAAAGTGCTGGATGCGATGGCCGAAACCTTATCGTTCTCGATCCCTGAACATATCCAGCGGTGGCGAACGATGGGAGATTCCCCGAGCGGCTGGACGAACAATCTCCGGAGCATGCGGCTGTTTGCAACGCAGCGGCCGATCTATGTGAGACAGCACGCGGTGGCGCAGTTCAAGCTCGGTGGCTACGGTTTCATCACTGTCGACGCCTCGCCTCCCGCAGGCGGCATGGTCCGTGTGAACTCGGTTTCCATTGAGGCCCAAACGCCCGGTGTGAAAGCGGGTCAACCTTATCCGTGGCGCGGAGTTTATTTTCAGGGAGTTCCGGTACGATTGGAGGCAATGCCCTCGCTTGGCTGGGTGTTCGCGGGCTGGCAAGGCAGTGCTGCCCTTGGGACCAACGCGGTTACGAGCTTGATGGTTCAAGGCCCTGAAGCGGTGCAGGCCGTGTTCAGGAGAGCGCCTCCGAGGCTTGTGAAAATTGTAATTCAACCGCGCGATCTGCTCAGCGTGATTGCCGAAGGTTCCCCTTTTTCGACGTTTGTGATGGAACGTTCCGATGACCTTTTCCGATGGGTTCCCGGAACAAACTGGGCCTTCGATGCGCGCGGCAATGCGCGGCTGACGATCGATGTCGACTCGCTTGGGAACACCGCCTTTTTCAGGCTCAGACCTCAGTAAAATCGGTTGAGATCGTGATCTGGGCGCGCAACCCCAATGCCTCCATTTTTCGTAATCGTAATCGTAATCTTACTCGTAATCCTCGGGTGTTGACCTTGAAACGGAGGGGTGGATTACGATTAGCACTACAGCGACATTTGCCGTTTTCGACCGGAGCGCGGCGTTTACGCTGCCTCAGCGTGCGGACTTGACGGCGCCTCGGGATTGAAAGGCGCTCAAATTCACAGTGGGTCGTTGCAGCAGCATGAATGCCGCGCTCCGGGCCTCGAAAGTGTCGCTGTAGTGTTAGATTCTTAAATCCTAAATCTCGATGAATTATCTCTCAGATTTTGAACCACAGAGGCACAGAGGCACAGAGAAGAACAAACAATGAAACCAAACTTTTCCCCCTCTCTTTTCCCCCTCTGTGTCTCTGTGTCTCTGTGGTTCAAATT
>CAMBEJ010000151.1 GCA_945865375.1 Akkermansia muciniphila | reverse complement strand
ATCTGATTGGATGGCCGCCCGGGGGAGGGAACATTCCGGACGAACGCGATGTGCGTTCCCTGAGGTGAGATCACGCAGGCTTCGGGACGTGGGCTCCTTTCGGGTTCGACGCGCGACGTTATTCGGAACGTGCGCCGTGTGGCGACTTCTGTGAGGCAGACGCTCTGATCCAGAATATGGGCGATTCGAAGCCCATCGAGGCTCCATGAAAACGCGCTGGCGACCGGCCACGGGTTGAAGCTGACCTGCTTTGAGGGACCGCCATTTGGTGAGACGGTCCAGAGCTGGGCGATGCCTGCATCGTCCTTCATTAGGAAAGCGATTTGCGACCCATCGGGCGAGGATCGAGCCCAGTGGCGGGCGCCTTGGGTCCCTGGAAATTTGCGATCGGACGTGCGGGTGAGGCGTCGTTGCACGACCCCTTGAGGGGGCGCGGGCATTCGGAGATCCGTACCTTCAAGCGGACCGGTGCCCACGACCGTCATATCTTCCGGAAGATCAGCGATAAAAAGCTCGGAAATCGTCTCGCCTCGGTCGTCCCGCACAGTTCCCAGGAACGCCAGAGCTCGGCGTTGCCTCGAGCCATCCGGGCGCAGGTAGCCGTTGACACCCACCCAGCCTTCTTCAAACGCTTTTTCAATTTCGTCGGAACCGGGGCGGGGACTGGACGTCGTTTTGGTGACCAAGACCGAGAAAAACTGCCCGTCGTGATTGCGTGGATGCGTTTTAGGAACACGCACGGCGCGCACGGGAACGCAAACACCGACATTGCGCTGGTTCTGATCGTGATCCGGACCTGGCTGAGTGAACCGTTGCAGCACGTGGTCTTCGTAGGTGAAACTAACCCAATCCCCGGCCGCATCCCACACATGGACGTGTGAACCCCCGCGCAAAGCACCGGGTGTAAAAGGAGTCGTCAGGTTCCTGGCGTCCAGGAAGTGCCATGGAGACGCCGGGTCGGCTTGCGGTTGCCGCAGGAAGTCCTGGATATCCACGATGAGACCCTGCCGATGGCTTGGGCCATACGACCAGCCCGGGGTTGGGTTCTCGGGACCCAGAATGCAGACCACTTTGGGCTGAGTTGGGTGGAAGGTGACCACGCCGCATTGGGCGCCGTTTTTGGAGCTGTAAACGCGGCGAACTTCTCTGGAGGTGAGGTGGACCATTTCAATATGTTCTCCGTCGAACACATTCCCAGCGGGATCCGATCGCGTGTCATAAACGATCCATTGACCGTCTGGGGACCAGACCCCTGTGTTCGTGAGAATCCGTCCTCCGGGGCCGCTTGTGAGCTGCCGTTCCCGACCGAACCTGTCTTCAACAATCGAGACCTTTGCGGGGGTTGGCTGAGAAGCTTGTGACATGGCGATTGGGGTGTGACATATCGAGCCGAGCGCAATGAATGCGACAAAGGCTCGTCGTGATTTATGGGCCGGTGTCATTCGTGACGATTGTTGGGAGCAGCATATATTACCCTTTCGTGGGACGCAAACACGCTGCTTTTGATCCCCGAAAATGAATCACTCCGGGAAAAGAAGTGGTACCCTTGAAGTACGTGAAGTCATTGAATCTAACACGACCCGTCAGGAGGCATGACTCAGGGGATGGCCTCACGGCGGTGTCCAGATCAAAGGCGAGTCGCACCAGACCGGTTTCCAGCACCCTCAGCACCCACCTGTAAGACATGACACAGATTTGTGCGAGACACGGGTTCGACTTCCGTCAATTTACGCGACATTTCTCTTGCGTCGTGGCAGTTGTTTGGAGTCTGCTCTAGCATATATTAGGGAATGGGCTCGCGAACCACGATGACTGCCGACATTCGCTGCACCAGGTGATGGACAATTTGGAAAACTATCGTTTGGTTTCAAGCAACCCGATGAAGCCTCTTTTCATGAATCGAAAGGCGATTCGGCGGAGTGGTGGGGACGTTGCGCTGAGATTTCTCCGCCCGCGAGTCAGCGGGCGGAATTGTCACGGTTTCCGAGTCAGGCCTCATTTTCGGCCAAATCGCTGCTCTGATTGCGCCGATGGACGCGGCGCGGACGACCCATCGGGACGTCCCTGCCATTGTCTGGAGGGTTCATGGCCTCGACTCGCGTCCAACTTTTGGAGGTTCATCCTTTTTTCAAGGCGGCTCTCGTTGGCCGTGAGGCTGCTGTTTTGCTCGAGAGTTGTTTGGGTGATGGGGTTCTCTTGTGCGCTGGCGAGCTCGCCTGAGAGGCCGCTCCAAGCGTCGGTTTCTCCCTTGTCCACGAAGGGGCCTGAGATTCTTTTTAACCGGGACATCAGGCCGATCTTTTCCGAACATTGTTATGCCTGCCACGGGCCGGACAAGAACAAACGCAAGGCGGGCCTGCGCCTCGACCAAGAGGAGGGGGCGTTTGGTAAACTCGAGTCGGGTGGCTTCGCGATCGTCCGAGGCGATCCTGGAGCGAGCAAATTACTCCAGTTGACGAAAACGCTGAATGAGGACGATCGGATGCCGCCGGCCAAAAGCGGCAAACGGCTGACCCAAGCCCAGGTGACACTCCTGGGCAACTGGGTCGCACAAGGTGCGCCGTGGCAGTCGCATTGGGCTTATCTCCCGGCCGAAAGACCCCATCCTAAACCTTTCCCAAGCGCAGCCATTCCATCCAACCCCATCGACGGCTTTATTTTGTCGCGGTTGGCCAGGGAAAGGGTGAAACCCAATGCGGAAGCCGACCCTGTCACGTTGGTGCGAAGGCTCGCCTTCGATCTGACCGGGCTGAGACCCAGCCCTCAAGTGGTTGCTGAATTTTCAGCTGACCACAGTGTGGCCGCCTACGGGCGGCTCGTGGACCGATTGCTCGCCTCGCCTCGTTACGGTGAACGGATGGCGCTCCACTGGCTCGATCTGGTGCGTTACGGCGACACCGAGGGGTATCATGGAGATCAGCACCGCAACATTTATCTTTTTCGAGATTACGTCATCCGGGCCTTCAACGAAAACAAACCTTTCGATCGTTTCACCTTGGAACAGCTCGCTGGCGACCTTCTTCCTGAGGCGGCGCTCGAACACAAAGTGGCTTCCGGCTACAACCGGCTTCTCATGACCACTCAGGAGGGAGGTTCACAGCCCAAGGAATACCTGGCCAAGTATTCTGCCGATCGGGTTCGCAATGTGTCGGCGGTATGGCTTGGCTCGACCTTGGGGTGCGCCGAATGTCATGACCACAAATACGATCCTTTCAGTGCCAAGGATTTCTATTCGATGGCCGCATTTTTTGCCGATGTGAAGGAAACGGCCGTCGGTTCCCAGGAATCTTTTTTGATACCCACGCCGGTTGAAAAGGAGAAATGGGATGAGTTAGAACGGCAGAAAACCATCCTGCAAAAACAGATCGACACCCAGACGTCCGAGCTCGACGCCTCCCTGGTCAACTGGCAGTTGATTTCCACTGATTGGATTATTTTGAAGCCAGCCGTGATGACCTCCAAACAGGGTGCCCAACTGCGACTCCTGGAGGATGGATCGATTCTCGCAACCGGGACGAACGCGTACAAGGAGACTTACACGATCACAGTGCAAACTCGTTTGCAGGGGATCACCGGCTTCCGCCTCGAAGTCATGCCGGAGCCTTCGCTGCCAAAAAGCGGGCCGGGGCGTGGTGACGATGGCAATTTGCTGCTGGCCGAGTTTGAGTTGGCGGTGGCTGGAAAAACGGTGGAATGGCTCGAAGCCAGCGCCTCCCATTCGCAGGACAAACAACCGTCAGCCAACCTGATCGACAAAAAGCTCGATACTGCTTGGGGGATCTTGGAGCAGGTGGGGCAAACCAACGAGGTGGTCTTCGAAACAAAGGAGGACATAGGAAGCACGGCGGAGACAACGCTGACCTTCAATTTGCACCAAGACCAAAATGCCCACATGAACCTGGGACGGTTCCGCCTCGCCGCCACGATCGAGCAACGCCCTGTCGCGAAGGCTGTTCCCAAGGAGATTCTCCCGATCCTCGCCGCAGGCCAAGCGGAGCAGAGCCAGAAGCAGAGGGAGGATCTGGCGAAGTATTTTCGAACCCAGTCGCCCATCTTGGAACCCGTCAGAACCAACATGGCGGCCGTGCAGAAGAAAATCGATGAGCTGAAGGGAAAAATTGTGAAGACCCTGATCTCGGAGTCGACCAAGCCGCGCGTGATGCGCATCTTACCGCGAGGCAACTGGCTCGATGAGTCGGGCCCCGAGGCACTGCCGGACGTGCCCTCCTTTCTCGCCCGTCTCGAGACCGGAGGCAAACCGGCAACCCGGATGGATTTGGCGAAGTGGCTGATCTCTCCTGAAAACCCACTGGTCGCCCGGGTCTTCGTGAACCGGATTTGGAATCTGTTCTTCGGGCAGGGCCTAGTCAAATCGTTGGCTGATTTCGGCTCGCAGGGGGCGGCCCCGTCCCATCCGGAGCTGCTGGATTGGCTGGCCTGCGAATTCCGGGACAGCGGCTGGAACTTGAAGAGCCTGATCAAGCAAATGGTTTTGTCCACCACCTACCGGCAATCCTCCGAGGAGACCACTCGCCTCCGGCAGATCGACCCTTACAATATGCTGCTGGGACGTCAGGCTCGTTTTCGATTCGACGCTGAGACCCTCCGCGACAATGCGCTTGCCATCAGCGGACTTCTCACCGAACGAATCGGGGGCCCGAGCGTCAAGCCTTACCAACCTGCGGGCTACTGGGCGCTGCTCAATTTTCCCAAGCGCGAGTATGAGCCCGACAAGAATGAGAACCAATACAGGCGCGGCGTTTACACTTACTGGGCGCGCACCTTCCCGCACCCCAGCCTGCTGGCGTTCGATGCCCCCAGCCGCGAGGAATGCACCGCGGAACGGATCCGTTCGAACACGCCTCAGCAGGCGCTGGTGCTGCTCAACGATCCGATTTACATGGAGGCAGCGCGCGTGTTCGCGGAGCGGATCCTGCTGGAGGCAGCGCCCCAGCCGGAGTCGCGCATACAGTTCGCTTTTGATCAGGCTCTGTCGCGCCGGGCTACTTCGTCCGAGGTGGCGTTGCTCAAGTCAATCGCCCAGCGTCATCAACGGCAGTATGAGGACGATCCGACCGCTGCGGCCGAGCTCTTGCAGATTGGGGAGCGCAAGGCAGCGCACTGGATGAACAAGGCGGAACTTGCCGCCTGGACATCCGTGGCCCGGGTCATTCTCAATCTCCACGAAACCATCACCAGGAACTGAGCTTATGGAGCCCTTCGATGACGCTCGCATGGAACTGAACCGGCGCGCTTTTTTTAGAAAATCCGGTGCCAGCCTTGGAGCTTTGGCCCTGGCCTCAACCCTCAACCCAGGCTTGATCAACGCGGCCTCCCGCGCCCAGGGGACAACCTCTGATGCTTGGACCGGCGTGGTCAAACCGTTGCATCTTCCTCAGCGTATCAAGCGTGTGATCCATCTGTATATGGCCGGAGGGCCTTCGCACCTCGAAACTCTTGACTACAAACCGAAGCTCGCGGAAATGCACGGCAATCCCATGCCGGAATCCATCACGAAAGGACAACCGATCGCGCAGTTGCAAAATCAAAAACTCAACTGCTTCGCCCCTCAGCACGCGTTCCAACACTACGGAAAATCGGGCCAGCATCTGAGCGAGATATTCCCTCGGCTAGGCGAGATGGCGGATGACCTCTGCATTGTTCGTTCCATGGTCACGGAGGCCATCAACCACGACCCAGCCCACACATTCATGAATACGGGCACCTCCATCTCAGGGCGGCCCAGCATGGGATCCTGGCTTCTCTACGGACTAGGCAGCCAGAGCGAGGATCTGCCCGGCTTTGTCGTGCTGATCTCCACCGGCGCTTTTGGCCAATCGCAGCCCATCTCCGCGCGGCAGTGGCACAGCGGGTTCATCCCGAGCCGCTTCCAAGGGGTGGAATTCCGTTCCAAAGGCGACGCTGTCATGTATGTCAACCGTCCGAAGGGAATCAGCCTGGCAAGGCAGCGCGATGTCGTCAACGCGGTGAATTCCTTCAACCGAAGCCGTCATCACATCGTGGATGATCCCGAGGCGTTAACTCGGATTTCCCAATATGAAATGGCTTTTCGCATGCAATCCTCCGTGCCCGGGCTGATGGACATCGGCGGCGAACCGCAATCGGTGCTGGACCTCTACGGCACGAAAGGGGCGGACGGCAGCTTCGCCGCCAATTGCCTGCTCGCGCGGCGGCTGGCGGAGCGCGGAGTGCGGTTCATTCAACTCTATCACCGCGATTGGGATCATCACGGCGATCTGAAAAGCCATGTCAAGGGAACAGCGGCGGAGGTGGATCAGGCTTGCGCCGCGCTCATCAAGGATCTGAAGCAGAGGGGGCTTTTCGAGGACACGCTGCTGATTTGGGGAGGTGAGTTCGGGCGCACTCCGATGGCCCAGGGCAGCGGGCGCGATCATCACATGAAAGGCTTTTCCATCTGGCTCGCGGGCGGCGGGATCAAAGGGGGAACTTCCTACGGCCAAACCGACGAGTTCGGCTACCATTCCGTGGAGAACATCATGAGCGTCCACGACCTCCACGCGACCATCCTGCATCTGTTCGGCATCGACCACACCCAACTCACCTACAAATTCCAAGGCCGCGACTTTCGCCTCACCGACGTGAGCGGCCAGGTGATTAATGGGATCCTGGCGTGATTCCGAATTGTGAATTGTCCGGCATGGTGTCTGTCCACAGTGGAAGGATGGACGGTGTGTGTCCAAGACGACTCGGATAGAGGCGGCAAGGAAGACCTCTGGACGAGACCAACGATCCGCGTCTCAGCGAACGTTAGCTCCGCGAGAAATGCTCGCAATCAAATCCGTTGCCAGGATATGGAATTTCTGGTCCTGCGT
The DNA here is from genome assembly GCA_945865375.1 of Akkermansia muciniphila. Lineage (GTDB taxonomy): Bacteria > Verrucomicrobiota > Verrucomicrobiia > Limisphaerales > F1-80-MAGS106 > F1-80-MAGS106. The sequence continues at coordinate 8,015 of CAMBEJ010000151.1, read as the reverse complement.
GACGACAATAACTGTCCGGCCTTCCTCAGCGACCAGCAAGCAGTCGTGATTCGGTACTTCGAACGCACTGCCATCCGACGTGCGAACGGTAAAAGGTTTGAACGGCGTCGTGTCGCGGGCTTCTCGAATGGCGTCGATTGTCACCGTGTTACCTTTACACTACTTGGTTGGGGCAGTTCAAGCCCGCTGTCTTTGTTTTGTCTGTTCGGTTGTATTCCTTCCCAACAGGGATAAGGCGCGAACCAGGCGGCTTGTTGTTGCCGAAAAAAGTCGAGCATCCAATAATGAGAACCCTCCCCTCGGCACTTTCAGCCGTTGGGTGATCCAGTCCAAGGTCGTCGCTGTTTCCCTCCGCAAACACCGGGCGATTCTCACTTTCTCGGCGTCCATTTTGCGGCGTTGCTTCATGAAACAAGCGGTTTATGATAGTGGCTTGGTCTTGGACATGAGATCGGTTTTCTGCCGACACCGCCCTTTCAATTCCTCTGCGATGAGAGCTTCCGCAATCTCCGCTCGTTCCTTCCCGTGATGTTGCGACCCCATCCGCTCGGTCATCTGCGCCAGCAACTCCTCCCGAAACGATTTCTAGCCCAAAGACACGTTTTTCTGTGGACAGCCGCCGCCGCCACAATTTTGCTGATTTGCCCGGACCTTAATCCGCCTTCAAGCAGACGCTAGCGTTCCCGCTTCGCAGAGTTGCATTTCCGGTTCTCAGACTTACACTCAGGGCATGCAAAACGGACATGGCAGCGCAGTGTTGGACGAGATGCTCGAGCCGGTCAGCCGCTGCTTTGGGCTGGAGACGGCCCGCGCACTGTCGTCGTTGCGAGTGGGCGAGCGCGCCCAGGCACGGGTGGAGGAACTGGCGGAGAAGTGCAACGAAGGCCAGCTTACACCCGACGAACGCGCCGAATATGAAGCCTACGTGCAGGCCAGTACGTTGATCGGGATTCTTCAGGCCAAAGCTCGTCGCGTGCTAACGCAAGCGAAATCCTCTTGATGGATGCCCGGCTGCGCCAGTTGGTCCGGCAACGCGCGGCGGGCCGCTGCGAGTATTGCGGGCTGCGGTCGGAGCAGGAACCCTTGCCATTTCACGTCGAACACATCACCGCGCGGCAACACGGAGGCTCGGACATGACGGAAAATCTCGCGCTCGCTTGTCACCACTGCAATCTCCACAAAGGTCCGAACCTCTCCGGCCTCGATCCGCAAACTGGCGGAATGTCTCGTTTATTTCATCCCCGGCTTGATGTATGGAACCAACACTTCACACGGCAAGGTGGTGAAGTCATCGGCGTGTCCACAATCGGCAGAACGACGGTGCATTTGTTCAGAATGAATGAGGACGGTCGGCTGCAGTTGCGCGAAGGAGAGTAATTCCGTTCTTCATCTGTTCGGCATCGACCACACCCAACTCACCTACAAATTCCAAGGCCGCGACTTTCGCCTCACAGACATGAGTGGCTAGGTGATCAAAGGCATCCTGACATGAACCCGTGGATGGGAAGCCGCTATCGGCTGCCGGTGGTTTCTCACCGAACCTTATTCGTGCTGACCCATTGAATCGCAGTCACCGCTGCCCTACTGCACCAGGACTGCCCGATAAAACCGTTGGTGGGAACCAGCCCTTTCGATCGGTACGACCCGTTCCAGGTCCCCGACCAATTTCAGCGTCGTGAGTGTCTTCCACTGACTGCCTGTGCTCAATCTCTCCGTGTACTCGATCCGATAGGTTGCCCCAGCTTCGCCCCTCAATACCAGGCCTTCTCCGCCTCGCATGCTCAACTGTGGCACCACCTCCACCGAGACCCCTGACCTCTTCGATTCCGCTTCCACAATAACCTGCCCGCTTTCCCACATGAAAGGCGCCGCCGCAAAATTCACCGTCACTTCCCGCAAAGTCGGACTGTCCTGAAACTCAATCATCGACTTCGAGGTGCCCTGGCTGACCGCTTTGAATTCGACATGAAACAGCGCCGTTCCATCAGCCACCGTGACGCCGGTCGCATTGGGATCATCCCACGAAAACGCCAAGCGCCCTTCCGCCGCGCCGCCCGTATGGAAATTCTCCGCCGCCAAACCCGGCAATCCGAAGTCCGACATCCCTACCCACTGGAGCACCGAAGCATCCCACCGCAGCGTGAACTGCAAACTGGTCGCCTGCGTGAAGCCACTGGTTGAAACTGGAATCTTGACCGATCGCCCAGGCGCAACCGATGCGCTGCCTGCAATGAGAGCAAGCCGCGAAGTGGGTAGCGACAGATTCCTCTCCATCGGATTGTTCGCCTTGGGGGTCTTGGACGTGGTGGAATGCTTCGCGATTGCGGTTGAACTTATCGCATCCGTCTTTTTGCCACTTGCCTCCAAACTGTTGGGCCCCACGACCGCCGGCGGCATCCACGAAGTGTTCACATCGCCCAACTTGATCGCCACAAAATCCTGGTTGACCAACTCATCGACGAGGCCGGTGTATGTGCGAGTTGGTTCATAAACCCAAGGCAAGAGCGGATTCGCAAATCCAAAGTCCGATCGCACAAACTTCCACTGACCAGCCGGGAAGGTGTTCGTAATCCCCAAGATGACCCGGCGAATGAGTGTGATGTCCAGCGTGGTCACATTGCTGGAATTATTCACGTCCGCCGCCAAGAGTTTGTAGGGCGAATCCAAACCGGCAATGCCAAGGATTTGCCGACGCATCAATGTGATGTCCAACGTCGTCACACCCAGGCTCGGAGGGCTGTCGGTCGTTTTGCTTGGTGTCACGGAATAATTTCCTCCGGTGCCCACCACAAAAGCAAACGCCCCGTCGCCGGCGGTGGTCGCAGTTTGAGGCTGGTCGCTTGTCAAATTCAACACCACGCCTGGTACGACGTTGGCACGGCTGTAGTATTTGACCGCACCGGCGATGCGAACGGTGTTCGCCACGGTCAAGAGGCCTGGCGTTGGGATCAATGTCACCTGCCGCAATTGGCTGTCGAGCAACTCGATAGGCGCGGGGATACCATCGATGGTAATCGGAGTGCTGCTTCCCAAACTTCCAACCAGATTGAAACGAAGCGCGAACAGGACGGATCCGTTTGCCAGAGAAACTCCGGCTTGGTCAGTGCTTTCGTCATCCCACGAAACGATAATGACCCCGTTGATGGCCTGGTTGGTGCCAAAGTTGCCAATGCCCAGTCCGGACAATCCGAATTGCTCGACGCCGGCCAGGACGGCCACATTCGTGTTCCAGTGCATGGAGAATTGCGCGGTGAGGATGTTTGAGAACCCATTGATTTGGACTGGCACGACCACCTGGCTGCCTTGCGCGCCCGCGGCATTCCCAACCACCAACTCGAGCAGGCCTCCGGTCCCGGCAGTCACCGTCAGCAGAAAGTTTTGCTCCGCCGAAAGACCGCCCGCATCAGTCAACCGAACCGTGATCGTTGTCCGTCCCGTTTGGCCGGCTGCGGGTGTGATGGTGACCGCTCGACTGCCACCACCGCCACCAAAGACGATTTTGGCATCGGGGACCAAACTCGTATTCGAAGAGCGACCCGTGACGATCAGGTTCTCCGCCGGCGTCTCCGGATCGCTGATTGCAAATGCGATGGCCGCGGTCGGCGTGTCCTTGGAAGTTGTTTGAGTGGCAATGATTGAAATCATCGGCGGATCGTTGACGGGGATCACAGTGATGGTCACGACACCGACGCTGGAGCCCCCTGCGCCATCCGAGATTGTGTAAGTGAACGTCTGTGCTCCAAAGAAATTCGCGTCCGGGGAATATTTCACAGTCGAATTCGCATTGATACTGACCGATCCGTGCGCGCCCTGCGTCACGCTCGTGAGGGTCAAAGTTCGCCCTGGAGCTACTGTGTCGTTAGTCAGAACGACAATGTCCACCGGCGAGTCTTCGGGCGTTGTGGTCGAGTCGTTCACCGCCACCGGGCTTTCCACTGAAATCTCAACTTGATACGTGGCCTCGTCAGACCAAGGCCCCGGCAGCGTGACATCCTTGGCGCGCGCGCGCAGCCGGACCTGGTTCGTAAAGCTTCCTCCGAGATCCACTGCGGCATTCCAAACCAAACGATGCGTGGCACCCGTTGGAAGAACGGGCACGCTTCCGTAGGCTGCCGCGCCCACGCCAACCAGAGTCGCGTTCAACCATGCTGTCCCGGAGGGCAGAAAATACTGTAGCATTGGCAGCGACGCATTCCCTTCCGCATCCCAAATCCTGACTTCAACCTCGGCGATTCCGCCGCCGCGATCAGGTGCCGACATAATTCGCGTGATCGGTGCGGTCTGCGGAAAACTCGCGGCCCGCGGCAACTGCGCCTGAGGTGGCCAGAGGATCACATCGTACTTGTTCGGTGTCGCCGGATCGACGAGCAATCCGACTAGGCCAGCCCCGGGATCGAATGTCTTCACAGCCGCGAGCGCGTGCCACCCCTTGCCTGCGTGTTGCGCGCTGAACAGTTGTCGCTGCAGAGAGTTCGTGCCGGTCGCCGTCCATGCAAACACCTGGCCGTCCGGTTCGCCGGTGAAGAAGACCTCGTTGGTGGCGTTCAAGAAATTCACGGACGCCAAGCCGTAACTCTGCGCCACAGTCGGGGAAGCAATGGGCTGACGGGAGAGGGTCAACAAACTCGCGTTCGTGCCGCTCAGCAGATATTCGGCTGTAACGAAATCGTCCGCGAAATCAATCAAGCCGTTGGCGTTCTTGTCGTCGGCAAAGGTGTAGAAAATGGAACTGCTGTTCGTTCCACGCAATAGACCGGCTGCGAGCGAAACACCACGCCAGTTCAAGGTGTCTGTCGCGGAGGGTTCGGAGACGATGAGTCCTTCAACCAAAGCCGCAACACGCACACACCGAAAGCCTACGGTGCTGTTCATGATGGACGGGGTTTCACGGTGGCGAGATGCGCAGCGCAAGCTGCTTGGCTGATCTCCCCACTGAGAACCGCGCAGCAAACGAAATTGACCGGCAACCGGCCCGTGTGTGTCGCCCTGGATCGCACCAGCTTGAGAATACCAATCATCTCCGAGCCAATCCCAACACCATTCCCAAACATTCCCGGCCATGTCGTAAAGGCCGTAACCATTGGCCATGTCAACGCCTGGAGGTTGTTGCGAACCATTGTAGTAACCGACTGGCGTCGTTCCATTATCGAACGGATCGCCGCTGTTGTTGTAGTTGGCCTTGCTACCATCAATGTGGGCAGAATAGTTCCCACCGAAGCTGGTCCATGGGAAATGGTTTCCAGCCGCGCCACCACGCGCGGCCTTTTCCCATTCTGCCTCGGTTGGCAGACGATAACCATTGGCGGTCCATTTGACGGCGTCGTTGGACAGGGGAATCTGTCCAATGCGATAGACTGTGGCTTGAGCAGCATCTGTGTAATAGACTGGCGTGCTCCCGCTCATTTCCGAACGCGCATTGCACCATTTGACGGCATCGAACCAACTGCAATTGACCGGATGATTCGTAGGGCCGCCAGCAAGGACGGTGTCGAACTGGTAGCCGTGGGCCAAGCCCCAAGCATAAACCTCGTTCCAAAGCGCACGGCTCACCTCGAACTTATCCATGTGAAACGCACTCACATGCACGCCATGTACAGGCAATTCATTGGCGTAGCCTTCAGAATACGAGTCGCCCATTATAAAACTGCCCCCTGGGATCCATTTCATCGAAAGTGAGCCACCGATGCTGTCCGCGCTAACTCCAATGCCGCCACTGTCCAATAATCGCAGAGAAGTTCGGTCTGATTGGGCCAGCTTACCGACTGTTCCAAGGCCGCGATGCGATGTGTTTGTCGCTACCGCCTGCGCGATCCAACTCGTCGAGAAATTGAAGGCATAAAGCACCCCGTCAGCTCCGTTCGTGGTCGCCAGACTGGCGAGCACGTCGTTGCTGTCGTGCACCCCCAACACAAACGCCGCCGTGTTTGTCGACAACGCGACCAGATTCGATTGCCAAGTCGTACCGCTTTGGCTGAACTCGACTATGCGCCCGCTTCCGTTCGTGGGTCCACGCAAACCGGCGTAAATGCCGACGCTTGGCCGGTTCGCCGGTTGCCCGACGGCGATGGAAGTGATGCCGAAGGCTCCGACATCAACGCGCTGCGTGCTCCAACTCGTCGAGGTTTTGGAAAGCACCAAGAAAAAGTTCGTATTCGCACCCGGATTGCCGTCCCCGCCGATGACGATTTCTTCCGCGCCGGAGCCGTCGAGTTGGCCCACGCCCACGACGAAGTTGGAAGGCGTGAACGGAAGTTGCAACGAGGCAATGTTGAGGCCGGGATTTTCAATCATTCCCGGCTGGCTCGTGTTCGCGCGCGGACCCGTGCCGGCCATCCACTCCTGATAATCCGTCCAACGGTCCGCGTCGGTGTCGGCATAAGCACTGGCGTTGTTGGTGAGGCCGTGGATGAATTCCCACACGTCGGGCAGACCATTGTGGTTCGCGTCGCGCACGAGGCTTTTCTGGCGTAGCAGATTGCCGTTGCCGTCATAGATATAGGCGATGGCGAAGCCGTTGGAGCCGCGATTATAGTCCGCGCCGATGAGCCGGTCGCTGCGGTCGTAGTAAAAGCGGTTGGTCTGAGTGCCGAAGAGCCGTTCGTAATCGCTGAGACTGTCACCGAGGGAAGCCGCGCGGTCGGGCCTGTAGCCTTGAGTGCGGTTCTGGTATTCCTGCAAATTGGTCAAGCCGTCGAGGTCGAGGTCCTCCGTGGCGTCGTTGACGCGCGGGTTCAAGCTGTTGGGGACTTCCCAGGCGTCCGGCATCCCGTCTCCATCGGTGTCCGCGACCAATGCGTTCGTGCCGTGAATAAACAATTCGTCGTAATCCGTGAGGCCGTCGCCGTCGGTGTCCAGCACGAGGGGATTAAGACCGGAACGGTATTTCTGCAAATAGGTGAGTTGGTCACCGGGAATAAGCTGCATCGCGTCTGAGGGGTCGTTTGGCTTCAGTCCGTACCGCAGTTCCCAATGATCCGGGATGCCGTCCTTGTCGGCGTCCGGGGCTTCCGACAAGGATAAGGCAGCGCTGCGACTGAGGACAGCGCCGAAATTGTTTGAAACCAACACGGAGTAGGCGCCGGCTTGACTGAAATGCAGGTTGGTCAGTCGCAAGTGGGAATTGGTCTGTTCCGGCAGGGGATTTGTACCGTTGAAAAACCATTGATAAAATGGGGTTACACCGTGAGCCTCGACAGTAAATGCGACATCGGTGCCGGCAAGCGCGATCTGATCGACGGGCTGCGTCGTAATTTCGGGAGTGAGTGTGGGACACTTGCCCGCGCTTCCGGCGTTGTAAACTGCTTGGATTTCGCCGGCGGTGAGAGCGCGATTGTAAATGGATAATTCATCAACCCGCCCGGTCAAGCGAAATTTGTAACCGCTGCAACCATAGCTCTCGCACCAACTGGCGCCTCCAATGAGCATTGGCCCGCTGCTGGGTGTATAGCCACCGAGAGATTCCTTTAAACCTTGCAACCCTCCGTTCACGAAAATGCTAATATTGGTTCCATCATAAGTGGCAGCTATGTGTGCCCAAGTGCTCAATGCGATTGGAACTGCGGAGAGCACGTTTTCACTTGTCTGTCCCTTTACCAAACCGAATGTAGGCTTGAGCCCTTCGGCTATCATCAGATTCCATCCGCTCCCGACATCAACGGGAGATGTACCAGCAAGCGCTGGACCGTCATTTTGTCCTTCGACATAAAACCAACCCTCGATCGTGAGGTTGGTGGAGCTTGAGAGTCCCCCATTTTGTACTTGAGCATAATTGCTACCATCAAATTGAAACGCCTGCACAACTTTCCCGATGCCAAACGAAATCCCGGTGGCAATATTTCCACCAAGAAAATTGCTGCCATTGTTTTCGGCTCGCCACCACGCGACTAAACCTGGCGGCAGCGAAGCGCACGTTTGCGCGCGTGCGCTCCCCACAATGCCGAGCAAAGCCATCAGGAGCGCCGGAATCAGGGCGAAGCTTCCTTTGGAGATTGGCGCTTGGGTTGGAGTCAAAGGCA